>NZ_JAMYMR010000003.1:0-405295 GCF_040318635.1 Mesorhizobium sp. M1066
ACAATCACGCGACGCCATGGGGCGGCAGTATTGCTCGCGCCACTATGGGAGCAGGATTCGGCGCGGAGGAAGAAGAGTAACTTGCATGTGCCAGTCGCTGCCGCCGGACACGCCGGGCATCGGCAAGGTGAAAGGCATCGGCTTCTGCTCGCCGACCTATTTCATCTTCCAGATGCGCATCGACAATCACGCGACGCCATGGGGCGGCAGTATTGCTCGCGCCACTATGGGAGCAGGATTCGGCGCGGAGGAAGAAGAGTAACTTGCCAAAGCCTCACAGCGGGATGTTGTCGTGCTTCTTCCAGGGGTTCTGCATGTCCTTGTTGCGCAGCATGCGCAGCGCGCGCGCGATGCGGCGGCGGGTCGAGTGCGGCATGATCACCTCGTCGACATAGCCGCGCTCGGCGGCGACGAAGGGCGACAGGAAGCGATCCTCGTAAGCCTTTGTGTGGGCTGCGATCTTTTCGGCGTCACCGATGTCCTTGCGGTAGATGATCTCGACCGCGCCCCTGGCTCCCATCACCGCGATCTGCGCGGTCGGCCAGGCATAATTCATGTCGCCGCGCAGGTGCTTTGACGCCATCACGTCATAGGCGCCGCCATAGGCTTTGCGGGTGATGACGGTGATCTTCGGCACGGTGGCCTCGGCATAGGCGAACAGGAGTTTCGCGCCATGCTTGATCAGCCCGCCATATTCCTGCGCGGTGCCGGGCAGGAAGCCGGGGACATCGACGAAGGTGACGATCGGGATCGAAAAACAGTCACAGAAGCGCACGAAACGGGCCGCCTTGCGGCTGGCGTCGGAATCGAGCACGCCGGCCAATACCATTGGCTGGTTGGCGACGAAGCCGACGGTGCGGCCCTCGACGCGCCCGAACCCGGTGACGATGTTCTTGGCGAAGTTCTGCTGGATCTCGAAGAAGTCGCCTTCGTCGGCAACTTTCATGATCAGTTCCTTGATGTCGTAGGGCTTGTTGGCGTTGTCGGGAATCAGCCGGTCGAGCGACAAATCATGGTCGGTGACCGACTGGTAGCATTCAATCTCGGGAAGCTCCGATGTGTTGGAGGCCGGCAGCAGGTCGACCAGCCGGCGCATCTGCAGCAGCGCCTCGACGTCATTGTCATAGGCGCCGTCGGCGATCGACGATTTCGTCGTGTGGACGGAGGCGCCGCCGAGGCTCTCGGCGGTCACCGTTTCGTTGGTCACCGTCTTCACCACATCCGGCCCGGTGACGAACATGTAGGAGGTGTCGCGCACCATGAAGATGAAGTCGGTCATGGCGGGCGAATAGACATCGCCGCCGGCGCAAGGCCCCATGATCACCGAAATCTGCGGAATGACGCCGGAGGCCAGCACGTTGCGCTGAAAGATCTCGGCATAGCCGCCGAGTGCTGCCACGCCTTCCTGGATGCGCGCCCCGCCGGCATCATAGAGGCCGATGATCGGCGCCCGGTTGCGCAGCGCCATCTCCTGCACCTTGATGACCTTCTCGGCATGCGCTTCCGACAGCGAGCCGCCGAATACGGTAAAGTCCTTGGCGAAGAGGTAGACCGGACGACCGTTGACCGTGCCCCAGCCGGTGACGACGCCGTCGCCGGCGATCTTCGTCTTCTCCATGCCGAAATCGGTGGAGCGGTGCTCGACATACATGTCGAATTCCTCGAACGAGCCCTCGTCGAGAAACACCTCGATGCGTTCGCGCGCGGTGAGCTTGCCCTTCTTGTGCTGGGCATCGATACGGACCTGGCCGCCGCCCATGCGGGCGATCTCGCGGCGGCGCTCGAGTTCCTTGAGAACGTCTTTCATCGATTACCTCCCAAGCCAGCGGCATTTCGTCGTAATCGTGCCGGCAAGCGAGCGCAAGCGCCGCTTGCGCCACGGGCTTTGCTGCGCTGCAACATGAAGCCCCTTGCAATTGAGGGCGAACTCAGCCATATGCAGCCCATAGGCGCTTGGGCCGGGAACGAATCCGGCCTTCTCGACGAATGAGACTGGTTGCGTCTGTTTTCCCTCTTTCCGGTATATCGGCCCTTTTTCCGGTAAATCACAAAGCGGCGAAAAAGCCCCGTGGCATGATGCCTGCGGGCACGACAGCGCAGCCGAGTGGACGAACCCGTCCGCCCGCCTTGTCGTTCATCACAGATTTTTCGACGGCAGGTTGCGCCCTGCCGCCATCGATGTTGCGGCCAGAAGCCGCGTGAAAGAAGATTATTTTGACCAACGAAAACACTTTGCCCGGTAGCAACACCGCGGAACTCACCGGTTTCGCGGCACTGGGTATTACGGGCGCGCTGCTCAAGGCCACCCACAACGCTGGCTTCGCCGAGCCGAAGCCGATCCAGGCACAGGCGATCCCGCCGCAGATGGAAGGCCGTGACATTTTCGGCATCGCCCAGACCGGCTCCGGCAAGACCGCGGCCTTCGCGCTGCCGATCTTGTCGAAGATCATTGCGCTTGGCACCAAGCGCCGCCCGAAGACGGCGCGTGCGCTGATTCTGGCGCCGACGCGCGAACTCGCCGTGCAGATCGAAGACACGATCAAGATCCTCGCCAAGGGCGCGCATGTCTCGACCGCGCTCGTTCTTGGCGGTGTCTCGCGCTTCAGCCAGGTGAAGAAGGTTGCGCCCGGCGTCGATATCCTGATCGCAACGCCCGGCCGGTTGACCGACCTGGTGCGTGAAGGCGATCTCGTGCTTGCCGACACCAAATGGCTGGTGCTGGACGAAGGCGACCGCATGCTCGACATGGGCTTCATCAACGACGTCAAGCGCATCGCCAAGGCGACCGCGCCCGATCGTCAGACGGTGCTGTTCTCGGCGACCATGCCCAATGAAATCGCCGAACTGGCCAAGGGCCTGCTGAAGAACCCGATCCGCGTCGAAGTCGCGCCGCAAAGCACGGCAGCGGCCGAGATCGTGCAAGGCGTCGTCTTTGCCCGCACCAAGCAGAAACGCCAGGTTTTGTCGACGATGCTCGCCGATGAGGCGATGAAGTCCGTCATCATCTTCTCGCGCACCAAGCACGGTGCCGACAGGGTGACCAAGGATCTCGAGCGCGACGGCTTCAAGGCCGCCGTCATCCACGGCAACAAGTCGCAGAACGCCCGTCAGAAAGCGCTGAACGATTTCCGCGATGGCTCGGTGCGCATTCTGGTGGCCACCGATATCGCGGCGCGCGGCATCGACGTGCCCGGCATCAGCCATGTCGTGAATTTCGATCTGCCTGATGAAGCCGAGAGCTACGTCCACCGCATCGGCCGTACCGGCCGCAACGGCATGGACGGCATCGCGATCACGCTTTGCGATCCGTCCGAGAACAGCAAGCTGCGCCAGGTCGAGCGCATCATCCGTACCAAGCTGCCGATCGTTGCCGACCATCTCGGCAGCCCCGATCCGCAGCGCAATCCGGCTGAAAAGAACGAGCGCTTCGAGCCGGCCAATGATCGCAACGACCGCAATGGGCGTCGCGACGGCAGGCGGCCCGGTGGCGAGAACAAGGGCAACGGCTTTGGCAAGAAGCGCTTCGGCGACAAGCCTGCCTTCGCAGGCGAGCGCAAGCCGGAAGGCGCCAAGCCGGCCTTCAAAGGCAACAACAAGCGTCGCTTCGGCGGCAAGCGTCCGGCTGCGCGGGCTGCGTAAGTAGCCAGCGTTGTAGTCAGTCAAGCTCAGGCTGGCTGATTGCCGGGACAGACCAAGGAAAGGGCGGCTGAAGCGATGCTTCGGTCGCCTTTTTTCGTCTGCCTACTTCACCACAGCTTCGATCCAAACGGCGATCCTTTGCGCCAGAAACGCCGTGGTCGATGGCGACAGCGCGTCGCCGGCAATGACGTGATTGTCCGGGTCGCCGGTGTCGTCGACCGGAACCAGTTCATGCGGCGCGCCCCAGCGCCCGGCAATCTCGCGGGTGCGATCGGCCCGCACCACTTTGTCCGAATCAGAAAAGATGAACAAAGCAGGGATGGTCGCCTTCTCCACCGGCGCGCCATAGGCAAGCTCGGTCAGCGCCTGCATCGGCAAGGTTGCTTCGATCGGATAGCGGGTGGTCCAGAATTTTTCATGCAGCGCGTTGCGCGGCACGAAGCTGTGTTCCTTGCCGGCGACCAGCCTGGCGATCTGTTTGCCCCACGGCATGGTCAGGATCTCGGCGCCCGAAGCCTTGACGCCGAAATTCGGCGAGATGAACGCGATCGCCGCCACCCCGTCCGATGCACCGGGCTGCGTTGCCGCCCAGACCGCCAGCGAGCCGCCGGTCGAAGTCGAGATGACGATCACCTTGTCGCCGATCGCCCGGCCAATGGCGAGTGCCTCCTCATAGTCGTTGATCCAGGCGTTGATGCTGCCTTGCGTCATCGCCGCGCCATCCTGCCCGTGACCGGTCAGGCGTGTGTAGAAGAGATTGGCGTCAAGCTGTTCCGCCACTTCGTCAGGCAGCGGGCGGACCTCGCCCTTGGATGCGGAAAAGCCATGGATATAGACGATCGACAGCGGCGTCCTGGCATGCACCATCGGATCGGCCCAGACGATCTCTTTCTCCAGCCCGTCACGGATTCCGGGGATGGCGGCTTCCGCCTTTGCCACATAGGCCTGCGGATCGTCAGCGATGAGCGAGGGATCGAAACGGATCGTGGTGTCGACGCGAACGCGCGGGCCGAGCACGAAGGCCAATGCGAGAATGGCGATAAGGCCCAGCACAGCAAGCACGATCCGTCGCCCCATCGCAGACCCCACGCAGCACTTGTCTCAACCATGGCGACGGCGGCCCAAAACGGGGAACCTGCCGATTTCCCAGGCGTCCTATTCGATCGGGGGCTTGCGGTCGTAATGCAGCGGCCGCGCCTTCCAACTGGTCATCAGGCTGATAAACCCTCTGCACAGCGGCCTCGGCAGCAGGCCGAGCAGTTTCAGGGGCCAGCTTGTCCGGCGCGGGAAATGGACTTCGAAGCCGCCGGACTTGATGCCCCGCGCCATGCGTCGCGACGCGCGGCTGACCGGCATCAGTCCCGGCATCGGCAGCATGTTCTTCTCGGTCAGCGGGGTGTCGATGAAGCCGGGATTGAACACCTGAATGCGTACGTTCATCTTGTCGAAATCATACTTCAGCGACTCGGCCAGGATGTTGATGGCCGCCTTGGTGCCGCCATAGGCGGCCGTTGTCGGCCAGCCGAAATAGGATGTCACGGAGCCGACCAGCACGACATGGCCGCGCGCCCGCACACGCATGCGTTCGACCGCGGGCACGAGGCCGTTGATGATGCCGAAATAATTGACCTCGAAGGACCGGCGAAAGTCGTTGACGACAAGATTCTCCCCCGGCGTCGAAATGTAGTTCCCTGCATTGAAGATGGCGAGCACGATGGGACCGAGCTCCTTCTCGATCGCGGCGACGGTTCTTGCCATGCGCGGCTCGTCGGTGACATCGCAAGGAAAGGCCGTGACACTGCCCGGCATCTGCGCGGTCTCGACGACAAGCGTGTCGATAGGATCGTCGTCAAGCGCCGTCACCGCGACGGCATAGCCCTGGGAAGCAAGATCCCTGGCCAGCGCACGGCCGATGCCGCTTGAGCCGCCCGTGATCCAGGCGACGCCGTGCTTCGGGTTAGCCCGGTAGAGTGTCATGCTGCGCCCTGTCGACTTGTTGGTGCTTTGCTCTAGCGGTGAAGAAATCGAATGAAAAGCCGCTTTTCAACGTCAGCCGGAAATGAACAGTGGCGCAAGAGGCCAGCCTCGGGAAGCGCCGACGCAACAACAGCACTGCAAATGCGACTGGACCAGACAAATTCTTGCCTTGAAACCGCAGCTTCGGGTTTCTAGGGTTTCGGCGCACCTACACAAGGAATCCTGAATGCCCCGTTCTGTGATCGACGCGATCGGCAACACGCCTCTGATCCGCCTCAACAAAGCTTCGGAACAAACCGGTTGCGAGATCCTGGGCAAGGCCGAATTCATGAATCCAGGCCAGTCGGTCAAGGATCGCGCGGGCCTGTTCATCATCCGCGACGCCGAGAAGCGCGGGCTGCTGAAGCCCGGCGGTGTGATCGTCGAGGGAACGGCGGGCAATACCGGCATCGGGCTGACGCTGGTCGCCAAGGCGCTCGGCTACCGGACCGTCATCGTCATTCCCGATACGCAGAGCCAGGAAAAGAAGGACACGATCAAACTGCTCGGCGCCGAACTGATCGAAGTGCCGGCCGTGCCCTACAGGAACCCCAACAATTACGTGAAACTGTCGGGGCGGTTGGCCGAGCAACTGGCAAAGACAGAACCGAACGGCGCCATCTGGGCCAACCAGTTCGACAATGTAGCCAACCGTGACGGCCATATCCGCACCACCGCGGAGGAAATCTGGAACCAGACCGGCGGCAAGGTCGATGGCTTTGTCTCGGCAGTCGGTTCGGGCGGAACGCTGGCCGGCGTCGCTTCCGGACTGAAGGCGAAAAGCCGGGACGTGAAGATCGCGCTCGCCGATCCGCTGGGGGCCGCGCTCTATTCTTTCTACACCAGCGGCGAGCTGAAGTCCGAAGGCAGCTCGATCACCGAAGGCATCGGGCAGGGGCGCATCACCGCCAACCTCGAAGGGTTCACGCCGGATTTTTCATTCCAGATCCCCGATGAGGATGCGCTGCCGATCGTCTTCGACCTGATCCAGGAAGAGGGCCTTTGCGTCGGCGGCTCGACCGGCATCAACATAGCCGGCGCGATCCGTCTGGCCAGGGAATTAGGTCCCGGCCACACCATCGTGACCATTCTTTGTGATTATGGCACGCGCTATCAATCAAAACTGTTCAACCCGGAATTCCTGCGCGAGAAGCAGCTGCCGGTGCCAGGCTGGATGGAGCTGAAGAGCACAATTCCGGTGCCGTTCGAAAAGGTCGCGTGATGGCAAACAGGACGGACGCCCTGTTTCGCGACGATGCCTACCTGCGGACGGCGGACGCAACGGTCGTTGCCGTCAACGATCGCGGCGGTATCATCCTCGACCGGACGATCTTCTACGCCACTTCGGGCGGCCAACCGGGCGATACCGGGTATCTCGAACGCGGCGATGGCAGCCGCATCGCCATTGCCGCCACCCTCACCGGTGAGACCAAGGACGAGATCATACACGTGCCAGCGCCGGAGCAGGCGGTTCCGCAGGTAGGCGAGGCGCTGAGGCTGGCGATCGACTGGGAGCGGCGGCATCTCCTGATGCGCATGCATGCGGCTTGCCACCTGCTCACCGTCGTCTGTCCATTCCCGATCACCGGTGCCTCGGTTTCCGAGGACGACAGCCGTGTCGATTTCGACGCTCCGGATGCCGGCTTCACCAAGGAGGACGTCACCGCCGGACTGATGGACCTGGTGCGGGCCGATCATCCGATCTTTGTCAGGCTGATCAGTGACGAGGATCTGGCCGCCAATCCCGGCCTGGTGAAATCCAAGAACGTCCGGCCGCCGGTCGGCACCGGCAAGATCCGCCTGGTCTGTATCGGCGACAACGCCTCGGTGGACAGCCAGCCCTGCGGCGGCACCCATGTGAAGAGCACCGGCGAAGTCGGCGAAATCCACATCGGCAAGATCGAGAAGAAGGGCCGCGAGAACCGGCGCTTCCGCATCCGCTTTGGGCCGATGCCGGCAAACTGAACAGGACAGTGATAGCCAAAAAGCGAGCAGGAGAACAAAATGGCCGAGGACAGCCCCTTCACCGTCGACGCAGACTGGCTGCAGCAACGTCTCGGCGAGCCGGGCCTGACGATCATCGACGCATCCTGGTATCTCCCGGCGCAGAAGCGCGATGCGCGCGGCGAGTATGAGTCGGCCCACATCCCGGGCGCACGATTTCTCGATCAGGATGCCGTTTCGGACCCGGATTCGCCCCTGCCGCATACCTTGCCGTCGCCGCAGCATTTCGCCCAGTATGTCGGCGCCATGGGTGTTTCGGCCGATGACACCATCGTCGTCTATGATGGTCCGGGTTTCTTCTCGGCGCCCCGGGCGTGGTGGATGTTCCGGGTGATGGGCGTCTTCCAGACCTATATTCTGGATGGCGGCTTCGATGGCTGGAAAGCCGCCGGCAGGCCGGTGACGGCTGAGCCGACCAAGATCGCGCCAAGCGTGTTTCATGCCGATTTCGACCCCGGGCGCGTCGCCAGCCTCGCCGACATGCGCCGGATCGTCGACACCAAGGCAAGCCAGATCGCCGACGCCCGGAGGTCGGGCCGGTTCACAGGCACTGAACCTGAGCCGCGCGCGGGTATCCGCTCCGGCCATATGCCTGGCGCGCGCAATCTGCCCTATTCGGCGCTGTCGGAAAATGGCGAGCTGTTGTCGAAGGACCGCCTGCGCAAGGCGATCGAGGAGGCCGGCATCGATCTGTCGAAACCTGTCGTCACTTCATGCGGCTCCGGTATTACCGCGGCGGTGGTGACGCTGGCGCTGGAAACGCTTGGCCATACGAACAACAGGCTTTACGACGGCTCCTGGACGGAGTGGGGCGGGCTTTTCGACACGCCTGTGGTGACCGGCAAGGAATGAAGACGATGGAAAACGGCGCGCTGGAAGACATTGACGTCACGGTGACGTTCCTTGAGATGCATGTGCCGCCGGCCTATTCGCCGCCTGTGCCGTATAACCGTCAGGTCGCGCTGCTGAAGACCAAGGACATTCCGCTGCATTTCTACCGCTATCTGATGGACCGGGTGGGGCGCAAATGGCACTGGGTCAATGTGCTGAGACTGGATGACGACGAGCTTTCGGCCGGCATCCATCGCGAGGACCGCGACATCAGGGTGCTCTACCTCGATGGCGCCCCCGCCGGCTTCTTCGACCTCAAGCCGCATCTGCCGGAGGAAGTCGAGCTTGCCTATTTCGGCATGATGGAACATGCGACCGGGCAAGGCATCGGCCGCTGGTTCCTGGGCTCCGCGATAGCCGCCGCATGGTCGCACGGGCCGAAGCGGGTGACGGTGCAGACCTGCACGCTCGATCATCCGGCGGCTCTGCCGCTCTACCAGAAGCTCGGCTTCGCACCGGTGGCGCAAAAGAAGGAAATCGTCCATCCGCTGCCTTTCACCGAGCGCGCGGCCAGCGTCATGCGGCCCTAGCCGGAAGCTGATACCAGCTCGAATCTGAACCCGTCGTTCATCGGCCCTTCAGGCTGCTTTTGGCATGTTGCCCGCACCATCAATGCGGCCAAGGCCGAAGGAGACGAAGACATGCTGACCCGCCGTACACTTGCCGCTGCGCTGATCGCGGCGATTGCCATGCCAAGCCTGGCCGCAGCCCAGGCGACAACGCCTTCGGCCGCCACGATCGAGCGGAAGCTCGAGGCGGCACCGCGCGTGAAGTTGCGGCCGAACGAGCGCGTCACCATCCGTGAATTCAAGCGGCGCCCGGATTTGCGCCGCATGGCCCGCTCGATCGATATCCAGTCGATCAACTTCGCCTTTGGTTCGGCGGCTATTGCCAACTCGCAATACGACAAGATCGAGACCATTGCCGACGCGCTGCGGCGCATCCTGCGCCGCGATCGCGGCGCCCGCGTGCTGATCGAGGGCCATACCGACGCCGTCGGCTCCTTCCAGTCGAACCAGGCCCTGTCCGAACAGCGCGCCGCTTCGCTGAAGCGCACATTGGTGCGCGAATTCGGCGTGCCCGGCCATGCCCTGGAAACCGTTGGTTACGGTGAGGAGTTTTTGCTGGTGCAGACGCAGACCGAAAACTGGCAGAATCGCCGGGTGACGCTGCGCCGCTTCGACGATTTCATCCGTTGAGCCGCAGCTCCGAATTTTAATTAGCCGGCGCCTTCGACGGGACTTGATGAGAGCCGATCGCCGAGGGGCGATCGGCTCTTCGACATTTGGCAGGAATCGGGTGGCAGGCGAGGGTTCAAGGACGTAATTTCCAGGCACGACATCGGAGATTTGCCATGACCATCCAGTTCAAAGCTTTGCCGACCGAAGATGTCAGGACGCTGCAGCGCGGCGGGATCGATGTTTATGGCCAAATGCCCGAGCGAAAGATCTCCGACGGTGACGGCATGCCTTGCCGGCATTGCTTGAAGAATATAAGAGCCGGCGATGCCTACCTTGTTCTGGCATACAGGCCATTCCCTAGCCTTCAGCCCTACGCCGAAACGGGGCCGATCTTCCTGCATGCCGAGGAGTGCGACCGCGCTGCCGAGAGCGAGGCGCTGCCCGAGATTCTCGAAAGCCCCGACTACATCGTGCGCGGCTATGGCGGGGATGATCGCATCATCTATGGTAGCGGCGGCGTGATCCCGACCGGAGACATCACCGGGCGGGCCAAGACCTTGTTGGAACGCGACGAGATCGCCTACGTCCATGTCCGCTCGGCGCGCAACAATTGCTACCAGTGCCGCATCGAGCGCGCTTGAGGCTGAGATTAGCCCCTGGAAACAGTTGTCGTACTCCCGTCGCATATTCGCGATAGAAAGCCATTGTCGATCGATTTGCCGACCGCGGATGAACCGGCGGCAGATCTCGACATCGAGGAAGCGGGGCTTTGGCTCCGCTTTTTTGTTGCCTGCGTTTGTAGCAAAAGGGATTCGAGCAACAAAAAAGCCCGCCGGCATGGCCGACGGGCTGCAACTGTTTGGCTGGAGGGCCTTTTAGTTGAACTTGTACTTCGCGCCGAGACGCACGGTGTGGAAAGAGGAAGTCGCGGTAAGGGTGTCGTCAGGTGCGCCGAATTCCGAAGAAAAGTCCTTCTTGGCGAACTGCGAATAGCGATATTCCAGACCAACGGTAACGTTGCTGGACAGAGCCGTTTCCAGACCGCCACCAACCGAGAAGCCGCTGGAACCCCAGTCGAGAATGTCGCCGATCGGGTCGGAAGCGTTCAGATCGAAATGCTGCCAGCTGTAGCCGGCAAGCGCATAGGCAAGCGTCGATTCGTTCATCTTCATGCCGACGCGGCCCAACACATCGAACCCATAGTCGGTATCGACGTTGATCGATCCGCCGCCGAGCTCCAGCTCGGAAGTCATGCCGGAGTAGCGTGCATCGACCATGACGCCTGCGACCCAGCTGCCGAAGTCATGATCGTAGCCGACGTTCAGTTCACCAAAGGCACCTTCGCCACCGAGACCATTGAATTCCAGGTCGCCGAGCGGCGGAACGTTGATCTGATGCACGGATGCACCGGCGCCACCAGCGCCGCCGATGTAGAAGCCGGTCCAGTTGTAGGCTGGCGTCTCGAAGGCAGCACCGCCGCCGTTCTGCGCACCGAAACGGTAATTGGCTGCGATCTGGAAAGTATGGCGCGAGGTGTCAAGATTGAGGAGACCGTCCGGAACTCCGACAAGGCCGGCGTCGGAAAGAAGATCGTCCTTGGTCCCGAAGCGCGTATAGCGATACTCAGTCTTGATCGTCCAATTGCTGTTGATGGCCGTTTCGATGCCACCTCCGACAAAATACCCGCCCTGATCCCAATCGAAGTCGAAGCCGGCGTTCGTATCGAGCTTGTACTTCTGCCAGGAATAGCCACCCAGCACGTAACCCAGAGTGTTCGGCGTCAAGAGGTAGCCGAGACGCAGGCCAGCGTCGAAACCGTAGGTTTCCTTGATCGAAGCGTCGAACCCCGTAATGTCCAACGTGGTCCCGATGTTGCCGACGTGAGCGTCCAGCAGACCTCCGATGAGGAACCGGGGCGAGACCATATAGTCATAGCCAACCGTCAGCTCACCATAGACGCCTTCGCCACCAATGCCGTTCAGCGAGATTGGAATAAAATCGCTGCCGAGCTTGTGTACGTTGGCACCGGCACCGACGCCGAAACCAACGTAGAGGCCGCTCCAGTTAAAGCCGGCAGCTTCTTCTACCGGTTGCACGACGTCAGCTGCATGAGCAGCAGACATCAAAGCTACAGCAGAAACAGCACCAAGAAGAAAAGATTTCGCGGATGTGCGAATGAACATATGCCCGTACCCCAATGAATAAACCCAGAATGTCTCTAGCAGGGAGTCGGCCGGTACGGGAATGACAAATATGCAACAATGATGAGCAAAGTGCCGTTGCGTCACATCCTTCCACGCCATGCTTTGCCTGAAAAACAGGCTTGCAAGAAAAAACCCGCCGGCATGGAACCGGCGGGTTGGATTGAAAGGAGCTGTTTTCGCGAAAATCAGGCGGCGAGAACGGCTTTCGGCTCGACCAGTTCGTAGCCGAGCGCCTCCGCGACTGCCCGGTTGGTGATCTTGCCTTTATGGACATTGAGGCCGTTGCGCAGATGATGATCGTCGACCAGCGCCTTGAGGCCCTTGTCGGCAAGCTGCAGGCCATAGTGCAGCGTCGCGTTGTTGAGCGCGTGGGCCGAAGTGACCGGCACGGCACCCGGCATGTTGGCGACGCAATAGTGGATGACGCCGTCGACCTCATAGGTCGGCTCGGCATGAGTGGTGGCGTGCGAGGTCTCGAAGCAGCCGCCCTGGTCGATGGCGACGTCGACCAGCACCGAGCCTTTCTTCATGCCCGACAGCATTTCGCGCGAAACCAGTTTTGGTGCCGCGGCACCCGGGATCAGCACCGCGCCGACGACGATGTCGGCTGAAAAACACTCTTCTTCCAGCGCCTCGACAGTCGAGTAACGGGTGTGGACGCGGCCGGCGAAGAGATCGTCGAGCTGGCGCAGGCGCGGGATCGAGCGGTCGATGATGGTGACGTCGGCGCCAAGGCCGGCCGCCATCCTGGCCGCATGCAGGCCGACGACGCCACCGCCGAGCACGGTGACCTTGCCGGGCAGCACGCCGGGCACGCCGCCCAGCAGCACGCCGCGGCCGCCATTGGCCTTCTGCAGCGCCGTGGCGCCGGCCTGGATCGACAGGCGTCCGGCAACTTCCGACATCGGCGCCAGCAGCGGCAGGCCGCCACGGTCGTCGGTCACGGTCTCGTAGGCGATTGCCGTCACGCCGGACGCAAGCAGGCCCTTGGTCTGCTCCGGATCCGGCGCCAGGTGGAGGTAGGTGTACAGGATCTGCCCTTCGCGAAGCTGCGCCCATTCGCTGGGCTGCGGCTCCTTGACCTTGACGATCATATCCGACCTGGCGAACACCTCGGCGGCCGTCTTGGCAATCGTGGCGCCGGCGGCGCGATAGGCGTTGTCATCGGCGCCGATGCCGGCCCCGGCCCCGGTCTCGACCAGCACTTCGTGGCCATGGGCGACATATTCGCGGACCGAGCCGGGAGTGAGGCCGACGCGGTATTCGTGGTTCTTGATTTCCTTGGGGCAGCCGACGCGCATTTTCTTCTCCTGATCCGGCCCTTTGGGCTCGTTCCCTGTATGGCTGGAGTGAACCACGAATCGTTGTGCAGGTGTTTGCGAATGCGCTTGCGCCAACCGGCCGGTTTCGATAATCGTTGCGCGAAATAACAAGATATTCGCAGGATTCACGAATAATGCCGCTCGACAGGATTGATATCGCCATTCTCGAGGCTTTGCAGAAGGATGGCAGGATACCCAATGCGGCGCTGGCCGAGAAGGTCGGCCTGTCACAGTCGGCCTGTTCGCGCCGGCTCGACAATCTGGAGAAATCCGGAACCATCCGTGGCTATCATGCCCGGCTGTCCAATGCAGCACTTGGCCACCAGATGACGGCGATCGTGCACATATCGCTGTCGGGACAGTTCGAGAAGACGCTGTCGGATTTCGAGGCGGCGATCAAGCGCTGCCCGAACGTGCTGTCCTGCCATCTGATGTCGGGCGAGTACGACTACATCTTGAGGATCGCGGCGAAGGATCTCGTCGACTATGAGCGCATCCACAAGGAATGGCTGTCGGCGATGCCGCACGTGACCAAGATCAATTCGTCGTTCGCCTTGCGTGAGATCGTCGACCGTACGGCCATGGGCATGAAGCCGGAGATGGCCTAGTTCCTCGACACAGAAGTTCTGACGGGTCGCTGCATAGACAAACCACCTGCCTTCGATTTGCGGAAACGGGCGTCACTTCGTCATCCACGGGCGGAGCAAGGAGTGTAGCGACGCAGCGCAGACCATAGGATCCATGCCGCGACTTTAAAGCGTCACTACGGTGCAGAGTTCTACTCGGCTGCATTCCTTGGTCAAGGTCACGGCATGGATCCTCGGGTCTCCGCGACGGAGCTTCGCTTCTGCTTCGCCCGTGGATGACGAAGGTGGGTGCCTTCGGTCAATCCCGAATGCCTCTGCGATCCATCGAGACGAACCATGACAACCTGGCTGCTGACAGGCCGCTAACCACCCTGTGGGGCCTAGGCTAGCTGACCGCCGTTACCACCCGATCCATCGGGATATCGTGCGGCTGCGGGTAGATAGTGGCGATGCGCTGCAGTTCGTAGCCGACGCCGATGACCAGCGGCTTGAACGGCATCGCTGCCAGCGTACGGTCAAAGAAACCGCCGCCATAACCCAGACGGTAGTTCTGGGGATCGATACCGACGATCGGCGAGATGACGATGTCCGGCAGCACCGGATCGCCCTCGGCCGGGATCGGGATATTCCAGATACCTTTCTCCAACCGGTCGCCCGCTTTGTAGGCGCGAAAGATCAGCGGCTGCCCCTTCTCGATGACGATGGGCAGGGCGGTGCGGCCGCCGCGTTCGTTTATGGACGCCATCCAAGGCCGCAAATCCGGCTCGCCACGAAACGGCCAATAGAGACTGACCATGCGCCCGGCGATCTCGCCGATGATCGCGTCGAGGCTTTCCGCAATGCTTTGCGACATTACCGTTCGGGCGTCGGCCGGAACAGCAAGGCGCGCGGCGATCAGGCGTTCGCGCTCGGCTTTGCGCCAGCGTCTCACATCGGTCCAGTCGCTCGAAGGCGCACGGAATTCCGGATCGAGTTCGTGCATGAAACAGGGCGGCGAAGAATATTGCGCCGGAGCATCGTCGTCACGATCGTTGGCCATGCCTCACCTCATCGCGTGTTCGATGACGCTATACCTCGCGATACGATACAACATGTGCATTCACGACATGCAACGACGAGTCTCGGGCACTGTCCATCTGTTGTTGCATTGCACAAAAATACCTACATCCACGACAGGCAATCTTGCTATCGGGGTGAACGAAATGAACGAAGCTAAGCATCATGTCGTCGTTGTCGGCGCGGGTTTCGGTGGCCTCGAGTTCACCCGTGCACTTGCTGGCGCGCCGGTCCGTATCACCATGATCGACAAGCGCAACCATCACCTCTTCCAGCCGCTGCTCTACCAGGTGGCGACGACGGCGCTGGCCACCTCCGAAATTGCCTGGCCGATCCGCCACCTCCTGCGCAAGCGCAAGGATGTGACGACGCTGCTCGCCAATGTCACCGGTGTCGACAGCGCCGGCAAGCGCGTGCTGCTCGATGACGGCAGCGCGGTCGCCTATGACACGCTGGTGCTCGCCACCGGTGCCCGCCACGCCTATTTCGGCCATGACGAATGGGAGCCGTTCGCGCCTGGCCTGAAGACGCTGGAGGACGCCACCACGATTCGCAGGCGCATTCTTCTGGCCTTCGAGCAGGCCGAGCGGGAGACCGATCCCGCCGAACGCCAGGCGTTGCTGACCATTGCGATCGTCGGTGGGGGGCCGACCGGCGTCGAGCTTGCCGGCACCATCGTCGAGTTGGCGCATGACACGCTTCGCGGCGAATTCCGCAACATCGACACGCGGCAGACGCGCGTGGTGCTGATCGAGGCCGGCGACCGCATTCTGGCCAATTTCGCACCGAAACTTTCCGACTATGCCAGCAAAGCGCTCGAGCGGCTCGGCGTGACGGTCGAGCTCGGCCGGGCCGTCACGCGCTGTGACGCCGAAGGTGTTGTGTTTGGCGATAAGCAACTGGCCGCCCGAACGATCCTGTGGGCAGCCGGCGTTGCCGCTTCGCCAGCCGCTGAATGGCTGGGAGCGAAGGCGGACCGCGCGGGCAGGGTGCTGGTCGAGCCTGACCTCAGCGTGCCCGGCAGCCCGGAGATCTTTGTCATCGGCGACGCCGCTCATGTGTTGCGGCCGGACGGGCGGCCGGTTCCCGGCGTGGCGCCTTCCGCCAAGCAGGAGGGCCGACATGTTGCGGCTACCATCAAGGCCAGGCTCGGCGGCGACACGACCGCGCGTCCTTTCCACTACAGGCATGCTGGCGATCTGGCGACGATCGGCAAACGCGCCGCCGCCATCGATTTCGGCTGGATCAAGCTCACCGGCTGGCTCGCCTGGTGGCTGTGGGGAGTGGCCCACATCTATTTCCTGATCGGCTTTCGCAACCGGCTTGCGGTTTCGCTGAGCTGGCTTTGGATCTACGCGACGGGGCAACGCAGTGCGCGGCTGATCACCCAGGGCGACGACGACAAGACCTGACTTTCTCTTCACTGCCCAGTTCATCCGCGCGTCATCTGTTCCTGATCGACTGGCGGTTCCCATGCACGCGACTTCTTGAATGGACTCAGGTCGAGTTCGGCGCGAAGTTCGCTTCTAGGCAAGGGTTGTCACGTCGTCGAAGGAGAAAACATGTCGCAACTGCTCCATCCCGTATCCCGCCGCGATCTCCTTGCGGGCGCCGCCGCAGGGGCACTGATCATGCTGCATCCGTTCTCCGCCGGTGCACAAGCCAACCAGGCGCATCTCCGGATCATGGAGACCACCGACATCCATGTGAACGTGCTGCCTTACGACTACTACGCCGACAAAGCGAACGACACGCTGGGCCTGTCGCGCACGGCGTCTCTCATCGATGCCGTGCGCAAGGAAGCCGTGAATTCGATGCTGATCGACAATGGCGACCTGCTGCAGGGCAATCCGATGGGCGACTACATCGCCTATGAGAAGGGGCTGAAGGACGGCGACCTGCATCCGATCATGAAAGGCATGAACCTGCTCGGCTACGAGTGCTCGACGCCGGGCAACCACGAGTTCAACTACGGCCTGTCGTTCCTGGACAAGGTGCTGGCCGGTGCCAATTTTCCCTTCGTCTGCGCCAATCTGATCCGCGGCACCGAGCTTCCCGCGAACCCGCGCGACGACAAGCTCTATCTCAAGCCCTACGTCATCTTCGACAAGAAGATCAAGGACGGTTCGGGCGCCGAGCAGCCGATCAGGATCGGCATCATCGGCTTCGTGCCGCCGCAGATCATGGTCTGGGATCTCAAGAACCTCGAAGGCAACGTCAAGACGCGCGACATCGTCGAGGCGGCCAAGGCCTGGGTGCCGCAGATGAAGGAGGAGGGTGCCGACATTGTCATTGCGCTGTCGCATTCCGGCATCGACGTGAAGCAGGGCGAGATGATGGAAAACGCCTCGTTCTTCGTCGCCGGTGTCGACGGCATCGACGCGGTGTTCACCGGTCACCAGCATCTGGTGTTTCCCGGCAAGAAGGATTTCCAGTCGCTCGATGGTGTCGACACGCAAAAAGGCACGCTGCAGGGCAAACCCGCCGTCATGGGTGGCTTCTGGGGCTCGCATATGGGGCTGATCGACCTGATGCTGGAACGCGACGGGTCGAAATGGAAGGTCGTTTCAGCCACTTCCGAGGCGCGGCCGATCTTCGAACGCGTCGACAACAAGAACAAACCGACTGTCCCGGACGACAAGCGCATCATCGCGGCCCTCGAACAGGACCACCAGGCGACACTGGCCTATGTGCGCCGCCCTGTCGGCAAGAGCTCCGCGCCGCTCTATTCCTATTTCGCGCTGGTCGCCGACGATCCGTCGGTGCAGGTCGTCAGCCAGGCGCAGACCTGGTACCTCAAGGAAATTCTCAAGAACACGCAATGGAAGGACGTGCCGCTGCTGTCGGCCGCCGCGCCGTTCAAGGCCGGCGGGCGCAACGGCGCCGACTACTATACCGACGTGCCGGCAGGCGACATCGCCATCAAGAATGTTGCCGACCTCTACCTCTATCCCAACACCGTGCGTGCGGTCGAAATCACCGGGGCGCAGGTCAAGGAATGGCTGGAAATGTCGGCCGGTATCTTCAACCGGATCGAGCCTGATAAGGCCGACCAGGCCCTCATCAACACCGATTTTCCGTCCTACAATTTCGACGTCATCGACGGCGTCACCTACAAGATCGACCTGTCGCAGCCATCGAAATACGATGCCAAGGGCGGGCTGGCCAACGCTGGCGCCAATCGCATTGTCGACCTGAGTTTCGATGGAAAACCAATTGATCCCAAACAGAAATTCGTCATCGCGACCAACAATTACCGGGCTGGTGGCGGCGGCAATTTCCCCGACATCAATGCCTCGAAGATCATCTACGAAGCACCGGACACCAATCGCGATGTCATTGTCCGCTATATCGTCAGCGAGGGCACGATCAACCCTTCGGCGGACGACAACTGGTCGTTCGCACCGCTGCCTGGAGCCAGCGCCGTGTTCGAAACCGGCCCCAAGGCCAAGGATTTCATTGCGCAGGTGAAATCACTGAAGATCGAACCGGCGGGCGAGGGCGAGGCAGGATTCGCGAAATACCGTATCCTGCTTTGAAGGGTGGCGGCGACCGCGCGGCCATGTCGAGATCGTGCTCGACATCGCTTGGTCAGCGGCAATGAAAATCGAAGAGCGTGTCGATTTACGCCTTGTAGACCACCTGGCGCACGTCGATGTAGCTGGCGCGGAAGCCGGCTTCGCAATAGTGCAGGTAGAACTCCCAGAGCTTCTTGAAGCGGTCGTCGAAGCCGAGCGGAACGATCTTCTCCCATGACGCCCGGAACCGGTGGCGCCATTCGGCCAACGTGCGCGCGTAGTCATCCGGAAACACGCGCTCGCGTAGATGGGCAAGACCATGATCCTTGCCCAGTGCCTTCAGGATCGACGGTGTCGGCAGCATGCCGCCCGGGAAGACGTAGCGCTGGATGAAATCCGGCCTTGCGCGATAGGTGTCGTAGGCGGCTTCGTTGATGGTGATGATCTGCAGGCCGGCAGTGCCGCCAGGCCTCAGACAGGCCTTCATCTTGCCGAAAAACACCGGCCAGTATTTTTCGCCGACAGCCTCGAACATCTCGATCGAGGCGATGCGGTCATAGGTGCCGGTTTCGTCGCGATAATCCTGCAGCTTGATGTCGACCTTGTCGGCAAGGCCAGCCTTGGCGATGCGAGCCGTGGCAAAATCGTGCTGCTCGCGGCTGATCGTCAGCCCGGTCACGCGGCAGCCGATCTCGCGCGCCGCGAATTCGGCGAAGCCACCCCAGCCGCAGCCGATTTCCAGCACATGGTCCTTCGGACCGATCCCTGTATCCTTCGCCAGAGCGCGATATTTGGCGGCCTGGGCGCCTTCCAGGTCGTTGGCACCGGTCGTGTAGAGCGCCGAAGAATAGGTCATGCTCGGATCGAGCCATTCCTTGTAGAAGGCGTTGCCGAGGTCGTAATGCGCCGAGATATTGCGTTTCGAACCGGTGCGCGTGTTCTGGTTGAACCAGTGGCGGATGCGCTGGACGGTGTTGATCAGCCAACTGGTGCCGCCCGCGATACGCTCGCCGATGACCGAATTGACCACGAACAGCTCCAGGAAGCTGGTCACATCAGGGCTTTCCCAATCGCCGTCCATATAGGATTCGGCAACGCCGATCGTGCCGCCGGAAAAGGCGCGGCCGGGCAAGCGCCAATTCTTCAGCACCAGTTCGGCATCTGGGCCAGGTCCCTTGCCGCCGACGAGGACGGCACGGCCGTCCGGCAGCCTGACCTTGAGCGAACCGCGCGGCAGGTTCATCGCCGCCGACAGCACCATGCGCGCTTTCGCTGGAAGACCTTTCACGATCTCCGCGAAATTGAATTCATCGAGCCTGACCGCGTCGCTCAATGCTACGCCAAAATGTTCCTTTTGCGCCATCTCATGCCCCTGGATTTCCGCGGTGTCGGCGCAAATTGCCGGGCCACGGTTCTCTTGGATCATTCGCCAGCTTCGAACGCCGCCGCGACCGGTTCGTCGGCGAGCGGGCTCGAATGAAGTGCGCGCCCCCTACCAGAGCTTCAGCGCTTCCCGGTGAATCCGTGCGACAATCTTCCACGTCATGCGGGGAAACTTCAAGGGGCAGGCTGCAACCGGGGCTGTGCCAAGCAGATTGCTCGCGCCGGCGGGCATCTGTGCCTTTGGACAGCCAAGGCGCAGCGCGTTAAAAAACGCCTATGGCCGCAGAATTCCTTGTGCGATAGATTTAGCCATGCGTTATGTAATCGTCATTGCCGCCATCGCGTTTTTCCTGATCTGGGATGGCATGTACAATCAGGGCCGGTATCTCGACACCACGGTGAGAGAACTTAGCCATGTTGTGCGATACGCTACCGGCAAGGTTTAGCTCCGGCGGCTGCAGCCGCGACATCCTTGTCGATTGACGCCAACGTCCTGCCGTCACAAAAGACCCCAGCACTTTGATCGAGGAGGCGGGGTTGATCCGGCATATCGTTTTCTTCAGCGCGCGGCGAAAAGAGGATGTCGAGGCTGTGCGCACCGGCTTGCTGGCGCTCGGCGACATTCCTCATTCCAGCCTTTTCGAGGTCACCTTGAACACCAAGGTCGATCCACTGTCCGATGAGGTCGACGTGGTCGTCTATGCGGAGTTCGCCGACGACGCCGCGCTGGCCGCCTACAAGGCGCACCCGCTCTATGCGCAGACCACCAGCAAGGTCAAACCGATGCGCGAACTGCGCTATTCCGCCGATGTCGTTGCCGGAAGCTGAGGCCTCGTCCAGGTGGTGCCTTTTTCGAAGTCCGGTGAACTGACGTGGGCGAACTGGCCGGGATTGCGATCAAGTCTTGAACCGATTTGCGGAATGATGCACATCGCGCCTGCATGACCCAAACCGCAGCCGCAGGCACTCATCCGCTCGATCACCTGGTGCTGCCGACGCACAGCCTCGATGTGGCGCGAGCCCGGCTCACCGCGCTTGGCTTCGTCGTGGCCCCGACCGGCATCCATCCCTTCGGAACGGAAAACTGCTGTGTTTTCCTGGCCGACGGCACGTATCTCGAACCGCTCGCGGTCGGCGACGAACAGGTGGCGACAAAGGCTATCGCAGACGGCAATGTCTTCGTCACGCGTGATCGCGCCTATCGCGACAGCAACGGCGACGAGGGATTTTCCGCCATTGTTCTAGGCACGGGCAATGCCGACGCCGACCATGCACGCTATGTCGATGCCGGCATCTCGGCGGGAGGCATGTTGGGTTTTTCGCGCGCCTTCACCGACCCGGCCGGCAAAAGCGACATCGCATCGTTCAAGCTTGCCTTCGCGGCCGGAGCCGAAGCCACGGACGCCTTCCTGTTTGCCTGCGAGCGCGTCAACGCGCCTGATGTTGACCGTACGGCTTTGCAGGCCCACGCCAACGGCGCGACCGGGATTGTCGAGATCTTGGCGGTCAGCGATGCGCCCGGAAAGCAGCATGGGCTGATTTCCGTGGCGGTGGACGATGCGGCCGCCGACAGGCAGGGCGGCATGTTTCCCTTGCCGAATGCAGATTTGAGCGTTCTTGACCCCGCGGCTTTCACCGCGCGCTTCGGCCTGCCGGCCGGCGCGCCGACAGATCTACGCTTCGCAGCGGTGGTCTTTTCGGTTCGGAACGCCGATGTGACATCGAGGCTGCTTGCAGCCAATTCCGTCCAACACGATATAGCGGGCAATGATATCGTCGTGCGGACTGCACCCGGACAGGGCGCGGCCTTCATCTTCCGGGAGATCCCATGAGCAAGCCGCAAGCGTCCAATTCGATGGCGCCCAATTCGTCGGTAACCGTCGGCAATGTCGTCTTCGACAACAAGGCGGCTCTGTCGCTGATCGCCGGCCCTTGTCAGTTTGAATCACGCCAGCACGCCTTCGATATGGCCGGCGCGCTGAAGGAACTGACCGGCAGGCTCGGCATAGGGCTCGTCTACAAGACCAGCTACGACAAGGCCAACCGCACCTCGCTGTCGGCGACGCGCGGCGCCGGTATGGACGCAGCCCTTCCCGTCTTCGACGAGTTGCGCAAGGAATTTTCGCTCCCCGTGCTGACCGATGTCCATACCGAGGAGCAGTGCGCGATCGTCGCGCCGCATGTCGATGTCCTGCAGATTCCGGCTTTCCTATCGCGCCAGACGGACATGCTGGTCGCCGCGGCGAAAACCGGCAAGGTGATCAATGTGAAGAAGGGGCAGTTCCTCGCCCCCTGGGACATGAAGAACGTCGTCGCCAAGATCACCGGATCCGGCAATGCCAATGTGCTGACCACCGAGCGCGGCGCGTCCTTCGGCTACAACACGCTGGTGTCCGACATGCGCGCTCTGCCTGTCATGGCCGAAATCGGCGCGCCGGTGATCTTCGATGCTACCCATTCGGTGCAGCAGCCGGGCGGGCAGGGCGGGTCCTCGGGCGGTGAACGGCGTTTTGTCGAGACGCTGGCGCGCGCTGCCGTCGCCGTTGGCGTTGCCGGCGTGTTCATCGAGACCCATCAGGATCCTGATAATTCGACCTCGTCGGATGGCCCGAACATGCTGCCGTTAAAGGACATGCCAGCCCTGCTCGAGCGGCTGATGGCATTCGACCGTATCGCCAAGGGCCTCTAAGGCCGGACGCATACCCTGCCGACTGCTGGCGCTTGTGGAAGGCACGAGCCGGCTATACGCTTGCCTTGCAACTGAGCGTTTTGGCAGGAAGAAGCCATGTCCGTCGCCCGCGTCACCGAAATCACATCGTCGTCGAAGAAGAGCTTTCAGGACGCCATCGAACAGGGAATTGCGCGCGCCTCGAAAACCCTGAAGAACGTCGAGGGCGCCTGGATCCAGGACCAGAAGATCGTCGTCGAAGACGGCAAGATTGTCGCTTATCGCGTCAATATGAAGGTTACCTTCATCCTCGCGGAGTGATCGGTCGACGCCGAAAAAATCGGGAACCTTCGCCCGCGCCCCTCATTGTCCAAGTATGGTTCGAAACCACAATGAGGAGCACAATCATGGCAACCCAGACAGGTCACACCCAAGCCATCGCCGCTTCGCGGGTCATCGGCACATCGGTCTACAATACCGAAGGCACGAGCATCGGCAGCATCGAGGATGTGATGCTTGACAAGATGACGAACGGCATCATGTTCGCGGTCATCGCTTTTGGCGGCTTCCTCGGTATCGGCGAGAAATATCACGCCATTCCGTGGGCAAGCCTCGACTACGATGAGGACAAAGGCGGGTATGTCGTGCCCTTTTCCAAGGAACAACTCAGGGCGGCACCTGCCTATTCGATCAACGAATTGACCGGGGCGGATGGCGAGGCGGCGCGCGACGAATCCTACAATTATTACAAAGTCACGCCTTACTGGCATTAACAGCAACGACAAAGCGGCCCCGCCGAGAGGCGGGGCCGCTTTGGATTCTGGCTTATTCGCTGACGTGTAAGGGGGCCATCGCCTTGGGCGGCGACTGCTGATTGTCGCACGACGTCAGGAATGCCGCCGCGATCAGGAACAGACTCACGATACCACTCAACTGGGACATGGCGAAACTCCTCCTGTTTCGCCCCGCGCGCTCGCACCATAGCCACAAGCTGGCCTGCCGTACATGACTTATGATGACAGCGATTTGCGCTTCGTGAATCGTTCGGAGGCTGATGCCGCGGCAATAATTGCCAGCCGGCCGATTGCCTTTTGCAGCACTTTGGCTAAGACGTGCGGCATTCTTCAGATCAATCGAGGACATCGCAAATGACCGCCATCATCGACATTGTCGGGCGTGAAATCCTGGACAGCCGTGGAAATCCGACCGTCGAGGTCGATGTCATTCTCGAAGATGGCTCGATGGGCCGCGCGGCGGTGCCATCGGGTGCTTCGACCGGCGCCCACGAGGCCGTCGAACTGCGCGACGGCGGTGCCCGCTATCTCGGCAAGGGTGTGCTCAGGGCCGTCGAAGCGGTGAACGGCGAACTGTTCGAGGCGATCGGCGGCATGGAAGCCGAAAACCAGATCCATATCGACCAGACCATGATCGAGCTTGACGGCACGCCCAACAAGAGCCGGCTTGGCGCCAATGCCATTCTCGGTGTGTCGCTGGCGGTGGCCAAGGCGGCCGCCGATGCCGCCGGCCTGCCGCTGTACCGTTATGTCGGTGGCACCAAGGCGCATCTCCTGCCGGTACCGATGATGAACATCATCAATGGTGGCGCGCATGCCGACAACCCGATCGACTTCCAGGAATTCATGATCCTGCCGATCGGCGCGCCGACGCTGCGCGAAGGTGTCCGCTGGGGTTCGGAAATCTTCCATACGCTGCACAAGAAACTGAAGGATGCCGGCCACAACACCAATGTCGGCGACGAGGGCGGCTTTGCCCCGAACCTGAAAAGCGCCCCGGTGGCGCTCGATTTCATCATGGAATCGATCGAGCAGGCCGGCTTCAAGCCGGGCGACGAGATCGCGCTCGGCCTCGATTGCGCCGCGACCGAGTTCTTCAAGGACGGCAACTACGTCTATGAGGGCGAGAAGAAGACGCGCGATCCCAAGGCCCAGGCCAAATACCTGGCCAAGCTTGCCGCCGACTATCCGATCATCTCGATCGAGGACGGCTTGGCCGAGGACGACTGGGAAGGCTGGAAGTACCTGACCGACCTGATCGGCAAGAAGACGCAGCTGGTCGGCGACGATTTGTTCGTTACCAACACTGCAAGGCTGCGCGACGGCATCCGCATGGGCGTTGCCAATTCGATCCTGGTCAAGGTCAACCAGATCGGCTCGCTGACGGAAACGCTCGACGCCGTCGAGACCGCGCACAAGGCCGGCTACACCGCCGTCATGTCGCACCGCTCGGGCGAAACCGAGGATTCGACCATTGCCGATCTCGCCGTCGCCACCAATTGCGGACAGATCAAGACCGGCTCGCTGTCGCGCTCCGACCGCATGGCCAAGTACAATCAGCTGATCCGCATCGAGGAAGAACTCGGCAAGCAGGCAAGCTATGCCGGCAAGTCGGTGGTCAAGGGCTGATCCGGAACACCGGCTCATCGATACCGGACAAAAGGGCGGGAGCATTCCCGCCCTTTTTTGTTTTGGCGCGCCAAACCGGTCACCCGTAACCGTCCGTTAAGCACAATCGGGCGAAAAAGATCGTGCCGTCTGAGTTCGCGGCCAAGAGCCGGATGATTTCTGGTCCGTTCGACCTGAAGTCTGAATCCGACTCTAAATCAAAGAGATAGAGCATGTTGTCGTCCGAAAACCGCTTCACACTTTTCGGCATCACGCTCTAGAGGAATCGGGCGATGTGGACGCGTCAGCACAAGCAGAGAAACACCGGCCGGCTGATCATTCCCTCGCTTTGCGTGGTGTTCCTGGCCTATTTCGGCTTTCATGCCTATCACGGCGAATTCGGCATCTATTCGAAATATCAGCTGGAAGCCCAGACGGTTGCGCTGCAAGGCCAGCTCGATGCGATCAAGGCGCGCCGCATGGAACTCGAGCGCCGCGTTCGGCTGATGCATGAAGGCACGCTCGAGAAGGACATGCTCGATGAGCAGGCACGCAAGGCGCTCAATCTGTCCCAAGCCGATGAAATCACCATTATGTTGCCGACCTCGGTGAAATAACTGATTTCCAGTTAATCGCCAATATTTTCAACGATTTTAATTGCTTAGGCGCATGCCAGCTATGCAAATTCGGCATGGCGCAACGCTTTGACGCGTGTTAGCCTCCCTAAAATCGGTGGGGAGGAGCTGATCTCCCCAGAGCAGATTTCATCCTGCTCTAATGTCCACGAAGAGACGCCAACAGGGAGTGATGCATGGCCACCGCAGCCAGAAAAGCGCCTGCCAAATCCAAATCCGACGGCAAATCGGGGCTTTCCGCCCCCAAGCCCGCCGAGTTCACCAAGGATGAAGAGCTTGCCGCCTACCGGCACATGCTGCTCATCCGCCGCTTCGAGGAAAAGGCCGGCCAGCTTTACGGCATGGGTTTCATCGGCGGCTTCTGCCACCTCTATATCGGCCAGGAAGCGGTCGTCACCGGCATGAAGATGGCGCTGATCGACGGCGATCAGATGATCACCGCCTATCGCGACCACGGCCACATGCTGGCGATGGAGCTGTCGCCGCGCGGCGTCATGGCCGAGCTGACCGGCCGTCGCGGCGGCCTGTCGCGGGGCAAGGGCGGCTCCATGCACATGTTCTCCAAGGAAAAGCACTTTTACGGCGGCCACGGCATCGTCGGCGCACAGGTGTCGCTCGGCACGGGCTTGGCTTTTGCCAACCGCTACCGCGGCAACAACAATGTCTCGCTGACCTATTTCGGCGACGGCGCGGCCAACCAGGGCCAGGTCTATGAAAGCTTCAACATGGCCTCGCTGTGGAAGCTGCCGGTGATCTACATCATCGAGAACAACCGCTATGCCATGGGCACCTCGGTGTCGCGCTCTTCGGCGGAAACCAATTTCTCGCACCGTGGTGCCTCGTTCAAGATCCCAGGCATCCAGGTCGACGGCATGGACGTGCGCGCTGTCAAGGCTGCCGGCGACCAGGCGACCGAATGGTGCCGCGCCGGCAACGGGCCGATCATTCTCGAAATGCAGACCTACCGCTACCGCGGTCACTCGATGTCCGATCCGGCAAAATACCGCTCCAAGGAAGAAGTGCAGAAGATGCGCTCGGACCATGACCCGATCGAGCAGGTCAAGGCACGGCTGATGGAAAAGAAGTGGGCGACCGAGGACGAGCTCAAGACCATCGACAAGGAGGTCCGCGACATCGTCGCCGACGCTGCTGAATTTGCCCAGAACGACGCGGAGCCGGATCCGTCCGAGCTCTGGACCGATATCGTATTGTAACGGGAGGGCAAGGACATGCCGATCGAAATTCTCATGCCCGCTCTCTCGCCGACCATGGAAGAGGGCAATCTTTCCAAGTGGTTGAAGAACGAGGGCGACAAGGTCGTGGCCGGCGACGTTATCGCCGAGATCGAGACCGACAAGGCGACGATGGAAGTCGAAGCTGTTGACGAAGGCACGCTGGGCAAGATCCTGATCGCCGCCGGTACCGAAGGCGTCAAGGTCAACACACCGATCGCCGTGCTACTACAGGACGGCGAAAGTGCCGGGGATATCGGCAAGGCCGCGGCGCCCGCCAAGGCGGAAGCGCCTGCAAAGGCAGAGGCTCCGGCGGCCGCAGAAGATAAGGCGGAGGCCGCAAAGCCGGCTGCGCCGGTGGCTGCTGCTCCGAAGACGGAAATCGCCGCCGATCCGGACATTCCGGCCGGCACGGAAACGGTCTCGACCACGGTGCGCGAAGCGCTGCGCGATGCGATGGCCGAGGAAATGCGCCGCGACGGCGATGTCTTCGTCATGGGCGAGGAGGTTGCCGAATACCAGGGCGCCTACAAGATCACGCAAGGCCTGCTGCAGGAATTCGGGCCGCGGCGCGTCGTCGACACGCCGATCACCGAGCATGGCTTTGCCGGCGTTGGCGTGGGTGCGGCGATGGCCGGCCTGAAGCCGATCGTCGAGTTCATGACCTTCAACTTCGCCATGCAGGCGATCGACCAGATCATCAACTCGGCCGCCAAGACGCTCTATATGTCCGGCGGCCAGATGGGTGCGCCGATCGTGTTCCGTGGACCGAACGGTGCCGCCGCACGCGTCGCTGCCCAGCACTCGCAGTGCTATGCCGCCTGGTACAGCCACATTCCGGGCCTGAAAGTGGTGATGCCCTATACCGCCGCTGACGCCAAGGGCTTGCTGAAGGCAGCGATCCGCGATCCGAACCCGATCATCTTCCTCGAGAATGAAATCCTTTACGGTCAGTCCTTCGACGTGCCGAAGCTGGACGATTTTGTGTTGCCGATCGGCAAGGCGCGCATCCATAAATCAGGCAAGGATGTCACCATCGTCTCCTTCGGCATCGGCATGACCTATGCGGTCAAGGCTGAAGCGGAACTGCGTGGCCTTGGCATCGATGCCGAGATCATCGACTTGCGCACGATCCGGCCGCTCGATCTCGACACCATCATCGCCTCGGTCAAGAAGACCAACCGCCTGGTGGTGGTGGAGGAAGGTTATCCGCAGAACTCGGTCGGCGACCATATCGCCAACCAGGTGTCGCAGCGCGCCTTCGATTTTCTGGACGCGCCGGTCATCACCATCGCCGGCAAGGACGTGCCGATGCCTTATGCGGCGAACCTCGAGAAGCTGGCGTTGCCGAATGTCGGCGAAGTCATCGAGGCGGTCAAAGCCGTCACGTATCGCTGAATCGGGCGGGAGGACAAAATGCCAATCAACATCACCATGCCGGCCCTGTCGCCCACGATGGAAGAGGGCAATCTGTCCAAGTGGCTCGTCAAGGAAGGCGACAAGGTCTCGCCGGGCGATGTCATCGCCGAGATCGAGACCGACAAGGCAACGATGGAAGTCGAGGCTGTCGATGAGGGCACGGTTGCCAAGCTAGTCGTTCCCGCCGGCACCGAAGGCGTCAAGGTCAATGCGCTGATCGCCGTGCTCGCCGGAGAGGGCGAGGATGTCGGTGCTGCCGCGAAGAGCGATGGTGGTGCTGTGACGGTGAAAGCGGAGGCCAAGCAGGACAAGCCACCAATCTCCCCACCTGTGGGGGAGATGTCGACGAAGTCGACAGAGGGGGGCGCTGTCCCGCCGGCGTCGCATTCTGTCACGCCCCCCTCTGCCCTGCCGGGCATCTCCCCCACAAGGGGGGAGATCGGCCAATCGCCGGAAGGCCGCACCTTCGCCTCGCCGCTCGCACGCCGCATAGCCAAGGAGGCCGGCGTCGATGTGTCTGCCGTGTCGGGCACCGGTCCGCATGGCCGCGTGGTCAAGGCGGATGTCGACGCGGCGATTGCCGGTGGCGGCGCCCAGGCGGCGCCTGCCGCCAAGGCTCCGGCTGCTGCTGCCGCGCCGGTAAAGGCGATGTCGGACGATCAGGTGCTGAAACTGTTCGAGGCAGGCTCCTACGAGCTCGTCCCGCATGACAACATGCGCAAGACAATTGCGCGCCGCTTGGTCGAGGCCAAGACCACCATCCCGCATTTCTACCTGACGCTCGACTGCGAACTCGATGCGCTGCTGGCGCTGCGCACGCAGATCAATGCGGCTGCCCCGGTGAAGAAGACCGATAAGGGCGACGCTCCGGCCTACAAGCTGTCGGTCAACGACATGGTCATCAAGGCGATGGCGATGGCGCTGAAGGCGGTGCCGGATGCCAATGCCTCATGGACCGAAAGCGCCATGGTCAAGCACAAGCATGTCGATGTCGGCGTCGCGGTGTCGATTCCTGGCGGGCTGATCACGCCAATCATTCGGCATGCCGACGAAAAGACGCTGTCCACCATCTCCAACGAGATGAAGGATCTGGCCAGCCGCGCGCGCAGCCGCAAGCTGAAGCCGGAAGAGTATCAGGGCGGCACCACGGCGGTGTCCAACCTGGGCATGTTCGGCATCAAGGATTTTGCCGCCGTCATCAACCCGCCGCATGCGACGATCCTGGCGGTCGGTGCCGGCGAGGAGCGGGCAGTGGTCAAGAACGGCGAGATCAAAATCGCCACCGTGATGTCGGTGACGCTGTCGACCGACCATCGCGCCGTCGACGGTGCGCTGGGTGCCGAACTGCTGGTCGCCTTCAAGCGCCTGATCGAGAATCCGATGGGCATGCTGGTCTAGGACGGAGAGGGCGGTGCGGATCTTCTTCACCTCCCTTATGGCGTTTTTCCTGTCAGGATTGGCAGGCGGCCTGGTTGCTCAACAGCTGGCGGTCGCAACCCATGCGCAGGAAGAATACATTCTGGTGTTCATGACGTCGGTGCTTGTCACCATTGTCGCGACGATCGGGTTTTTCATCGCGCAGCTTTTTTCGAACGCACCGTCGATCATCAATTGGCTGGGCCTCTGCGCAATTGTCCTGTTCGTGCTGATCGGGCTCGGCCTGATCGGTTGGACGTTCTCTCAGCCGGTCGATAAGCGCCAGTGGGAAGGTGACCTGCCGATCGTCGCCGGCCTGGTTTTGCCGAACCTGGCCACTGTGCTGGTTCACTGGCTGTTCGTGCGCTGGCGGTTGAGGCGCAGCTCGATTAACGCACAGGTGGGCGCATGAAGACGGTTCTTTGCTACGGCGACTCGCTGACCTGGGGCTACAATGCCGAAGGTGGCCGCCATGCGCTGGAAGACCGCTGGCCGAGCGTGCTGCAGGCAGCGTTAGGCGGCAGCGTGCAAGTGATTGCCGATGGCCTCAACGGCCGCACCACGGCCTTCGACGATCATCTGGCCGGTGCGGACCGCAACGGTGCAAAACTGCTACCAACCGTCCTGACGACCCATGCGCCGATCGACCTGATTGTCATCATGCTCGGCGCCAACGACATGAAGCCGTGGATCCACGGCAATCCCGTCGCGGCCAAGCAGGGCATCCAGCGGCTGATCGACATCGTGCGCGGTCACGACTATCCGTTCGACTGGCCGGCGCCACAGATCCTGATCGTTTCGCCGCCTGTGGTCAGCCGTACAGACAATGCCGAATTCAAGGAGATGTTTGCCGGCGGCGACGACGCCTCCACCCGGCTGGCGCCGCTCTACGCCGCCCTTGCCGATGAGGTTGGCTGCGGCTTCTTCGACGCCCGCAGCGTGGCGCGAACCACCCCGCTCGACGGTGTCCACCTCGATGCCGAAAACACGCGAAACATCGGCAAGGCGCTGGCACCCGTCGTGCGCGTCATGCTGGAATTGTGAAGGAGAAAAACCGTGGCTGAGAACTACGACGTCATCATCATCGGCTCCGGCCCTGGCGGCTATGTCACGGCGGTGCGTTCCGCGCAGCTTGGCTTCAAGACGGCGATCGTCGAGCGCGAGCATCTCGGCGGCATCTGCCTCAACTGGGGCTGCATCCCGACCAAGGCGCTGCTGCGCTCGGCCGAGATCATGCACTATTCGGATCATCTGAAGGATTACGGGCTGAAGCTCGACGGCAAGGTCAGCGTCGACACTTCAGCCGTGGTCGACCGCTCGCGCAAGGTGTCGCTGCGGCTCAATGGCGGCGTTGCCTTCCTCATGAAGAAGAACAAGGTCGACGTCATCTGGGGCGAGGCCAAGCTTTCGAAGCCGGGCGAGATCGTCGTGTCGAAGACGGCCAAGAAGCCGATGGAGCCGCAGCCGCCAGTGCCGAAAGGCGTCAAGGGCGAGGGCACCTATACCGCCAAGCACATCATCCTGGCGACCGGCGCCCGGCCGCGCGCGCTGCCCGGCATCGAGCCGGACGGCAAGCTGATCTGGACTTATTTTGAAGCCATGGTGCCGAAGGAGATGCCGAAGTCGCTGCTGGTCATGGGGTCGGGCGCCATCGGCATCGAATTCGCCTCCTTCTACCGCACCATGGGCGCCGAAGTGACGGTGGTCGAGCTGCTGCCTGCGGTGATGCCGGTCGAGGATGCCGAAGTCTCGAAATTCGCGCAGAAGCAGTTCGAGAAGCAAGGCATGAAGATCATCCTCGAAGCCAAGGTGACCAAGGTCGAGAAGGGTGCCAACTCGGTCACCGCGCATGTCGAGATGAAGGACGGCAAGGTCGAGAAGATCACCGCCGATCGGATGATCTCGGCCGTCGGCGTCCAGGGCAACATCGAGGGCCTCGGACTTGAGGCGCTTGGCGTGAAGACGGAGCGTGGCTGCGTCGTCATCGATGGTTACGGCAAGACCAACGTGCCGGGCATCTACGCCATCGGCGATGTCGCCGGCCCGCCGATGCTCGCCCACAAGGCCGAACATGAGGGGGTCGTGTGCATCGAGAAGATCGCAGATTTTCCTGGCGTGCATGCCACCGACAAGCTGAAGATTCCGGGCTGCACCTACTGCAATCCGCAGGTCGCCTCGGTTGGCCTGACGGAAGCCAAGGCCAAGACCGAGGGCAAGGACATCCGGGTCGGGCGCTTCCAGTTCGCCGCCAATGGCAAGGCGATTGCGCTCGGTGAGGATCAGGGTTTCATCAAGACCATCTTCGACAAGAAGACCGGTCAATTGCTCGGCGCCCACATGGTCGGTGCCGAAGTGACCGAACTGATCCAGGGTTTTGTCGTGGCGATGAACCTGGAGACGACCGAGGAAGAGCTGATGCACACCATCTTCCCGCACCCGACGCTGTCGGAGATGATGAAGGAAAGCGTGCTCGACGCCTATGGCCGCGCGCTCAACGCGTGATAAATTGAAAGCGCTGCTACAGATGGAACCCGGCGGCAAGGTACTTCGTTTGCGGATGCGTTTTCACGTATCCCACAAGGAGAAGGCATATGCACCTGAATGGCGTCGGCTGGATAGCAGCCATCATCATCGGCGGCCTGGCAGGCTGGTTCGCCGAAATGTTCATGAAGAGCAACACCGGCATCTTCATGAACATCGTTATGGGCATCGTCGGCGCGGTCGTGCTGAACGCCATTCTGCAGGCTCTCAATTTTGGCCCGTTCGGCGTCGGCTGGATTGCCTATCTGATCACCGGCTTTATCGGTGCCTGCCTGCTGATCTGGGCCGGGCGTCTGGTGCGCCGTTAGCATCACTGAAGAGTTGCTATGCGAAAAAGGCTGTTGCGGCATGCGCCGTGGCGGCCTTTTTCTTTGCGTTGAAAAGTCTTAGATGACGTTATGACAGCGAACGCCTGACTGGCGTCGCGAATGAACCAGGTTTCCCGATGGTCACTGTCTTCGATACGATCGCCAACGCCCCGCGCTTGCGGCATCCGGAAAAGGCGCACAAGCCTGATCAGGACGTGCTGCGCAAGCCCGACTGGATCCGCGTCAAGGCGCCGGTGTCGAAGGGCTATGCCGAAACGCGCGAAATCGTCAAATCGCACAAGCTGGTGACGGTCTGCGAAGAGGCCGGCTGCCCCAACATCGGCGAATGCTGGGAAAAGAAGCACGCCACCTTCATGATCATGGGCGAGATCTGCACCCGCGCCTGCGCCTTCTGCAACGTCGCCACGGGCATTCCAACAGCGCTTGACCCGGATGAACCGGCCCGCGTCGCGCATGCGGTCAAGCAGATGGGCCTTACCCATGTGGTCATCACCTCGGTGGACCGTGACGATCTCTCCGATGGCGGTGCGCAGCATTTCGCTGAAGTCATTCGTGCCATCCGGGCCGCGACGCCTTCGACGACGATCGAAATCCTGACGCCCGACTTTCTGCGCAAGGACGGCGCGCTGGAGATCGTCGTGGCCGCCAAGCCCGACGTCTTCAACCACAATCTCGAAACCGTACCGTCGAACTATCTGACGGTTCGTCCGGGCGCCCGCTATTTCCATTCGATCCGGCTGTTGCAGCGGGTCAAGGAGCTTGATCCGTCAATCTTCACCAAGTCCGGCATCATGGTGGGGCTGGGCGAGGAACGGAATGAAATCCTGCAGCTGATGGACGATCTGCGGTCCGCCAATGTCGATTTCATGACCATCGGCCAGTACCTGCAGCCGTCGAAGAAGCACCATCCGGTGATCCGCTTCGTCACGCCGGAGGAGTTCAAATCCTTTGAGACGATCGGCCGGACCAAGGGTTTCCTGCTGGTGGCGTCTAGTCCGCTGACGCGTTCATCGCATCACGCCGGCGACGATTTCGCCAAGCTGCGCGCGGCACGGGAAGCGATTCTCAAGAAATCAGCTTAACTCGCTGGTTCCATGCCAAAATTCGAAGCCACCCGACGCGTATCCCATACACCCGAGCAGATGTTCGCTTTGGTCGCCGATGTTGAATCCTATCCGCAATTCCTGCCGCTTTGCGAAGCGCTGACGGTTCGCTCGCGCAAGGAGCGTGACGGGCGCACTGTTCTGCTTGCCGACATGAGCATCGGCTACAAGGCCATCCGCGAAACCTTCACGACGCAGGTGCTGCTGAAGCCCGCCGAGAACGCCATCGACGTGAAATACATCGACGGGCCGTTCAAATATTTGAGCAATGTCTGGCGTTTCGAACCCGACGGCGCCGGTTGCGCCGTCCGCTTCTTTATCGACTACGAGTTCAAGAGCCGTATTCTGGGCGCGGTCATGGGAACCATGTTCGATCGCGCCTTCCGCATGTTCGCCGAAGCCTTTGAGAAGCGCGCCGACGTCATCTACGGTGCAGCACCGCGGGCCCAAGGTTAGCCGAGTGCTTGCAGGCCCAGTTCCAGCGCTTGCCGGACCGTCTCGCGACGAATGAAATCGCGGCCTTTGTCTGCAAAGAGCTGGTGCTCGGCGACAATCGGTCGGCCGACCAGCGCAACCCCGAACCAGACCAGGCCGACCGGTTTTCCCGCCGAACCGCCGCCAGGCCCGGCGATCCCGGTAACAGCCAGGGTCAGCCCGGCGCGCGAACGGGCAAGCGCGCCTGTTGCCATTTCGATCGCAGTCTCGCACGAAACCGCGCCATGCGCCTCAAGCGTGAGTGCGGAAACACCGAGCATGTCCATCTTGGCTTCGTTGGAATAGGTGATGAAGCCACGATCGATCACGGTGGACGAGCCGGCGATGTCGGTCAAGGCGGCGATGATCATGCCGCCGGTGCAGCTTTCCGCCGTTGCCAGCATGATGCCGCGTCTCTGGCAGGCTTGCAGCAGGGCATTTGCCAACTCGTTGTGGGTCATTCCGGCACCTCGCCGGGAAACACCACGCTGGCGGTGGCGATCGCCGCAATGCCTTCCTCGCGCCCGACAAAGCCGAGCTTCTCATTGGTTGTGGCCTTGATCGAGATGCGATCCGGCGTAATCGCCAGCATCTGCGAAAGGGCTGCGGTCATGGCCTCGCGATGCGGCCCGACGCGCGGCGCTTCGCAGATCAGCGTGATGTCGGCATTGGCGATGCGGCCGCCGCGCGCGCGCACCAGCCTTGCCGCATGCTCGACGAATATGCGCGACGCAGCGCCTTTCCACTGCGGGTCGGATGGCGGAAAATGCGTGCCGATGTCGCCTGCGCCGCAAGTCGCCAGCAGCGCATCGGTCAAGGCGTGCAGACCGACATCGGCGTCGGAATGGCCGGACAGCTTCTTGTCGTGTGCAATGGCGACGCCACACAAAGTGACATGGTCTCCCGGTTCGAAGGCGTGGACGTCGTAGCCATTGCCGGTACGGATATCGGGAAAGCGCACGCGTTCGCCGGAAAGCCGCTGGTCCGCCATCGCAATATCCCGTGCCCAGGTGAGTTTGACATTGTCGGGCGAGCCCGGAACGATCTTGACCGGAATATGCGCCCATTCGGCGATCGCGGCATCGTCGGTAAAATCCATTCTTCCCAGATGATGGGCTTTCTCGTGCGCGGCAAGAATGGGCCAGAACGGAAAGCCCTGTGGCGTTTGCGCCGCGTGAAGACCGCTGCGCGATACGGTTTCGCCAACCACGCCGGAGGCCGATTCGCGCTTCAGCGTGTCGGCGACGGGCAAAGCGGGCAACGCGCCCTCGCGCTCGCCGATGGCGGCAATGGTGCGATCTATCAGGTCCGCATCGACAAACGGGCGGACGGCGTCGTGGATCAGAACCTGCGCCGGCGCGTGGCCTCTAAGGGCAAGCAGGCCGAGCCGGACGGATTCCTGCCTCGTCGCCCCGCCCATGATGGCGGTGACGCGCTCGGCATTGGCGCCCGCCGCCTGCCGGAACAGTTCGTGGTCATCGGCATGAATGGCGACGACGATCTCGCTGGTCCGCGGGTGGGCCAGAAAAATGTCCAGCGTGTGTGCAATGACGGCAAAGCCGCCAATGTGTTGATATTGCTTCGGTCCGTTGGCCTGTCCGGCGCGCGCACCACGGCCGGCCGCAACGATCACCACCGCGACCCTGCCATCCGCATCCGGAACGTAATTTTCACTTGCGTCAGTCATGCCCGTTTGGTCCTAGCGCACGATCCCGAAAAGTGTAATCGGTTTTCGGAAAGATCGTGCGCTAAGTATGAAATTCCAAAGCGTCCTTTGAGCGTCCTGAGGGACGCGCGGCGCTTTCGGCGCGGCTAAAGCCGAAGGCCAGCATTTCCCAATTGCGCCTTAATGTGGCGTCATTCCGCGTTGCACATTGCGCCGGTTCTGGCTAGAGAATGTGCAACGAATGAAGATGCTTGGTTTTTGTGCATGGTTAACTTGACCAAATTGCCTGCCTTGACCAAATTGGCAGGGCCGCTCGATGTCGGTGGTGTGAGAATCCGCAATCGCGTGTTCCTCGCACCAATGTCGGGGATTACGGACGAGCCGTTCCGGCAGCGTGCCCACGCGCATGGAGCGGGCCTGGTCGTGTCCGAAATGGTTGCCAGCGGAGAGCTCGCCAAGGGCAGGGCCGGTTTCAACCTGCGCATACGCCACTCCGGCCTGCCCGTCCATATGGTTCAGCTAGCAGGCCGTGAAGCGATGCACATGGCCGAAGGTGCCAGAATCGCCGCGGGTGAGGGCGCCGACATTATCGACATCAACATGGGCTGCCCGGCCAAAAAGGTCACAGGCGGTTATGCCGGTTCGGCATTGATGCTGGATCTCGACCACGCACTGTCGCTGATCGACGCCGTGGTCGGCGCGGTCGACGTGCCGGTGACGGTCAAGATGCGGCTCGGCTGGGACGAAGGCGCGCTCAACGCGCCGATGCTCGCGCGCCGCGCCGAGCAGGCCGGTGTCAGCATGGTGACCGTGCATGGCCGCACGCGCTGCCAGTTCTACCAGGGCAAAGCCGACTGGCGCGCCATCGCCCGCGTCAAGGAAGCCGTGTCCATCCCGGTCGTCGCCAATGGTGACGTCTCTTCGCCGGCGGAAGCGGCCGACATTCTCGATCAATCGGGTGCCGACGCCGTGATGATCGGCCGTGCCCATTATGGCGCGCCCTGGATCGCAGGCGGCATTGCGGCCGCGGCGACCGGCGAGGCGACGCCAAACATGCCACGGGACTCGACGGCGCTCGCCGACTACATCGTGGCCCACTATGAGGACATGCTGGCGCTCTACGGTGCCGAAAGCGGCCTGCGCCAGGCGCGCAAGCATCTTGGCTGGTATCTTGATCGGCATGCCGACGGCGTCGCCGACGACAGCCGAAAGGCCATACTGACCGCACTGGAGCCCGCGCGCGTCATTGCCTCGCTGCGCGATGTGTTTTCGCGCGATCCGCAACCCTTGGACCTGCGGAGCGCCGCATGAACGCCGCCGCCGGCCAGGGCGCTGAAATGGCGGATGCCGCCCAAATCGTGCTCAACACCATCCGTCGCCCGGTGATCATGATCAGCGAGGAGGGGTTCATCACCTTCGCCAACGCCGATGCGGAAGACTTTTTTCGCTCAAGCGCGACCATGCTCGCCCGCAACACGCTGTCAAAACTTATTCCCTTCGGCAGCCCGCTGCTGACACTGGTCGACCAGGTGCGCGAGCGCCGGGCCCCGGTCAACGAGTATCGGGTCGACGTGTCGTCGCCTCGGCTCGGCATCGAGAAGGTCGTCGATCTCTACGTCGCGCCGGTGCCGGAATTTCCGGGCTCGGTGGTGGTGATGTTCCAGGAACGCTCGATGGCCGACAAGATCGACCGGCAGATGACGCATCGGGGCGCGGCACGTTCGGTCACCGGTCTGGCGGCGATGCTTGCCCATGAGATCAAGAACCCGCTCTCAGGCATCCGCGGCGCTGCCCAGTTGCTCGAACTGTCGGCTTCCGACGAAGACCGCGCGCTGACGCGGCTGATCACCGACGAGACCGACCGCATCGTGTCGCTGGTCGATCGCATGGAGGTGTTTTCCGACGAGCGGCCGATCGACCGCTACCCCGTCAACATCCATGTCGTTCTCGACCATGTGAAGGCGATCGCCAAGAACGGTTTTGCCAAGAGAATCAAGATATTGGAGGACTATGATCCTTCGTTGCCTCCGGTGTTTGCCAACCGCGACCAGCTGATCCAGGTGTTCCTTAACCTGGTCAAGAACGCCGCCGAGGCGATCGGCAGCGACCCGCAGGGCGAGATCGTGCTGTCGACCGCCTTCCGGCCGGGCATCCGCGTTTCCGTCCCCGGCACGCAAGATCGCGTATCGCTGCCGCTGGAATTCTGCGTGCGCGACAACGGCTCCGGCGTCTCCGAAGACATCTTGCCGATCCTGTTTGACCCGTTCATCACCACCAAGCCGAACGGCTCGGGGCTGGGGCTGGCGCTGGTCGCCAAGATCGTCGGCGAGCATGGCGGCATCATCGAATGCGAATCGACGCCGCGTGGCACCACGTTCCGCATCCTGATGCCGACCTGGAAAGAAGCGCCAAACGGCGCCGATGATGACGGTGAAGGAGACCGCAAATGACCGTTCGCGGCAATATTCTCGTCGCCGACGACGATGCGGCGATCCGCACTGTCCTCAACCAGGCGCTTTCGCGCGCCGGTCATGAGGTGCGCGTCACCTCCAACGCTTCGACGCTTTGGCGCTGGGTGGCGGCGGGCGAGGGCGATCTTGTCATCACCGATGTGGTCATGCCGGACGAGAACGCCTTCGACATGCTGCCGCGCATCAAGAAGGCGAGGCCGGAGCTGCCGGTCATCGTCATGAGCGCCCAGAACACGTTCATGACGGCGATCCGCGCCTCCGAAACCGGCGCTTACGAATATCTGCCTAAGCCGTTCGACCTGACCGAACTGCTCAACATCGTCAACCGGGCGCTTTCCGAGCCGCGTCGGCCGAAGATCGACGCGCGGCCGGAAGAGCAGCCCGATGCAATGCCGCTGGTCGGCCGCTCGGCCGCCATGCAGGACATCTACCGCATGCTGGCGCGCATGATGCAGACCGACCTGACGGTGATGATCTCGGGCGAATCTGGCACCGGCAAGGAGCTGGTGGCACGCGCGCTGCATGAATATGGCCGCCGCCGCGGCGGCCCCTTCGTCGCCATCAATATGGCGGCGATCCCGCGCGACCTGATCGAATCGGAACTGTTCGGTCACGAGAAGGGCGCCTTCACCGGCGCACAGAATCGCTCGACCGGGCGCTTCGAGCAGGCTGAAGGCGGCACGCTGTTCCTCGACGAAATCGGCGACATGCCGATGGAGGCGCAGACGCGTCTGCTGCGCGTGCTCCAACAGGGTGAATATACGACGGTTGGCGGACGCACGCCGATCAAGACCGACGTGCGCATCGTCGCCGCCACCAACAAGGATCTGCGCACGCTGATCAACCAAGGGCTTTTTCGCGAGGATCTGTTCTATCGCCTCAACGTCGTGCCGCTCCGGCTGCCGGCGCTGCGTGAGCGCTCCGAGGATGTGCCGGACCTCGTCCGCCACTTCTTCAAGCTCGGCGAGATGGAAGGCCTGCAGACCAAGCGCATCTCGTCCGGCGGCATCGAACTGATGAAGCGCTATCCTTGGCCGGGCAATGTGCGCGAACTGGAAAACCTCGTTCGCAGGCTCGCCGCGCTCTATTCGCAGGACGAGATTTCCGCCGAAATCATCGAGGCCGAGCTGAAGACCGGCGAACGTCCGGTGGTGCCGGGTGGCGGCAATCTCATTCCCGACGATTTGTCGATCGGTCAGGCGGTCGAGCACTTCCTGCAGCGCTATTTCGCTTCCTTTGCCGGCGACTTGCCGCCAGCGGGGCTTTACCAGCGCATCCTGTCCGAGGTCGAGTTTCCGCTTGTCCTGGCCTCGATGACGGCAACCCGCGGCAACCAGATCAAGGCCGCGGAACTGCTGGGCTTGAACCGCAACACGCTGCGCAAGAAGATTCGCGAGCTCGGCGTCAACGTCTACAAATCATCGCGGCAGGGCTGAGCCTTGATCTGAGCCCGCGCTCTTTTCAGGGGATCGGCTCGCGAAAGATTTCCGTCTCGGTCACACTTGTTGCATAATCGCCACAATGCGTTGCATACATCCGACGCAATCATGGCTCTAGACGGCGACATGGCTCCGCAGGCACCGACAACAAACCAACCGCTTTTCAGCGAACCCGGCGCTCGTGACGGGCGCCGGCTGCTTGCGCTGCCAGGCGTGATCGCGGTCATCGGCGCGCTGATGATGGCGGCGATCTCGTTCACCATCCTCGTTGGCGCCACGCCGATCACACCGAACGAGTCGACGACGCTGGCGCTGATTGCCCTCAACGCGGCTTTCGTCCTGTTTCTTATCGCGCTGGTCGGGCGTGAGGTGCACCGCATCCTGATGGCGCGCCGGCATGGCAAGGCCGCTTCGCGGCTGCATGTGCGCATTGTCGCCATGTTCGCCCTGGTTGCCGCCATTCCCGCCATCATGGTGGCCATCATCGCGTCGATCACGCTCGACATCGGCCTCGACCGCTGGTTCGAGATCCGCACCAAGACGATCGTCAATTCATCGCTCTCGATCGCCGACGCCTATGTCCAGGAAAATGCCCGCAACCTCCAGGGCACGACGCTGTCCATGGCCTATGATCTCGATGCGTCGCGCACGCTCTACGGCCTTGATCGTACCGGCTTTCTCGACCTGATGAACAAGGAAGCCGTGGGCCGTTCGCTGGCCCATGCGGCGCTGATCAAGCCGGACGGCTCTTTCGTCATGAGCGCCAAGACCGATACGGATTTCGCCATGCCCGAGCCGCCGGAAGGCGCGGTGGCCAGCGCTACCGATGGCAAGCCGGTGCTGATCGAACCGAAAACGCGCAACATCATGGGCGCCATCGTCAAGCTGCGGGAGATCGAAGGACTCTACCTCTACACCATTCGGCTCGTCGATCCCGAAGTGATCAAGGCAAGGCAGATCGTCAGGTCCAACACCGACGAATATCGGGGGCTGGAAGATAACCGCCGTACCTCTCAGGTGGCCTTCGCGCTGCCCTATCTGTCGTTGACGCTCATCATCATCCTGTCCGCGATCTGGACCGGCATTGCGGTCGCCGACCGTCTGGTGCGGCCCATTCGCCAGCTCATCGGCGCCGCCGACGAGGTCGCGACCGGCAATCTCGACGTCGCGGTTCCCGTCAGGCCTTCGGACGGCGATGTCGCCTCGCTTGGCGACACCTTCAACAAGATGCTTCTCGAACTGAAGTCGCAGCGCAACGAGATCCTGTCCGCCAAGGACCTGATCGACGAACGGCGCCGCTTCTCGGAAGCTGTGCTTGCCGGCGTTACCGCCGGCGTCATCGGCGTCGATCCCTACGGCATCGTCACCATCGTCAACCGCTCGGCCGAGGCGATGCTGGCGATTTCGGCCAGCGCAGCCCTTGGGCAGAATCTTTCCGCCGTGCTGCCGCATGTCGGCCGCGTCTTCGAGATCGGCCGCAAGTCCGGCAAACCCGTCTATCGTGAGCAGGTGACCTTCTACCGCGCCGGTGCCGAGCGGACCTTCAACGTGCAGATCACGATCGAGGCCGGCGACGACGGCTCGGAGGAAAAATCCTATGTGGTGACGGTCGACGACATCACCGACCTGGTTCAGGCGCAGCGCTCGTCGGCCTGGGCGGACGTGGCGCGGCGTATCGCCCACGAGATCAAGAACCCGCTGACGCCGATCCAACTCTCGGCCGAACGTATCAAGCGCCGTTACGGCAAGGTGATTACCGAGGACCGCGAGGTTTTCGACCAATGCACCGACACCATCATCCGTCAGGTTGAGGATATCGGCCGTATGGTCGACGAATTCTCGGCGTTCGCGCGCATGCCGAAGCCCGAGATGAAGGCGATAGATCTGCGCGAATCGCTGCGTGAGGCCTCGTTTCTGGTCGAGGTCAGCCGCGCCGACATCACTTTCGAGCGGATCTTCGGCACGGAGCCGCTCAAGGGCACTTTCGACAGCCGCTTGATGGCGCAGGCTTTCGGCAATGTGATCAAGAACGCCGCCGAGGCCATCGACGGATTGGAACAGAAGGACGGTTCGCACGGCATAATCCGGATTCAAGCCGGGCGCCAGAATGGTGCGATTCGAATCGACGTCATCGACAATGGCAAAGGCCTGCCGCGCGAGAATCGCCAACGGCTGCTCGAGCCCTACATGACCACACGCGAGAAGGGCACCGGACTTGGCCTCGCTATCGTCAAGAAGATCGTGGAGGACCATGGCGGCAGGCTGGAACTACACGATGCTCCAGCGGACTTCCACGATGGGCGCGGCGCGATGATCAGCATCATCCTGCCGCCTGCGGCCGCAACGGCTCCGCGCGGCGAAAGCAGGGCGGAAAACGAAAGAGAAACTGAAAAGGTCGGTAATGGCGTCTGATATTCTCATCGTCGATGACGAGGAAGACATCCGTGAGCTCGTCGCGGGCATACTGAGCGACGAAGGTCACGAAACCCGCACGGCATTCGATGCTGACAGCGCGCTCGCTGCTATAGCTGATCGCGCGCCGCGGCTGATTTTCCTCGATATCTGGCTGCAGGGCTCGCGCCTGGACGGGCTGGCGCTGCTCGACGAGATCAAGACCATGCATCCGACCTTGCCGGTGGTGATGATTTCCGGCCACGGCAACATCGAAACGGCGGTCTCCGCCATCCGTCGCGGCGCCTATGACTTCATCGAAAAACCGTTCAAGGCCGACAGGCTGATCCTTATTGCCGAACGTGCGCTCGAGACCTCGAAATTGCGGCGCGAGGTTTCCGACCTCAAGCTGCGCAGCGGCGAAACCTTCGATCTGATCGGCATGTCGTCGGCGATGAGCCAGTTGCGCCAGACCATCGAACGCGTCGCGCCGACCAACAGCCGCGTGATGATCATCGGACCGTCTGGCTCGGGCAAGGAACTGGCCGCGCGCGCCATCCACACGCTGTCGGCGCGCAAGAGCGCACCTTTCGTGACGCTGAGCGCCGCCAACATCACGCCCGAGCGCATGGAGATCGAGCTGTTCGGCACCGAATCGAATGGCGTCGAGCGCAAGGTCGGCGCGCTGGAGGAGGCCCATCGCGGTATCCTCTACATCGACGAGGTGGCCGACATGCCGCGCGAGACGCAGAACAAGATCCTGCGCGTGCTGGTCGAGCAGCAGTTCGAGCGGGTAGGGGGAACCAAGCGGGTCAAGGTCGATGTCCGCATCATCTCCTCGACCTCGCAGAACCTCGAAGCGATGATTGCCGACGGGCGTTTTCGCGAGGATCTTTACCATCGTCTGGCGGTTGTTCCGGTCATCGTGCCGGGATTGGCCGAGCGGCGCGAGGATATTCCCTACCTCGTCGACAATTTCATGAAGCAGATCGCCCGCCAGGCCGGCATCAAGCCGCGCCGCATCGGCGACGACGCGCTGGCCGTGCTGCAGGCGCACAACTGGCCGGGCAACGTTCGCCAGCTGCGCAACAATGTCGAGCGCCTGATGATCCTTGCGCGCGGCGACGACGTCGATGCGCCGATCACCGCGGACCTTTTGCCGGCCGAGATCGGCGATGTCATGCCGCGAACGCCGAATCAATCCGACCAGCACATCATGGCGCTGCCGCTGCGCGAGGCGCGCGAACAGTTCGAGAAGGACTATCTGATCGCCCAGATCAATCGGTTCGGCGGCAACATCTCGAAAACCGCCGAGTTCATCGGCATGGAGCGCTCCGCGCTGCACCGCAAGCTGAAGTCGCTGGGCGTCTGAGCGCGACATATCCAGCCGCCGCGCCCGGGCCAAGCATTTGCCGGTTACGGCGGCGGTGGAATCGCATAAGAAAGCCCCGAGAATCCTAGAGGTTGCCCATGCCGCGCATTGCCTATGTCAACGGGCGCTATGTCACGCACGCCGACGCCGCCGTCCATATAGAGGACCGTGGCTATCAGTTCGCCGACGGTGTCTATGAGGTCTGCGAGGTGGCGCGTGGTTTCATCGTCGATATGCCGCGTCACCTGGCCCGGCTGAACCGCTCGCTGACCGAATTGTCGATCGCCTGGCCGGTCACCTCTCACGTGCTGCCGCTCATTTTGCGAGAGGTGGTCAATCGCAACCATGTCGCCAATGGCCTGGTCTACGTGCAGGTGACGCGCGGCGTTGCCAGCCGCGACTTCGTCTTCCCTTCCGCCGACACCAAGCCGTCCCTGGTGGTGACCGCCAAGAAGGCCGATCCGGCGGCTGGAGCAAAGCGAGCCGAGACCGGCATCGCGGTCATCACCGTGCCCGAAAACCGCTGGGACCGGGTCGACATCAAGACCGTCGGGCTGCTGCCCAATGTATTGGCCAAGCAGAAGGCCAAGGAAGCTGGCGCGCAGGAAGCCTGGTTCGTCGACGGTGAAGGCAACGTCAAGGAAGGCGGCTCGTCCAATGCCTGGATCATCACCCGGGACGGCGTCCTGGTCACCAGGCCGGCCGAGCACGGCATCTTGCGCGGCATCACCCGCACGACCATGTTCGAAGTGGCGGCCAAGCTTGGCCTGAAGATCGAGGAGCGCGGCTTTTCCGTCGCCGAGGCCAAGGCGGCACGCGAGGCGTTCATCAGCTCCGCAACGACAATCGCCATGCCGGTGGTGGCCATCGACGGCGATACGGTCGCCAATGGGCACCCCGGCTCAATAACACTTTCGTTGCGGCAGGCCTTTTTTGACATTGCGGAAAAAAGTCCAGCCTGATAACCGCACAGGTGGAATGAACATCAATATATCTCGTTCTGCTTGTCGTTACTGACGACAAGACGGTGTTTGCGAGCTTGACATGCGCCCGTTAATTTGGCGCATTGGCTTGCAAACCGAAGGGGATCGGCGAAAGACAAGAACAATGGCGGAACGATCGCAAAACCTTCAGGACCTGTTCCTGAATTCAGTTCGCAAGAGCAAGAACCCGCTCACCATCTTCCTCATCAACGGCGTGAAGCTGACCGGCGTGGTCACTTCGTTCGACAATTTCTGTGTCCTGCTGCGCCGCGACGGTCACTCCCAGCTCGTCTACAAGCACGCCATTTCCACGATCATGCCGAGCCAGCCGGTTCAGATGTTCGATGGCGAGGAAAGCCAGGGCGCCTGATTGGCACGTGAGAAAGACGCGGACGCCACCGTTCGCGGAAAACCAACACATCATCCCGGGACGGAAGCCAAGGGCCCGACCCGGGCTGTTGTCATTGTGCCCGTCCTTACCCGCCACCAGCGCAACGACGACGAAACCAATCGTCCTCGGTTGATGCGTTCGGCTGATGCTCGTCACGACGAGGCCGTCGGCCTTGCTCGCGCCATCAACCTGGATCTGATCCACACTGCGGTGGTGACCGTCAACGATCCGCGCCCGGCGACGCTGCTCGGCAGCGGCAAGGTTGCGGAGTTCGCGGAAATCGTCAAAGAGGGACATGCGGAAGTGGTCGTCGTCGACCATCCGCTGACCCCGGTGCAGCAGCGCAATCTCGAGAAAGAGCTGAACGCCAAGGTGCTGGACCGCACCGGGCTGATCCTCGAGATCTTCGGCGAGCGCGCGCGCACCAAGGAAGGCACGCTGCAGGTCGAGCTCGCCCATCTCAACTACCAGAAGGGCCGCCTCGTGCGCAGTTGGACCCATCTGGAGCGCCAGCGCGGTGGCGCCGGCTTCCTCGGGGGCCCCGGCGAAACACAAATCGAATCCGACCGGCGGCAGTTGCAGGAAAAGATCATCAAGCTGAAGCAGGAGCTGGAAACGGTGCGGCGCACGCGCGACCTGCACCGCGCCAAGCGCAGGAAGGTGCCGTTCCCGGTGGTGGCGATTGTCGGCTATACCAACGCCGGCAAGTCGACGCTGTTCAACCGGCTGACCGGGGCGGATGTACTGGCGCAGGATATGCTGTTCGCCACGCTCGACCCGACGCTTCGGCGCGTACGCCTGCCGCACGGCACGCCGATCATCCTCTCCGACACTGTCGGCTTCATTTCGGACCTGCCGACGCATCTGATCGCGGCTTTCCGCGCCACCCTGGAAGAGGTGGTCGAGGCCGATCTTGTGCTTCATCTGCGCGATATTTCCGATCCGGACACCGCGGCACAAGCGGAAGATGTCGAGCGCATCCTGGCCGACCTCGGTGTCGACGCCGGCGACGCCAAGCGCGTGATCGAAGTGTGGAACAAGATCGACCGGCTCGACGAGGGCAACCGGACCCGGCTGCTTGCAGACGGCGCCAATGCCAGCAAGGCGCCGCCGATTGCGGTGTCGGCTGTGACCGGCGAGGGCATCGATGCGCTGAAGGCGATCATCGAAACGCGGATGGCGGGCGAGCTCGAAGACCTGACGGTGACGATCGAGCCGGCACAGTTCGGCCTTGTCGACTGGCTTTACCGCAATGGCGATGTCGTTTCGAGAAGCGACAATGATGACGGCAGCGCCACCATCTCGCTCAAGGCCACGCAAAGCGCCCGCGAAGAGATCGAAAGCAGATTGCGTCGCAAAAACAACGGGTAATGTGACTTACTTCGCGGCCTTTGCTTCCTGCCACAGCGCTTCCATCTCGGCCAGACCAGCCTTTTCCAGCGTGCTGCCGGATTTTTCCAGGGCCTGTTCGACATAATGGAAGCGTGAGCGGAATTTTTCGTTCGTGCCGCTCAGTGCTGCTTCCGAATCGAGCTTGAGGTGCCGTCCGAGATTGACGACGGCAAACAGCATGTCGCCGAACTCGTCCTTGATCGAGGCCGTGTCGCCCTTGGCCAGTGCCTCGCGCAGTTCGCCGATCTCTTCCTCGATCTTGTCGAGGATGGGCGCCGCCTCGCTCCAGTCGAAGCCGACGCGGGCGGCCTTCTCCTGTAGTTTCAGCGCCCGGGTCAGTGCGGGCAGGGCGACCGGCACGCTGTCCAGAAACCCCTTGCCATTGTCTTCGGGATCGAGACCACGCGCGAGGCGGGCGCTTCGTTTCTCCGCCTTCTCTTCTGCCTTGATCTTTTCCCACATGCCCTTGGCCATGCCGGCGCTACGGGCTTCTTCGTCGCCGAAGACATGCGGATGGCGTCGGATCATCTTGGTGGTGATCGCCTGAACCACGTCAGGGAAGGCGAATTCGCCGACCTCCTCGGCCATCTGTGCGTGATAGACGACCTGCAGCAGAAGATCGCCGAGCTCGTCGCGCAGATCGTCAAGGTCGCCGCGCGCGATGGCGTCCGCCACCTCATAGGCTTCCTCGATCGTGTAGGGCGCGATGGTCGAGAAATCCTGTTCGATATCCCAGGGACAGCCGGTCTTCGGCGCCCGCAGCGCCGCCATGATCTCGATCAGGCGCGAAATGTCTTTTGATGGCGTCATCTAGAGCTATTCCAGGAAAAGTGTGAAACGGTTTTCTGTCCGGAATTGCGTCAAAACAGTCTATCGGATGCTATCCCGCGACCGGCCGCGCGGCCAACGCTGTCAGCCGGCGCGGAAGCCTTGTCCACAGACGAGCCGCGTCAATCAAGAACCGAAACGATCGCCTTGGCGAGTTCGTCCATGCCGTCCTCGGGCAGTCCGGCGACATTGATACGGCTGTCGCCGACCATGTAGACGCCGTTCTCGGCACGCAGCCGCTCGACCTGCGCTTCCGTGAGGCCAAGGCGGGAGAACATGCCGCGATGGCTGGCGACGAAGTCGAAGCGGTCCGAATTGGACTGCCGGCGCAGCGCTTCGGCGAACTGCACGCGTAGCCTGAGCATGCGCAGGCGCATCTCTTCGAGCTCGGCTTCCCAGTCGGCGCGCAAGGTGGCGTCTTCGAGCACGATGCGCACGGCCGCCGCACCATGGTCCGGCGGCATCGAATACATGGCGCGCGCCGCCGACAGCATCTGGCTCATCGCCACATCCGCCTGTGCGCCATCCCTGGCCAGGATCATCGCCGCGCCGACGCGGTCGCGGTAGACAGCAAAATTCTTCGAGCAGCTCGACGCCACCACCATCTCCGGAACTTTCGCCGCCAGCAGGCGCAAGCCGAGGGCGTCGGCCTCGAGGCCATCGCCAAAGCCCTGATAAGCGATGTCGACGAAGGGCAGCAGCTCGCGCTCGACGACCAGATCGGTAACGGCTGCCCACTGTGCCGCATCCAGATTGGCGCCGGTCGGGTTGTGGCAGCAGCCATGCAGCAACACGACGTCGCCGTTCTTTGCGGTCCGCAGGGCCGCCAGCATGTCGTCGAAGCGAACGGCGCCCGATGCGGCGTCGAAATAGGGATATTCACGGATCTGCAGGCCGGCGGCGCGCATCACCGGCATATGGTTCGGCCAAGTCGGGTCCGACAGCCAGATGGTTGCATCCGAGCGTGTCCGCTTCAGCAGTTCCGCCACCAGCCGCAGTGCGCCGGAACCGCCGGGCGCCTGTGCGGCTCGGATGCGCGTCATGTCGGCGCCCGGACCGAAAGCGAGCTTGGCCATCACTGTGTTGAAGCCGGTATCGCCGGCAAGGCCGAGATAGGTCTTGGTGTCCTGACCCTCCAATAGCCGCTTTTCGGCTTCGCGCACGGCGCGCATGACCGGCGTCTTGCCGTCGCGATCCTTGTAGACGCCGACACCGAGATCGACCTTGTCTGGACGCGGATCGGCACGATAAAGGCCGATCAGGGCCAGGATCTTGTCGGCAGGGGCGGGCTGCAGGGTCTCAAACATCGATAGGGCTCCAATGGCGGCGGAGTGATACGCAAATCGGTCGCGTTTCGCCAGCGGTTTTAGCTAGGTGATCCAGCCTGAGACGGGGGTGCCGGGAAGCCTGCCCTGCACGCTCCCCGTGATATGGACGGGGTTCGGTGCGGAACCCATTGATGCGCGTGGGAAAATGACCAGCCAACATCAACAGAGCCACCACGCCATCGTCCGCGCCGGCATGAGCGCTTCCGTGCGCAATTTCGGCTTTGCCGGGGCCAGTGGTCAGGCCCCACCGTATTTCCCAGCCTGCCGCAACAGATAGGCGATCGCGCCCAGCACCATCAAGGCCAGCCCGAACCATGTCAGGGCATAGGCCAGATGGTTGTTGTGGAACGAAACGACCGTCAGGCCGCCGACCGGCCACCCTCCCGGATTGGGCGTGGCATCGGCATCGATGAAATAAGGAGCGACACGCCCGAGGCCTTGCGTCGTGGCGATCGCCTGCACATCGCGCGAATACCAGCGGTTGGCGGCCGGATCGTTGCTACGCAGGAAGCCGCCTTTCGGTTCGCTGATGCGCAACAGGCCGTGAATTCCGGTGTGATCGCCCGAGGGCTTGCCTGCGAGGCGGGTTGCCGGATCGCGCTTGTCCGTCGGCACGAAGCCCCTGTTCACCAGAATCGTGAAGCCATCATCCGCTCGGAACGGCGACATTACCCAGAAGCCCCCGCCGAGATCGGTGACCGCCTGGACCAGGGTCTCGCGATCACCGAGAAACCGGCCCGTGACGGCAAGCTGGCGATACTCGCCATCCCTGGCGTTGATCGCTGGCCAGGCCGAAGGCGCCGGGGCGGCCACAGGTACTGCCTTGAGACGCTGGTCGACACGCTCGATCAGGTCGAGTTTCCAGACGCGGCGCTCCAGCTGCCAGACACCAAGCGCCGAAAAGCCGGTGATGCCGATGGCCCCGCAAAGGCAAAGCACCAACAGCGTCCATGGTGAACGCGTAACCCTTTGGCCGTCGCCTGTATTCGAATGCGGTATCGTCCGTGCCTGTTCGTCCAAAGCCAGGTCCCTCTCTCAGGGTATCTGACTCATGTCATGGCCGGGCATCATGTTGACGTTCAGATGGTACATGACCCAGAGTGAGCCCGTCAGCGCGATCACCACCAGGATGAGGGTGAAGATCAGGGCCATCATGGTCCAGCCGCTCTCCGACCTGGTGTTCATATGCAGAAAGAACACCATGTGGACGATGATTTGCACGACGGCGAAGGCCATGATGGCAATTGCCGACGCCATCTGATTGCCGAGCGCGTTGGTCATGACCAGCCAGAAGGGAATGGCGGTCAGCACGACGGACAGGCCGAAGCCTGTCAGATAGCCGCGCAGCGAGCCGTGATCGACGCCGTGATGCGCGTGGCTCTGGTCGCTGGTGTCTGTGTGGTGGCCGGCGCTCATCGCAACATTCCCATCAGATAAACGAAGGTGAAGACGCCGATCCAGATGACGTCGAGGAAGTGCCAGAACATGCTCAGGCACATCAGGCGCCGCTGGTTCGCGGCGATCAGCCCGTGCCTGGAGACCTGCACCATCAGCACCACCAGCCAGATCAGGCCGAAGGTGACGTGCAGGCCGTGCGTTCCGACCAGCGTGAAGAACGACGACAGGAAGCCGCTGCGCTGCGGCGTCGCCCCCTCGTGGATGAAATGGGCGAATTCGTAGAGTTCGATGCTGAGAAAGGCGAGGCCGAACAGGCCAGTGATCACCAGCCACACCTGCATGGGTTTCACCCGTCCCTTCGCCATCTCCAGCATCGCGAAGCCGTAAGTGATGGAGGACAGGAGCAGCATGGTGGTGTTCAGCGCGACCAGCGGAAGATCGAACAGGTCCTTCGGCGCGGGTCCGGCCGCGTAATTGCCACCGAGCACGCCGTAGACCGCGAACAGCATCGCGAAGATGAGGCAGTCGCTCATCAGATAGATCCAGAAGCCGAGCATGGTGCTGCTGCCGCTCTCGGCATGGCCGTGGTCGTCTTCCAGGTGGAAGACCGTGTCGTCGATCACCGTGTCGGCGTGTGCCATGGTGCTTATCCCGCCTGGCTGGTGGCTGCGAGCAGGCGTGTCCGCTCGTCCTCGACGCGGGTGACGTCACTGGACGGAATGTGGAAGTCCCGGTCGTAGTTGAAAGTATGCGCTATGGCGTAGCCGATCAGGGCGACGAAGCTGACGATCGCCAGCCACCAAATGTACCAGATGAGCGCCATGGCAAGCACCACGCTCAACCCGGCCAGGACGACGCCGGCTCCGGTGTTGCGCGGCATGTGGATGTCGCGGAAGCCCGTCAACGGACGCTGGTAGCCGCGATTCTTCATGTCCGTCCAGGCGTCGAGATCGTGGACGACCGGCGTGAAGGCGAAATTGTAGGCCGGCGGCGGCGAGGACGTCGCCCATTCGAGCGTACGCCCGTCCCACGGATCGCCGGTATCGTCGCGAAGCTGCTCGCGCCGGCGCACGCTGACGAAGATCTGGATGAGGAAGGACAGGATGCCAAGCAGGATCAGGAAGGCGCCGAAGGCGGCGATGATGAACCAGATCTGCAGCGAGGGATCCTCAAAGGTGCGCAGCCGGCGCGTTACGCCCATCAAGCCGAGGATGTAGAGCGGCATGAAGGCGAACCAGAAGCCGACCACCCAGAACCAGAACGACATCTTTCCCCAGAACGGATCAAGCCGGAATCCGAATGCCTTGGGGAACCAGTAGCTGATGCCGGCAAACAGGCCGAACAGCACGCCGCCGATGATGACGTTGTGGAAATGCGCGACCAGGAACAGGCTGTTGTGGAGCACGAAGTCGGCTGGCGGAACCGCGAGCAGCACGCCGGTCATGCCGCCGACCACGAAGGTCAGCATGAAGGCGACCGTCCACATCATCGGCAGTTCGAAGCGGATGCGGCCGCGGTACATGGTGAACAGCCAGTTGAATATCTTGGCGCCTGTCGGGATCGAAATGATCATCGTTGTGATGCCGAAGAACGAGTTGACGCTCGCTCCCGATCCCATGGTGAAGAAGTGATGCAGCCAGACCAGGTAGGACAGGATGGTGATGACGATGGTTGCATAGACCATCGATGTGTAGCCGAAGAGCCGCTTGCCGCAGAAGGCCGAGGTCACTTCGGAAAATATGCCGAAGGCCGGCAGGATCAGGATGTAGACCTCGGGGTGGCCCCAGATCCAGATCAGGTTCACGTACATCATCGGATTGCCGCCGAAGTCGTTCGTGAAGAAGTTGGTGCCGACATAACGGTCGAGAGCCAGCAGGGCCAGCACCGCCGTCAGCACCGGGAAGGCGGCGACGATGAGCACATTGGTGCAGAGCGCGGTCCAGGTGAAGATCGGCATTCTCATCATGGTCATGCCTGGCGCGCGCATCTTGACGATGGTGCAGACCAGGTTCACGCCCGACAGCAGCGTGCCGACGCCCGCCACTTGCAGGGCCCAGATATAATAATCGACGCCGACATCGGGACTGTAGCCGATACCCGACAGCGGCGGATAGGCAAGCCAGCCGGTGCGGGCGAATTCGCCGACGAACAGCGACATCATGACGATGACCGCGCCGCCGACCGTCATCCAGAAGCTGAAATTGTTGAGGAACGGAAACGACACGTCGCGCGCGCCGATCTGCAGCGGGACGACGAAATTCATCAGGCCCGTCACCAGCGGCATCGCCACGAAGAAGATCATGATCACGCCGTGCGCGGTGAAGATCTGGTCGTAGTGATGCGAATTGAGGTAGCCTTCCGAACCGCCGAAGGCCATCGCCTGCTGGAGCCGCATCATGATGGCGTCGCTGAAGCCGCGCAGCAGCATGACGATGCCGAGCACCATGTACATCACACCGATGCGCTTGTGGTCGACGCTGGTGAACCATTCGCGCCACAGATAGCCCCAGAGCTTGAAATAGGTCAGTGCGCCGACGAGTGCCACGCCGCCCAGCGCGACGACTATGAAGGTCGCGACCACGATGGGTTCGTGCAGCGGCAGCGACTCGAGCGTAAGCCGGCCGAAGATCGCCTTGAGAAAAGCAGGATTGTCGAACATGTCTTGCGTGGCGCCTCAGGAGTTGAAGGGCGACCGAAGCGTGCCGGTTGCGGAAGGTGACGGCAGTCGGATCGACAGGGGCAGTGGCCGTTGCAGACCAGCGCCGACTATCGGCGTCGAGGTCATCGGCGTGACGGATTGATCGGCCTTCGAAGCCGCCAGTGCTTCTTCGGTCGTGCATATGCTGGCGACATAGGATGGGGCAGGGCCGAATATCGTGCCGCGCCGGGCGAACTTGTCATACAGCAGCGGCAGGGTGTTGCGGATGCCGGCCATTCCCAGACCGCCCTTGGCATCGATCTGCGACATCTCGCTCATGCACATCTTGCCGGGCTCGACGCACATGTTGAGGATCGCCTTGTAGAGATCGGCATCCACCGCCGCATAGTGGCGCACGGGTTGGTTCTCGCTGGGCTGTTCGAGCTCCAGATAGCCGTTTCGGTCGAGCTTGCCGCCGCCGTCCTTTGCCTTCGCGATCCATGCCTGGAAACCGGCATCGTCTAGGCCGTGGAACGCGAAGCGCATTCCCGAGAAGCCGGCGCCGCTGTAGTTGGCGGAGAACCCTTCATAGTCGCCGGACTTGTTTATGACGGCGTGCAGCCTGGTTTCCATACCCGGCATCGCATAGATCTGGCCGGCCAGTGCTGGAATGTAGAAGGAGTTCATCACCGATGCGGAGGTGATGCGAAAGCTGATCGGCCGGTCGACCGGCGCAGCCAGTTCGTTGACAACGGCGACGCCATACTCGGGATAAAGGAACAGCCATTTCCAGTCGAGCGCGACGACTTCGACCTCAAGCGGGCGCACGTCCGGCGGCACCGGCTTGCCGGCCGCGACACGTCCGATCGGACGATAGGGGTCGAGCAGATGGGTGCCCATCCAGGTCACTGCGCCCAGGCAGATGATGATCAGAAGCGGCACCGCCCAAATGACGAGTTCGAGGTGGGTCGAGTGGTCCCAATCCGGCTCGTAGCGCGCCTCGCGGTTGGACTGGCGGTATCGCCAGGCAAAGAATATGGTGAGAGCCATCACCGGTATGATGACGATCAGCATCAGTGCCGTGGACACCATCAGCAGGTCGCGCTGCTGCGCTGCGACGTCGCCGGCAGGGTTCATGACGACCATGCTGCAGGAGCCGAGCGATGCCAGCAGGGGCAGCAGGAAAAGGGTACGGAGACGGCTCAATGTATGACCTGTCGGTTGTTCCCCCCAGTGCTAGCCGCACCGCGGCAATGAAGGCATTGGACAATTTGTCCAATGCCGCAATGACGCGGCAGGCGTCATCAAAGCATCTGGCCCGCGCACATGGCAAGCGATCGTATGAGACCGCGGCGGGGCGACGGAGAATGCTGTGAGCCCAACTTCGAAGATGGAAGCCGACGCAAGACGGATCAACGCGCGGCATCATGAGGTGAAGCCCGGCGAAATCGCCGTTGGCGTCATCATCGGCAGGACGTCGGAATTCTTCGACTTCTTCGTCTACGCGATCGCTTCCGTCATCGTTTTTCCGAAGCTCGTATTTCCTTATGCCGACCCGTTGACCGGCACGCTCTACTCCTTCGCCATCTTCGCGCTTGCCTTCATCGCGCGGCCGATCGGGACGGCGATCTTCACCGCGCTCGACCGCGCCTACGGCCGCAGCGCCAAGCTCACCATCGCGCTGTTCCTGCTGGGGACCTCGACCGTGTCGATCGCCTTCGTGCCCGGTTACGACCAGATCGGCCCGGCTTCGGCCTGGCTGCTGGCCATGTTCCGGATCGGTCAGGGACTGGCGCTGGGCGGGACATGGGATGGACTTGCCTCGCTGCTGGCGTTGAATGCGCCCGAAAAGCGCCGCGGCTGGTATGCGATGATCCCGCAGCTGGGCGCACCACTCGGGCTCATCGTTGCCAGCGCCCTGTTTGCATATTTCGTCGGCAACCTGTCGGCCGAAGACTTCTTCAGCTGGGGTTGGCGCTACCCGTTCTTCGTCGCCTTCGCTATCAATGTCGTCGCCCTGTTCGCACGGCTGCGCATCGTGGTGACGCCGGAATACACCAAACTGTTCGAAGGCCAGGAACTGGAGCCGACTTCCGTCCGTGAGACGTTGCGCGCCGAAGGGCGCACTGTCGTGCTCGGCGCCTTCGCGCCGCTGGCGAGCTTCGCTCTGTTCCACATGGTGACGGTGTTTCCTCTGTCCTGGATTTTCTTGTTCACGCGAGAGGGACCGGCCCGGTTCCTGGTCATCGAGACGATCGGAGCCTTCTTCGGCCTGGCGGCAATCGCGATCTCGGGCTTCGTCGCCGACCGGGTTGGGCGCTGGCCCTTGCTAGGAGGCTCGGCGGTGGCCATCGCCGTTTTCAGCGGTTTCGCGCCACAGCTGCTCGATGGCGGCTTCGTCGGAGAGTCCGTCTTCATGGTATTGGGCTTCGTCCTGCTCGGCCTGTCGTTCGGCCAGTCTTCAGGAGCACTCGCCTCGAACTTTTCAAAGACCTACCGCTATACAGGTGCTGCGCTGACCTCGGACCTCGCCTGGCTGTTCGGCGCCGGCTTCGCCCCCATTGTCGCCCTGTTCCTGTCCGCCCATTTCGGGCTGATCTCATCAGGCGCCTATCTGTTGTCGGGAGCGCTATGCACGCTGCTGGCGCTGAGGCTCAACCAGCGCCTGGATCGGACGCCCGCTTGAGTAACCTGCTTGGCCAGGGCTGGGGACCTCCCGGCCCAATGACTCTGCACGACAAGACCAACAAACAGAATTTCCTGCTTCTGATCCAACTGCGCTGGATCGCGGTCGGTGGTCAGATCGTGACGATCCTGTTCGTCCGCTACGCGCTTGGCATCGGCCTGCCGCTGGTGCCGATGGCGGTGGTGATCCTGCTGCTGATCGCTCTCAATGTCGCCAGCCTGCGCCGGCACAGCAGCCAGGACGCGATCACCAACACCGAGCTGTTTCTTGGGCTGCTGCTCGACGTCACCGCGTTGACGGTCCAGCTTTACCTGAGTGGCGGCGCGTCCAATCCCTTCATTTCGCTTTACCTGCTCCAGGTCATCCTGGGCGCGGTGCTGCTGGAGACATGGTCGGTCTGGGCCCTTGTCCTCATTGCAAGCACGTGCTTCATCGCGCTGACCACTTTCTACCGTGAGATCAGCCTGCCCGCTGCACACGGTGCCGGGCTGTTCAGCCTGCACATCCAGGGCATGTTCATCTGTTTCGTTCTGGCGGCAACGCTTCTGGTGCTGTTCATCACCAGGGTCCAGAACAACATTCGCACCCGCGACGCCCATCTTGCGGATTTGCGCCAGCAGTCGGCGGAGGAGGCTCACATCGTCAGGATGGGCCTGCTCGCCTCCGGCGCCGCGCATGAGCTCGGCACGCCGCTGGCCACGCTTTCCGTCATCCTCAACGACTGGCAGCGCATGCCGGCTCTTGAGGCCGATCCGGATCTGGCGCAGGAAATCCGGGAGATGCAAGGCCAGTTGGACCGTTGCAAGAAGATCGTTTCGGGAATCCTGATGTCGTCGGGCGAATTGCGCGGCGAAGGCACTGTTCGCACCTCCGTCGACGCCTTCCTGGCGGAGCTGGTGGCCGAATGGAAATCGACACGGCTGCCGCAAGGTTTCGAATACACCAGGCGTTTCGGCGCCAACCAGGAGATCGTCTCCGATCCTGCGCTCAAACAGGTGATGTTCAATGTACTGGACAACGCACTTGAAGCGTCGCCTCTATGGGTCGGGTTGATCGTCAGCCGCCACGCTGACGATCTTATCGTCGAAGTTGTCGACGCGGGACCGGGATTTGAAGAAGCCATGCTTGCTGAATTCGGCAAGCCCTATACGTCGACCAAAAACCGGCCAGGTAGCGGGCTCGGCCTGTTTCTGGTCGTCAATGTCATCCGCAAGCTGGGGGGTAGCGTCACCGTAAGAAATAGAACCGAGGGGGGAGCTTCGGTTACGTTGCATCTGCCGCTGGCTGCTCTGTCTCCGCGAGGGCACAATGCCGACTAAACGCACGCTGTTGATCGTCGAGGACGACATCGCCTTTGCCAACGCACTGCGCCGGTCTTTCGAACGGCGTGACTACGAAACGCATAGCTGCCGGAGCGTCGACGGCGTGCATGCGCTGATCGGCACCGTTGCCTTCCAATATGCCGTCGTCGATCTCAAGCTTGCCAGCGGCTCGGGCCTGGAATGCGTCAGGGCGCTGCACGAGCACGATCCTGAAATGCGGATCGTCGTGTTGACCGGCTTTGCAAGCATCGCCACCGCTGTCGAGGCGATCAAGCTCGGCGCCTGCCAGTATCTTGCCAAGCCCGCCAACACCGACGACATTGAAGCCGCTTTCGGCCAGGTCGAGGGCAATGCTTCGGTGCCGCTCGCCGAGCGACCAACCTCGATAAAGAACCTCGAATGGGAGCGCATCCACGAAATGCTGGTGGAGGCCGACTTCAACATTTCCGAGACAGCACGACGGTTGGGCATGCACCGCCGGACGCTGGCGAGGAAGCTGGAGAAGAGGCGTGTGAAGTAGGCACGATCTACTGCATTCCAGTCGCCACATTGGGCCCACTGCCGCCATGCCTGCCGTCGATGCACCGATGGAAATCACCCGCACAACGATTCCGGGAGCTTGTATTTCTCGGCTTCATCATGCGGTTCCAGGGATAGCCGCTCGATGCTGCGAGGCGAGGGTAGAGGCGAACGATGTCCTCAAAGGGAAAAAATTGGCAGGGCAGGGATTAAAATCCCCACATGCTCCGTAAACAGGACATGAAACCGTCGATGCCACGCTTTGACATCCTAGGACAGCTCGGTTCGCTGCGTCGCTATGCGCGCTCGCTGACGCGCGACAGCACCGACGCCGAGGATCTTGTCCATGACGCGCTGGTGCGCGCCTATGAGCGGCGCAGCACGTTCCGCTCCGGCGGAAACCTGCGCGCGTGGCTGCTGTCGATCGTCCACAACACCTTCATCGACAAGATGCGGTCCCGCAAGTCCGAAGCGTCGCGCGTCGAACAGGCTGGATACCTGGCCGACGGCAGCACGCCGGCACCACAGGAACATTCGGTGCGCCTGGCGCAGGTGCGCGAGGCTTTTTTCAGCCTGCCGGAAGAACAGCGTTCAGCGCTGCACCTCGTCGCCATCGAAGGCCTCTCCTATCAACAGGCCGCCGATGCCAGCGGCGTGCCGCTCGGCACGCTGATGTCACGCATCGGCAGGGCGCGCGCCGCACTGCGCGAGATGGAGGAGCCCGCGAAGGCAAAAAACCACCTCAGGATCGTTGGAGGCCCGTCATGACCGCAACTGTCGATCCCGTGACCGATATCGACCTCGACGCCTATGTCGACGACCAGGTCGACGTCACCCGCCGCATCGAGGTCGAAGCATTCTTGTCCGCTCGCCCGGAGGCGGCGGCGCGCGTGATGTCGGATCTCAGGACCCGCGATGAACTGCGCGTGGCGCTTGCCGGTTCCGCAGGTTTGGCCGGCTCCAAGGGCATGGCGCGCCCCGCGACCGCCGATGCCGCGCGGCGGCTGGAGAGAGGGCTTGCCCGCGGCCGGCTCTTCGGCGTGTTGCAGCGCGCGGCGGCGGTCGCCGGCTTCGTCGCCGCCGGCTGGCTGGCAAACGGCATCATCGGGCCGATGTCGGTGACCAAGGTCGTCGCCTCGCCGCAGCCGCCCGCCTATGTCGACGAGGCGGTGCAGGCCCACAGGACGACGCTGGTGCGCGAGAGCATGCCGTCGCAGCCGGAAGCGCCCAATTACAACGCCGGCGAAATCCGCGCCGCCACTGCCATCGTCATGCCGTCGCTGCCGACGGATTGGAGGGTGCGCGACGTGCAGATCTATCCGTCGCGCTTTGGGCCGAGCGTCGAGATGGCGGTCGAGACGAAAGACATGGGGCTGGTGTCGCTGTTTGCGATCCGGCCAGGAACCTTCGACGTCGTCAAGCCGACGATAGCGCCCTCGGGCGACATTTCGTCGGCCTATTTCCAGATCGGCGATGTCGCCTATGCGGTGGTCGGACGAAGCGAGGTCCATGACCTCGACCGCGCCGCCGAGACGCTCGCCAAGACGCTTTACTGATCGATCCACAAAGGAGAACGCAAATGAACACGCCCAATCTGGGATATCGAGTCGGCGCCGGCGCCCAAACCGGAGCCATCTTCGACGAGGGCCTGCGCCAGCATATGCTGCGCGTCTACAACTACATGGGCGTCGGCCTTGTGGTCACCGGCCTCGTCGCCTTCATGATCTCATCGACGCCGGCGCTCTACGTGCCGATCTTCTCCAGCCCGCTGAAATGGGTGGTGATGCTGGCACCGCTCGCCTTCGTCATGTTGTTCTCGTTCAAAATGCAGACCATGTCGGCGGCGAGTGCCCAGGCGATGTTCTGGGCCTTCTGCGCGGTCATGGGCCTGTCGCTCGCCTCCGTGTTCCTGGTCTTCACCGGAACCAGCATCGCGCGCACCTTCTTCATCGCCGCCACCATGTTCGGCGCCACCAGTCTCTACGGCTACACGACAAAGCGCGACCTGACCCAGTTCTCGTCGTTCCTGATCATGGGCCTGATCGGCGTGGTGATCGCCAGCATCGTCAACATCTTCCTCGGCTCGACCGCGCTGCAGTTCGCCATCTCGGTGATCGGCATCGCCGTGTTCATCGGCCTGACCGCCTGGGATACGCAGACGATCAAAGAACAGTATGCCGAGAATTTCGACGCGGAATCGCGCCAGAAGCTTGCCGTCTTCGGCGCCTTCTCGCTCTATCTGAACTTCATCAACATCTTCCAGCTGCTGCTGAATTTTACCGGCGAACGCGAATAACGACTATCCGCTGTGGGCAAGAGCGAGGGTTATTGCTCTTGATGCGGAGAGGTGGCCGGAGGGAGATCCTCCGGCCACAATTCGTTCCTGCAGAACCAGGCTACACCTTGAGTCCCCAAGAGCTTTTGCTAGTCTGCCCACCGCGCCGGCCTTCAACAACGACCCGCGAGGAAATGTGGCACAGGACAGCCAAACGCTTCATGGCGACGACATCTCGGCGACCATCGTCGCGCAGGGTGCCGAACTGATTTCGCTGCAAGACGCGCACGGATTTGAATTCCTGTGGCAGGCGGGGCCAGAATGGCGGCGGCACTCGCCGGTGCTGTTCCCGATCGTGGGGCGGCTGGCGGGCGATCATCTGCGCCATCGCGGCCGGACCTATCCAATGACGCAGCACGGGTTTGGGCGCGACAAGCCGTTTGCCTGGACGCAGAAGGGGGCGCGATCCTGCACGCTGGTGCTCACTGACGACGCCGACACCTGGGCGCGCTATCCATTCGCCTTTCGGCTTGAAGTGACCTATACGCTGGTCCGCCAGCAGCTTGATGTGACTTTCGACATCACCAACACCGGTGATGAGCTCCTGCCGGCATCGATCGGGGCGCACCCGGCATTCAATTGGCCCTTGCAGCCGGATTTGGCCAAGACGGATTACCGGCTGATCTTTGCCGATGATGAGCCGGCACCGATCCGCCGCCTTAAGGACGGACTGCTGCTGAAAACGCCACAGCCGACGCCTGTCGAAGGCAACATACTCCCGCTCTCTGAGCGGTTGTTCGACGAGGACGCGGTGATCATGGACCAGATCGCCAGCTCCAGCGTGCGTTATGCCGCTGAGCGTGGCCCGGCTCTGGAGATGTCCTGGCAAGGGGTTCGGGAGTTGGGCGTCTGGTCAAAGCCGAGCGGCGCGCCATTCCTTTGCATCGAACCTTGGCACGGCCTTGCAAGCCCGGTGGATTTCGATGGTGATTTTGTCGACAAACCAGGCCTGATGCTGGTCGCGCCGGGGGCAAAGCGCGTGATGAGCTATGAGATACGGCTGCTATGACGTTCCTGATCGGCAGATCCAGTCACGCCGGGAGTGCCCTATGAAGCTGTATTTCAGCCGCAATCCCAATCCTCGATTGGCGGTCGCGGCGGCACTCCATCTCGACGCGAAAGTCGAATTTGAATTCGCCTCGCCCTTCGCTCCGGGGCAGGCGGAGAAATATCGGCCGTTAAATCCCAATCTCTCACTGCCCATCCTTGTGGATGATGAGGGAAAGAGCCTCTGGGAGGCAGACGCCATAGCCTGCAGGCTCTCGCGCGACGCGCATTCGGATTTCTGGCGCACCGGCGATGACGAACCCGAGATGATCCGCTGGCTGAGCTGGGGCAAGGAGCACTTTGCACTCGCGTGCGACACGGTGCATTTCGAACGTGGGACCAAACAGCGGTACGGCATCGGCCCGATCGATCAGAAGCGGGTGGAGGAGGGCCTGAACCAATTCCATACGGCCGCGGCAATACTCGACGCCGTGCTTGCCGAGCGGCAGTGGCTGGTCGGGAGTTCGATTTCCTATGCCGATTTTCGAATGGCGACCTTCCTGCCGTTCAACGATGCCGCCAGATTGCCGCTCGACGATTATTCTTCTGTCAGCCGCTGGTACCGTCGGCTTGAAGACATCGACGCTTGGCGTGACCCTTTCAAGGGGATGGATGCACCCGAATTGCCGCCGGTGCCGCAAACGGCTGTCGTGGACCAGCGGCAATGATGTGCGGGGGATCGGATGGAGATCTATGTCCTGAGTGTGGTCGAAGGACAGGAATGGGCCCTTCCTCGACAGGCGGACGACTACCAGCTGTTTTCGACCCTCTGCGGCCGGAAGCAGACACAATGGCATCCGCCCGGGATGGAGATCCTGCGCGACCACGACGACGGTACGCTCCGGCAGTATTCAGATTTTCCATGGCTTGGCGAGCATGTGCTGATCCTGCGAGCGAGAGCGTTGAAGTTGCTTCGGCCAACCCTCGAACCGTACGGTGAATTCCTGCCGCTTCGTGCTGACGAGCCAATATCGCTCTTCAATGTCACCACCGTGATCGATGCGCTGGACGAGGAACGTTCAAAGATCGTTCGCTTTGACGATGGCGGCATAATGGTGATCGAAAGCCTCGTCCTTCGAGCGGACGCAATCGGCGGTACCGAGATATTCAAGCTGCCCGAGCGTGCCGATGGGGTGCGAATATCCGATATCTATCTGCAGGAGACGATCGTACGCCGGATCGGGGAGCTTGGGCTCAAGGGCATTGCTTTCAACTTGGTCTGGAGCGACGAGCTGGTCGGACAAGGCAGGATCGAGTACCCAGGTGTGGAAAAGGGCATTTCAACCGCAAGCTCGCTCACGCGCTTTTGGGCCGGTCTGCGGCGAAAAGCGGGGTTTTGATATCAACCTGCCGGACGACGGTGCCGACCACATTGACGAGAAGGCGCGCGGCGGTCAGCGCTGACAGGCCGTCAATGTCGGCCGGAGGATAGAACTCGACAAGGTCGAACCCTGTGATCCGGGCCCGTCTGCCGAGGCCGGCGATCAGGTCGATCACCTGCGTGTAGGTGAGGCCGCCGGGTGTACGCGCCGCCACGCCCGGCATGATGCTTGGATCAAGGCTGTCGCAGTCGAGGGTGACGACAACCCGCGCGCCTTCCGGAATATGCCCGAGCGCGGCTTCGACGCCCTGAGCGTAAACCTCGCGGGCGGTCACGAAGCGGCTGCCATAGCGCCGTGCCGCTTCGATCTCGGTGATGCGTGCGCTGCCGACGCTGCGCAGGCCGACTTGCACCATCCCTGCGACATGCGGCATCTCGCTCGCCCTGCGCATCGGGCTCGAATAGCCGTGGCGCTCGCCATACACCTCGTCGCGCCAGTCGATATGGGCGTCGATCTGCAGGACCCAGACCGGCCCGTGCTCCGCAAAGCCGGCGAGGAAGGGAATGGTCATGGAACAGTCGCCACCGATCAGGATCGGCACGGCCGGCAATGCCAGGATCTCGCACGTTTTTGCCTCGATCCTGCCCCGGTTTCCGGCGTTGTCATGCATGGTGGTCAAGATATCGCCGGCGTCGATGCAAGAGGCCGGCTTGCCGTCGAACAGCGGGCCGCCGAGATCGAAATCCCAGTGCCCGACGAACGCGACGTCGTCCTGGCTCGCAGCGCGGATGGCATCCGCCGCCAAGGCGTGGCCGCGGCTGTCCTTGCCGGGATAAGTGCTGCCGTGACCGGCTCCGAAGATCACCGCGCGGGGCATGTGGCCATCTGTCAGGCGATCGGGAAAACCGAGAAAGGGAGGCGAGGGGGTCATGCCTGATGATCCTGATGATAGCTTGGCGCACGCCGATCGGGCGCGTTTAAGTCAAACGCCTCGGCTCCAGCTTTGTGTGCCGACCGGGTAAGCCCAATAAGCTCTAAAACAATCGAGATCGATCACCCACCTGGTGTTCGAATTTGGGCCAATGGGGACATTGGCGGTGGCACCGGCCGATTTCGAGGCGACATTGTGCTGCCGGCGAGGACGTTGGGCGGTTTGGATCGGCAGGCGCGATCCCGAAATTTCCAGTACCTGACGAGAATGAACCTTGGCCGGTCGCCTGGTAGCGGAACCAGGCGAGGTTCACGTTGTTACCACAGCGGGCGACTGCCGGTTGCCGGATTCGGAGTCATCGTTTCATGACCAATGGTCCATTGCCTGAAAACGTCCTGGTCTCGCTTCCCAAGATCGATGCAAAAGCGGCGCCGACGCTCAAAAATGCCGAGGCGGAGGTATTTTACACGGAAGCAATCCGCGAGCTTACCGCCACCGACATACCCTTTCTGGTCGCCGGGACCTACGCGGTAAGCGCTTATACGGGTGTCACCCGCCAGACCAAGGACCTCGATATCTTCTGCAAGGCAGGCGACTACGCGCGGATCCTCGCCCATTTCAAGCAGCTTGGATATGCCGTCGAAATCGAGGACGACCGGTGGCTCGGCAAGGTGTTCAAGGGCACGCATTTCTTCGACGTCATGTTCGGTTCGGCCAACGGCACAGTGCCTGTTGGCGACCTATGGCTGGAACACGCCCGCCAAACAGAGCTGTTGGGCAGCAGGGTGCGGATCATCGGCCCGACCGAACTCATCTGGTCCAAATGCTTTATCCAGGACAGAGGGCGACATGATGGCGCCGATATCGCTCATACGATTCTCAAGGCGGGCGATCAGATCGATTGGCACCGGCTGCTTTCTTATCTGGAGGTTCACTGGGAGGTTCTGTTGATGCAGCTTATCAATTTCAGATGGATCTATCCGAGCGAGCGCGATCATATCCCGGCGTGGCTGCTCGATGAATTGCTCGACCGCCTCGCCAAGCAACGGCAGTTGCCGTCTCCAAGGATGAAGATCTGCCGTGGGCGGCTGCTTTCGCAAACCGATTACGAAATCGACGTCAAGGAATGGGGCTTCGCCGGCGTCGGTGGTGTGGGAGAATTCCGTGATGGCTGATCCCGTCGAGAGCAGCGCGCCCAAGGACGGCGCACGCGCGCTCAAAGTTGCCGCGGTCGGGGATCTCCATGTGCGGGAAGATGCGCAAACCTCTTATCGAGACCTCTTCGGCGAAATATCTAGCGAAGCGGACATTCTCGTTCTCACAGGAGATCTGACCAATCTCGGCAAGCCTCGTGAAGCGGAGATGCTGGCCGAGGATCTGCGCAACTGCTCGATCCCGGTCGTGGCGGTGCTCGGCAATCACGACTACGAATCTGGTGCGGTGGAAGACGTCACGAAGATCCTGCGTCAGGCGCATGTTCATCTCCTCGACGGGCAGGCAGTCGAAATCGAGGAGGTGGGTTTTGTCGGCGTGAAGGGATTCATAGGCGGTTTTGGGTCACGCATGCTCGGCTCATTCGGTGAACCGGCGATCAAGACGATGGTCGCTGAAAGCGTGAACGAGGCAATGCGACTTGAAAACGCGATGCGCCAGGTGCGGGCGAAGCGCACGCTGGTGATCCTCCACTACGCGCCGATTGCTGACACAGTCGCGGGAGAACCGCCGGAGATATTTCCATTTCTGGGCTCTTCACGCCTGGCGGAGACGATCGATCGATTCCAGGTTAGTGCTGTCGTGCACGGTCATGCACATCGCGGTTCTTACGAAGGTCAAACGCCTGGCGGAGCCAAGGTCTACAACGTCGCCATGCATGTAGCCAAGCCAAGCGGCCGCCCCTACGCCTTGCTCGAAATCTGACGCCAGCGGCATGCGCCGTGGTGCCCATTGGCCTGGATTCAATTGGTGGTGTTGATCGACTTCGCCAACTCTTCCAGCTTGCGGGGATCGTTGCCGTGACGGCGCACCAGCTCGCGAGCCTGCCTGGACGGCAAATCGGTCGTGGCCGCCAGTTGTCGCACCTGCTGATCGTCGATGGCGACCTGCGGCAATGTATGGTCGATATTTCCTTCCTTGTCCTTCATCGCGCTTCTCCTTGATCCCTGTCGACCACAACGGCTCGAAAATCCGACCGGTTCCGAACGATGTGCAAACTTTTGGGCCGGCACCTGGGCGGACCAACATGCGCGTGCCCTGAGGGCGTAACGATCTCTATGGCTGGATTCTGCCAGGAACCATGCCACGGCGCACGAGTTGTTCCGACTGAACGGAGATAGTTAGATGCCACAGCCAAGACAGCCAGACCCAAATCGCGATGTGCCCGTGCCGCCTCCAACATGGAAGCCCGAGCCGATCGAGGAACCCGAACCGGAAAGGCTCCCGGACGAGACCCCGCTGCCCAATCCCGACGAGAATGAAGAGCCTCCCGTCCACGCATAGACGAAGGGGAGCTTCTTTATCGCGGGGCAAATGCGCAACCTCGAGACAGAAAGCCGTCGCCTGCAGATCGGCAAAGCTGAATGGTTGCTTCGGCGCCTCAAGTTGTCGTCTGGATGATCAGGGTCAGGGTGCCATCGCCATCTATGTTTGCAGCGACAACCTGCGAGGAATGGAGCCCATTCGCCCTCAAAGCCGATGTCGCCTGAGGCGAAGCATCGACTGAGTTTTGCAGGCGAAGCAAATCTTCGGCGCTGGTCTGATTGATCACGGCATCCGCCTGCGCCTTGATTTCGTCAGGCAAATTCTCGACGGCGATAATGGCAACGCCGGTGAAATTCAAATCAGCAGAGCCTGGATCTGGCAGCGCCTGCTCCGGTTGCACTTCGCCCTGCGGTGGCATCACCTGGGGAGGCTGCGGTCCGACAGTTTGGGCGTAGACGGGCTGAATGACGACCGCCCCGGAAAGTGCTACAACTATCGTCAACATGCGCATGGTCGCTCCTTGCATCCTTCGAGGAGATTTCGAAGAAACCCCCATGCTGAGCGATGGTTCCGCAGGGCTGGTCCCGCCGGGCGATTTCGTCCCAACTCACCCCAGAGAGACGCCGAAAACCTTGGCCAGGGCGTCCGTCACACGGCTGTCTCCCCAACCGGTTGGGCGGTTCCGTACGGAATCGTACCATCGATTGATCTGCACCTTGGACAGGATCAAAATCAAGCAGAGGTGACCATGGGAGGGAGCCGCATGAGCATCGCCAGATGGGCAATAAGACCTGTCGGTACCGCCAAGGTGTTTCTGGCAGAGGAGCTTCGAAGTGCGCGATACGGCGACATTGTTTCGGTCAAAGCGGCGATAGCGGCCGCTCGCAGGGACGCGCCTTATTTGCAGGATACAGATGATGAGTTGATGGAGACGATCATCGAGCTGGCACGGGAACTGGGGCTGGCCGTCCTTTTTGACTCTCGCGATTGACCGATGAGCCATGGCTGGAGGACTCACCGGTGGTTGAAGCGATTTGGTACGAAATCGACAATTGGCTCATGGCCGAAAATGCGCAATCATTGGGAAATGGGACGACGGTTGGACGACAAACTCGATTGCAAGGCTTGTGGGACTATCCAAATGGACATTCCCGACAACGCCGAGGAATCGACGCCAATTCATTGCAGCAATTGCGGCGCCTTTCTCGGCGAGTGGGGCGAATTGCAGGACGATTTCTACCGCCAGGCTCGCGGTACCGAAGCATTCGACTTGCGCAACGGAACCATTATCAAGAAGTAGCGCGCAACAACGCGCGCCCGGATACCATCGGTAAATCCACAGGGGTTGGCAGATCTAGCCGACGTCGATGACGACCATCAACCCGCCGCCGCCCTTCTCCTCGACATTGTTGTTCGTCGTGTGATGCGGGATGTGGCAGTGAATGAGCCACTTGCCGGGACGCAGCGCCTTCCACACGACGTCATAGCGCTGTCCCGGTCCGACATTGATGGTATCGGCCAGGAAGCGTGCCGGGGGAGAAAGCGTCTCACCGTCTCGGGCGACGACCTCGAAGGGCCCGCCATGGATATGCATTGGATGGACGAAGCCGTTGTTGGTGCCGATGAAACGCACCTTCAGCGTCTCGCCCACCTTCATAGGAATGGTGTCGGTTGCGGGATAGGCCTTGCCGTTGATGGTGAAGAAGTTCGGCATGCCGCCTTCCATTGGCATTGAGGGGTAGGTCAGCCCATCACGCACCAGCCATTCCTGAAGTTCGATGACATAGTCGTGGTCAGCCGGAACCTCGTCGGCAGGATTGGCGGGATCGATGATCAGCGCCCCATAAAGCCCCAGCGCCTGGGTGCGGTCCGGCTTGGCATGCGGATGATAGAAATAGGTCCCGTGCTGGGTCGCGGTGAATGCATAGGAATAGGATTGTCCAGGCTCGATCGGCGGCTGGGTGATCTCGGCAGGCCCATCCATCTGGTTCGGCAGAATCATGCCGTGCCAATGCACCGTGGTTTCTTCGGGCAGGTCGTTGGTGACGCCGATGCGAACCTTATCGCCCTGGCGAATGTGGATGCGCGGGCCGGGAATCTGGCCATTGTAGGCATAGGCGTCGACCGCGACGTTGGGCAGGATCTGCCAGCGGACCACCGATGGCCTGAGCTCGAACACCTTGACGCCGTTCTCCAGGCGGAATGGCAGTTCCTGGTCGCCCTTGGCGGCAAGAGCATAGGACGAGGTGACGCGACGCGGATCGGTTGCAGCCATGTCACGCATGGCCTCCGCCGGCGTGTCGCGACCCATGATCATGCCTTGCGGCATGATCGCGCCGCCGACGTCACGCGCCGAAAGCGTCAGGTTCAGCCAGTTGGCCGGTGCGGCCATGCCGATCGCCAGCGCCAATACCGACACAATACCGAGGGCCGCAATCTGCGGTGTGGTAGCGTCCGTCTTCATCTGATGGCCGCTGCGTTTGGACTTATGGGAGGTGTTGCGGCTTCGTCGATCGTCGCCGGCGTTGGGGTGATGCATAGCGTGCTGTTGGTGGGCGGTCGGCTCTCCACTGCTCGTTTCGTTCGCCTGCGGGCGCTGCGTCATCAATCCGTGCTTCAGCCCGCGCGCGACCAGCCAGACATTGGCCGGATAGGCGAGTGTGAAGCCGGCGATGACGCCGATCGACATCACGCCCCAGAACAAAAGCTCTGTCGGCTCCATGGCGCGCATGTCGCGTCCCATCATCAGAAAGCTCATGACGGGCGCCATGCCGGCCATCATGAAGTTCATCGAGATGAACTCGGGCAGGAAGCTCTTGCGCACGTTCTCCCAGTAGGTGCCGCCCATCATCGATTTCATGAACAGCGATTGGAAGATGAACAGGCCGAAGGCAAAGCCCGCCAGATATTCGACGATGAGGTCGAGCCACATCGGCAGGCCAAGCGTTGCCGTGATGACTGCGGCGAGAATGATGCCGGTCGCATCGCCGGCAACGCAGTGGATGGTCGAACCGCCCCCCTGTTTCCACAGCGGGCTGGTGAAGTCTTCATGCTCGCCTGGCCGTGGCTCCTTGTCTGCAAGCACATAAAGCAGCAGCCCCAATGGACCCATATAGAGGGTCACCAGGATGAAACCCCATTTCATCACCACCGGTTCGGGATTGTTGCGGTATTGATCGAAGCCGACATAAAGCGTCGAGGCGGCGGCAAGAGCGAACCAGACGGCAAGGAAATAGTCGATTGGCTGGATGAACATGGATGCATCCCGTCGCGGATCAGTGGCTTGTCACAAGCAGCCCCGTCGATGAACGCAGCCGGCGTGTTTATGATCCCGCCGGCCCAATTCGGTTGTGTCGAATTCTCCAGCCTGGCGCTCTTGTCGAAGCATTAACGCGCGGTAATTCCCTTGAAGGGGTGGGCGCTTCGCTGCCTCAACAGGAGCTGGCCATGAAACATCAAACACTCGACCAACTGCATGCCGTCGCCAAGATTGAATCGTCGGCTGCCTATTCCGCAATGACACGAAATCAGCGCGTAGAGCGCTGGGCTGAACTGCTGGAGCGTAATCCCGAGCGATGCCTTGGGGCGTTTGCAGGCACTGAACATCTGCACCCTGAAGCACGTGCGATGATGCGGGGCGAGGGTACGGCAATTTCGGTTGCCTTCGAAGATCCAGTGCTGCGCGCATCGGGTTTGAAAGACGACACATATGGTGAGGCAAAGCGCTTTTTCGAGTTGAACGACTGGCAGTTGCACGACATCGTCTGCGATTGCCACGTCGGCTCAACCATGAAAGCGCGCTGGGCTGCGACGCGGGTCCGCTCAGCCATCAGCGGCAGGTTCTTTGCGTGGTTGCGGCAAAGGATAATGCGCTGACCGTAGTTGGGGATCGTCGTCGCTTCGGTGCGGCATACGATCCCCTGTCTTGCCGATTGGATGTCTTGCCGATTGGATGTCTTGCCAATCGGAGGTCTCGCCGATGCGGATCAACGCTTGTCCTGGTATAGCCGGTCGGTCGCTCGGTCGCTCTCCCTTCGTTCGGCGAGTCCACGCCGACGGCGTGCGATAACGGCATAGGCCATCAGCACGATCAGCAGCAATGGGCCGCCGGCAACGACGATCAACCACATGATATCTCCAAACATGGCGGCATCTCCTTTCCAAGACAACCGGCGAGGAGGAGAACCGTTCCGCGCAGTAGCAGGGCAATGCCACCTCGGTCATCAACTTACGGATTGCGTTCGTAGGTTCCGATGAGTTCAGCCTGCTCGAGCGAATGTTTCTGCGCCTCCCGCCAGATGCGCTCGATGCCCACGCTGGCCGGAATGGCGAGGCTCGGCGTGTCGAGCGCGGCCAACCGGAAATGGTAGTGGTGAACGCCATGTCCGACGGGTGGCTCAGGGCCGTCGTAGTAGGCGTTGCCAAAATCATTCGTTGCTTGCCTGAGTGCGCCCGGACCCGGCTTGCCGCTTTCGGCCTCGGGAAGTTCCCTTGTGTCCGGGGAGATGTTGAACACCGCCCAATGACCAAACGTTCCGCTCGGCGCGTCAGGATCCTGAACGACGAGAACGAGGCTCTTTGCTTCATCTGGCACTCCAGACCATTTCAGCGGCGGCGATACGTTTTTGCCGTCTCGTGTGTATCTTTCGGGAATTTGTCCGCCTTCGGCAAAGGCGGCACTGCTAAGGGCAAGTGGCATGGTTCACTCTTCCGGCGAAGTTGATCCCAGCGACGCGCAGGGCAGCTATTTGTTGGTCCGCATCTTTTGTCTTGGATCGATCCCGCCAGCGGCGGTCGTGTCGTTTTCGACGTCACCTTCGACTGTGTTCTCGCCTTCAAGCTCGAACTCTTCGCCTTCCTTGATCGTTCCCTTGGAAGTCCCGATACCAGGATTGTTCGCCAAGTCGGCATCGCTCGGTTTTTTCCATTTCGGATGTTTGGTTCCGGTCATGAGAAAACTCCTTCGACGGGGATTGCAGTTTTGAAATCGCAGACCGGATAATTCGTTCCGGGTTCCACGCCTCGGCTTCTTCATTGGTTCGCCGCGCGCCGGCTAAAGCCCGAATGGATAGGTGTCGGGAACGCCGGTTCTTGCATGCTCCGAGCCAAGCGGCGTCACTGCCGCGGTTTTGTCGAACCATACGAACGCGTCGAACTGCCGGGGCAGGGAAGCGTCCGCATAGTGGCTGCCCAGCTCGGTTTCCGGCCGGTAGATCACGCCGATAAATCGCTCCAGCCTGCGTTCCAGCAACCGCTCACGCAGCGTTGTGTCGCGCCCGAGGTCGAGCAGGAACCGCGACACAAGGGAATCGTGGCAAAGCCGTTCGTAGCTGTCGGCGTGCGACGCGCGAATTTGCTTCACCTCCATTTTGCCATCCCAGTTGCTGGCGGCCGCTACAGTGCCGGAATGCGTGCCCATACCGATCAGCGCTGCCTCATCCCCGAAACGCTGCCGGCAGAGTTGGCCGATGTTCAGTTCGTCCCTGACGACGCCCATCTCGGTAAAGCGGGCATCGCCGATATGGGAATTGTGCGCCCAAACCACGGCCTTGGCGTTGGGGCCGCCGGCATGCAGCACATGTTCCAACGTTTCGAACATGTGCGTGTCGCGCAGGTTCCAGGACTCCGCACCGCCATAGTACATGATCCGGTAATAGTGTTCGGCGGACGCGATCAGCCGGGCATTCTGACTGGCGTCGAGAAAGTCGGTGCCGTCCCTTTTTGCATATTCGAGCTGTTTGGCGAGCAAGTCCCGGCATTGTTCCAGCACCGCTTTTTCGCATTTTTGATAGCCGGCGGTGAGCACCGCGCGGCCGTAGGTGGACGGTTCGTGTTGCCAGGGCGTCAGGCAGCCATAGCGTTCGCGCGCGATCTTGGCTGCCTGGGGATCGACCCGGTCGAGATAGTCGAGGACCGCGCCAATGGAACCGCTCATATTGTAGATGTCGAGGCCGTAGAACCCTGCTTGCTCCGAAGGCGCTAGCTTCTCGTTGTGACGGCGCATCCAGTCGGTGAAGGCCGCGACATCGGTGTTGCGCCACATCCACGTCGGAAATCGCTGGAATGGCGCACCAGTGCCGGTTCGCGGCCGACGATGGCGAACGTAGCGGTCGATCGCCGCCGCGTCGGGCCAGTCCGCTTCGACCGCGACGATGTTGAAGCCGTGGCGTTCGATGAGCCTGCGGGTGATTGCCGCGCGCGCCCTGTAGAATTCGGACGTGCCATGGCTTGCCTCGCCAAGCAGAACAATGCGCCGGTCGGCGAACCGATCGAACAATGCGCCGAAGGCCGGATCGTCGAAATCGGGCAGGGGTTCGGCCGCGGCCGCGATCATATCAGGCAGGCTGATCGGATGGGGATGTCGAAGCGGACGACCGACGTCGGTGACCGTGCCGTTTTCCGACCAACCCTGCTCGCCGATCAGAGGGACGAAGCGCACACCACCGAAATCCTCCTCGCTATAGGTTGCGGCGCCTGTCCGGGTGACTTTGAGCAGACGTTGCAAATCCGGGTCGTCGCCGACCGGAATGACGAGCCTGCCGCCGACATCGAGTTGCTCCTGAAGGGCGAGCGGTGCGCCGGGACCGCTGGCTGTCACCACGATGGCATCGAACGGCGCCGCCTGCGGCCAGCCCTTGGTGCCATCGCCTGTTCGAACCTCGATGTTTTGGTAGCCGAGTCTTTCAAACCGCCGCTTCGCGGTTTCGGCCAAACCGGGATGACGCTCTATCGTGTAGACCTGTTCGACGATTCGGCTCATCACCGCGGCCGCGTACCCCGAACCGGTGCCAATTTCGAGCACATGGTCACCCGGTTTGACATCCGCCATCTCGATCATGAACGCGACGATGTAGGGTTGCGATATGGTCTGGCCGTCGGCGATCGGCAGCGGCGTGTCTTCATAAGCAAATTCCTCGAAGCCGGGTTCGACGAAGGCCTCGCGTGGAACTTCGCGCATAGCCTGCAGAATCTCACGGTCATGGATGCCGCGCCGGCCGACATGGATTTTGACCATTCGATCACGGGCACGAGGAAGATCGAGCATCTTTTAGCTCCCCGTTGGTGCAACGCTTCGAGGCGATCCTTCGCGGTACCTGCCTTGAGCCTGCCTTCGCGATTCCAGTTTCTAACCGCTAGAGGACTTCAAGGTTCCCGACTATCTGCGGACAGAGCCGTGTGCCCGCCGGGATAGCGTCCGGTCTCTTGGCTGCGCGGGTCGCGACGCCGCCCCGGACGGCGGCAGTCGGGGGTTGCTCAAGCGCAAAGATGCCCCAGTTATCACCAGCGAACCGAAGCTGGAGATGTCGATGAACGACAAGGCAGCCGCGACGCCGCAGGCTATCGGCCACGAACGGATCGACCTCATGGACCGTTACTGGCGCGCCGCGAATTATATCTCGGTCGGCCAGATCTACCTGCTCGACAATCCGCTGTTGCGCGAACCGTTGAAGGCCGAACACGTCAAGCCGCGGCTGCTTGGCCATTGGGGCACGACGCCGGGGCTGAATTTTCTCTACCTGCATCTGAACCGCGTTATCCGCGAACGCGACCTCGATGTTCTGTTTATCTGCGGCCCGGGCCATGGCGGCCCCGCAATGGTCGCCAACACCTGGCTCGAGGGCACCTATAGCGGGATCTATCCCGATATCGGGCAGGGCGAAGACGGCCTCAGGAAACTGTTCCGGCAGTTTTCCTTCCCCGGCGGCGTGCCAAGCCATGCCGCGCCCGAGACGCCCGGCTCAATCCATGAGGGCGGTGAACTGGGATATGCCTTGGTCCATGCCTTCGGTGCGGCCTTCGACAATCCGGACCTGGTGGTTGCCTGCGTCGTTGGTGACGGCGAAGCCGAGACCGGTCCGCTCGCGGCGGCATGGCATTCCAACAAGTTCCTGAACCCGATGTCGGACGGCGCCGTCCTGCCGATCCTGCATCTCAACGGCTACAAGATCGCCAGCCCAACGATCCTGGGCCGCATGGACGACCAGGAATTGCGAAACCTTTTCGCCGGCTATGGCTACGAACCGTTCTTCGTCGAAGGCCACGAGCCGCTTTCCATGCACCAGTCGATGGCCGCGATGCTCGACACGGTGCTCGATCGCATCCGGTCCATTCAGGAGCAGGCACGGGCTCCGGGATGGCATGGTCAACGCCCGCAATGGCCGATGATCGTGCTGCGCAGCCCCAAGGGGTGGACAGGTCCCAAGGAGGTCGATGGCGAGAAGGTCGAGGGTTTCTGGCGCTCGCATCAAGTGCCGGTGTCGAACGCACGCGGAAATGAGGACCACCGCACGATCCTCGAAAACTGGATGCGAAGCTACAAACCGGAAGAGCTGTTCGATGAAAGCGGACACCTGTTGCCAGAGCTCGCGGCACTTGCCCCAACAGGGACAAAGCGCATGGGCGCAAGCCCGTACGCAAATGGCGGACTGCTGAAGCGCGATCTTGTGCTTCCAGACTGGAAAAGCCTGGCGCTGGAAGTGCCGCGTCCAGGTGGCGTCATCGCTGAAGCGACGCGGATTTGCGGAAGCTATCTTCGCGAGGTGTTCCGCCTCAATGCCGAGACGCGGAATTTTCGCCTGATGGGGCCGGACGAGACGTCATCCAACCGCCTCGATGAGGTGTTCGAAGTTACCGATCGGATCTGGATGCAACGCATCGAACCCTACGACGTCCATCTTTCCCGTGACGGACGTGTCATGGAAGTGCTCAGTGAGCATCTCTGCCAAGGGTGGCTCGAAGGCTATCTGCTCACCGGCCGGCACGGCCTGTTCTCCTGCTATGAAGCCTTCATCCACATTGTCGATTCGATGGTCAACCAGCATGCCAAATGGCTGAAGACCTCCGGCGAGCTTGCCTGGCGCAAGCCGATCGCCTCGCTCAATTACCTTTTGACCTCCCATGTCTGGCGGCAGGACCACAATGGTTTCAGCCATCAGGATCCGGGCTTTGCCGATCTGGTCGCCAACAAGAAGGCCGATACGGTAAGACTCTATTTTCCGCCGGACGCCAACACCCTGCTGTGGATCACCGATCATTGCCTGAGAACCTATAACCGCATCAATGTCATTACCGCCGGCAAGCAGCCGGCACCGCAATGGCTGTCCATTGAAGAAGCCGAAGCGCATTGCAAGGCGGGAGCGGGCATCTGGGAATGGGCCGGTACGGTTGCTCAGGGCGAGGAGCCCGACGTGGTCATGGCCTGCGCCGGCGACGTGCCGACCCTGGAAACGTTGGCCGCGACCGACATTCTGCGCTCTGCGATCCCCGACCTGAAAATACGTGTCGTCAATGTTGTCGACCTGATGACGCTGCAGTCGAACACCGAGCACCCGCACGGCCTCGCCGATGGAGACTTCGACGCGTTGTTCACGAAGACACGGCCTGTCATCTTCGCCTATCACGGCTATCCCTATCTCATTCATCGCCTGACCTACCGTCGCGCCAACCATGACAACATGCATGTGCATGGCTTCCGCGAGGAGGGCACCACGACGACGCCGTTCGACATGGTGGTGCTCAATGAACTCGATCGCTACCACCTCGCGCTCGCCGCCATCGAACGCGTGCCGGGACTGGCCGAAAGGGCCGAAGGGCTTGCGGGCGAACTCCACGACCGGCTGGTGAAGCACAGGGCCTATGTCCGCGAGCACGGCGAAGACATGCCCGAAATCCAGGAATGGACCTGGCCCGGCAAAAGCGCGGCAAAGGCGCGCCGATGACCCGCCGGTCGATACTGGCGCTGAATGCCGGTTCGTCCAGCATAAAGTTCGCGCTTTACGATCTTGCCTCGTCGCAGGATCTGCAGCTCGTTTCACGCGGCACGTTGGACTTGGGCGACACACCCACACTCCGCGCAAAAGCGGCCGACGGAACGGTGCAGTGCGAGCGGCAGCTCGCCGCCGACAAGCCGCGTGATGCGGCCATAGGCGAGATGCTGAATTGGGTGCAGGGCGAAATTGGCGAAAGAAACCTGCTCTGCGCCGGCCATCGCGTCGTGCATGGCGGAAGCGAATTCATCGAACCTGTCCGTCTGACCCCAGACATCATCGACGCCATCGACAGGTTGACGCCGCTTGCTCCGCTGCATCAGCCTCGCAGTCTCGCGCCGGTCCGCGCGATAGCTGCCTTGCAACCGGACTTGCCACAGGTTGGCTGTTTCGACACCGCTTTCCACCAGACGATCGATCCGCTCGTGCGGCGCTTCGCCCTTCCGCGCCAGTATGAAGGGCAAGGCTTGCGCCGCTACGGGTTTCACGGTCTCTCCTATGAATACATCGCCGGGCGGCTCAGCGGGATATCGCCAACTCTTGCGGCGAAACGCACCATCGTCGCCCATCTCGGCAATGGTGCCAGCCTTTGCGCTTTGCAGCAGGGCAAGAGCATCGATACGACGATGGGGTTTTCGGCGCTGGATGGCCTCGTCATGGGCACGCGGTGCGGCGCCATCGATCCCGGCGTGCTGTTGTACTTCCTGCTGGAAAGAGGCATCGCGGCTGAGGAACTGCAGACAATCCTTTACGAGAAGTCGGGACTGCTCGGCGTATCCGGTATTTCGGGCGACATGAGGACGCTGGAAGCGAGCAATGATCCTCGCGCTCATGAGGCGATGGCGCTTTTCGCCTTTCGCGCCGCGAGAGAGGCCGCGGCGCTTGCAAACACGATGGGTGGTCTTGAATGCCTCGTGTTCACAGCCGGCATCGGCGAACGGTCCGCGTCTATCCGCAACGCCATATGCGAAAAATTGACCTGGCTTGGCGTGGTGCTTGAAGAACACGCCAACGACACCCACGCCGAAATCATCAGTCGGTCGGAGAGCAAGGTGGAGGTGCGCGTGATTGCGACCGATGAGGAAAGTGTCGTTGCGCGTCACAGCCGCAAGGTGATGCAAGCCTGAAGGCTCGCCATTTCGGAAATCGGCTGTCGGTTCGGCCCGATGAAAGCGCGGGGCAAGGGTATTCCCTGTACGAAAATTACCAAGCGAGCGGTCGGGGGAACCAACTGCCCATGGAAATATTGTGCGAGCAATCCCGGCTAACCCCGAGACCGTCGGCACGATGATCAGGCCGACAGCCTTACTTTAGGCTTTGGCTGAGGAATCCATGTTTACGGACGACGTTGCGGTGAGGCGCCTGAAAATCCTGGTCGAGCAATATGTCGAGACACGCAAGAAGCGCCACGATGTGATCTCTACAGCCAAGGCCGGAACCGCAATCCGAGAGGTGATGCCAAGTTGCCCGCTTTCGGGAAAGGCCTTCGATGATCTGATTGCGGCCTGCGCCATAGAGCATGGCCTCGCCGTGCTCTTCGACAATCCGGGTATATCAGGCACTGAAATCTGAGGCTGGCGTTTCCGAGGCCACCATCGCGATGAGCAGGAGTTCAGTCGGCATGTCCAGATACTTTTTCGACCTTCGAGATGAGAGCGGAAGCTTGCAGGAGGATCCGGAGGGCCAGGAATTTCCTGATCTCGCGAGCGCCGAGGAAAACGCGATGGCGTCGGCGAAGGAAATCCTCGCCGAAGAGCTGCTGCATGGCAAGCCGCTGCGTACCGGATTGGCCTTCGAGATTTTTGACGAGAACCGCAACCTGGTGCTGCGCTTCCCCTTTGCGTTCGCGGCCGAAAAGGCCGGGGCACCCCCTTAATACCGAATTGCCTGGCGGCCGATCGCTTGCAGGGTCATACAGGTCGGGCGTCAATGCGGATACTATCCTTCCGCCTTGAAGTTTCTGGCTTCTTTCTCGACCTTGGGGCTGTCCTTGCCATGCTTTCGCATGAGCTCCTTGGCCTGCTTGGGTGAGACGTCGGTGGTCTCTGCCAAGCGCAGCGCCTTCTTGTCCTTGCTTTCGGTCTTCTGCTTCTTGGCCGTCATGGCTCTTGAACTCCCTTGAAGCCTGTTCCGATCGATCTTTGCCGGTGCGAACGCCCGAGCATATCCAGATGAACTGTCGTTGCCTGGTTTGCTTCGACGAGACGTCAACGAGACGATCCCGGTCAGGTTCCGTGCATCGCCTGCTCATGTCCGAACTTGTCACGCCACGCGGCGGTACCGATGGCGATCTCGGATGAATTCATTGAAGAAGCGGCCTTTTGAGGAGGCTTTGGTGAACGCGGCATAAGTTGCCGGCGCAACACCCTCATAATCGTAACGTCTGCCGCTCGGCACAAACCAGACCGAGAGGATCTTGGTAGCGGGATCATATTGTGTGTTTTGGATCACGGTCGATGGCATAGTGGCACCCGACGGGTCTGCCCGAATAACCCGCTAGCGATAGTCAGGTTCCGCCGATGCCCTCGCGGCTCGCACCGCGACTACCGGTCGCGCGGGTTGCCGAACGTCGGGTCGCGCTTCCTCGAATATCGGTCGATGCGTGGCAGGCTGTCATCAAACTCGATGTACGGTAGCCTCAGGTCCCAATAGGCATGGGCTTGCGGCCGAAAACCTTCAGGTTTGTCGAGGAAGCCGATCGTCACATAGAACTCGTCCGGCAGGCCTTCGTCGCTATAGCCTATCGAGCTTCCACAGTCTGGGCAGAACGTGCGGGTGACGCCTGGCGTTTTGGAAAAGGCCTTCGGTGTTCCCCTAAGAAGCTGAAATTGCTTCGGCCGGTAACCAACCCAGATCGTCAGCGGACTTCCGACGGCCCGGCGGCAATCGTCGTCGTGATCGTAGCATATCCAGAAAGGCTCTCCATCCATGGCTGCCGCGATCCGTCCGCAGAAGCAGGCTCCGGTCTCGCGCCGCATCGTCTGTCCATCCTGTCGCGCCCAAGGAACGTTCAGAGAGCGGCCGAACGGCCGCTCCCATTCAAGGTGAAGTCGTTGAAATCATGCATCGTGATGCTCGGGCATGCTCTTGAGCTGATCCTTGGTCCAGTTCGTCACCGCGTGAACGTCGCCGTCTTCATCGCGCATGAATTCCAACTGGCTCGCGGGAACGGCCACTGGCTTGGCGCCTATGCCGAGGAAGCCGCCGACATCGATGACGACCTGACTGGCGGCTCCAGAGCCGTGGACATGCGAAACGCTGCCGACCTTGTTGTCGTCCGCGTCGTAAATCGTGGCGTCTTCGAGAATGTCTGGCGTCAGTTCGGTGCTTGTGAGGCGTACGTGGTTGGTGTGGTCCATCGTTTCGAGACTCCTGTTGGGTGGAATATCTGAACCTCTCAGCCGAGCAATCGTTCCGAACAATTTCGGGGGCGACGGACGGACGACGCAAGGATGCAAGAACCCTCAAATCAGCCTCGGCCCGAATTGACTCGCAAAGCTCCGTACGGAAGCGTACAAAGGACAATCGTCAGCAGCACAGTTGGGCGTTGACGCTTGGGAGTGACCATCGCTCTTGCCCATCACGAGGCATGGCGTTGCATGGCGAGGAGCCCGAGCACCCCGGTCTGCCACTGGACGCGATAACCGCGCTGGCGCGGGATACAGGCGCCATTGAACAGCAGATACGTGAAATCATATCGCTCCTCGGGTTCGATCGCGCCTCTATCCTGCGGGAGGCTCGTTTGCTGGCGAAAGATGGTCAGCCAGCAAGGCCTTCGAGTCTTCAGCAGTAACTGTCGGTTTCATACCAACACGCCGGCCCGTCTAGTGCTGCGCGAGACGAGGTCTATGGTTCGTTACCGTCCGCTCGTTAGACGGGCGCGGCCGGCTAAGAGATCCCAGTGCTCTTGCCCAAGGGAAAAGAGTCTCGTGGATTACCAGATACTGCAAGCCAAGAGCGAATTGCTTCGCCGCATGAGTGCGGACGACTTCGCGCGGTTAAGGCCGCATCTGGCGAGCGTTTTCCTGGACTTGCGCGCGCCACTGGAGACTGCGGGGCAGAAGATCGAAGCCGTCTATTTTCTGGAAAGCGGACTGGCATCGGTGGTGGCCAGGACTTCGGCGGCGACCGAAGCGGAAGTCGGAATCATCGGGTTCGAAGGAATGACCGGTTCGGCCCTGATCATGGGGGACGACCAGGCGAACTTTGATTGCTACGTCCAGTCGACATGCGAGGCCCTCCGGGTAGAGGCTGCCCTATTCGTCGAAGCCCTGGAGAACAGCCCTACGTTGCGGTCGTTCCTGTTGCGCTATGTCCAATATTTCCACGTTCAGACAAGCTACACGGCATCGATCAACGCACGGCAGAGCCTGGAAGTCCGGCTGGCGAGATGGCTTTTGATGTGCAGCGACCGCACTGTCGGCGACAGACTTATGATAACCCATGAATTTCTGTCCATCATGCTTGGTGTCAGGCGTCCGGGGGTTACCGTGGGTCTGCAGATGATCGAGAGTTATGGTTATATCCGAGCGCGCCGCGGAGAGATCACGATCCGCGATCGAGACGGTCTCGTGAAGTTGGCGCGAGGCTCTTACGGTCCACCTGAAACCCAGTACCGCCGGCTGATCGGAGATCTGGGCTCGAAGCATCCTGCGAGGCAGCAGCGGCCTCTCGTTTGAGCGCTGGAGGGCGACAGAGGCTTCTCCGCCACTGAACCGCCAAGAGGACATTTCGAGTGGCCGACGCGATGATGCCGGTGAGACACCGTTGCCCAAACCCGCGCCGGCCACTGCGGCATGTTTTGGGGATGCCGCGTTGCCAATCTAGTTGCTGACAAGCAACTGGCAACGAAGGCTCACGGTTTGGTAAGAACCGTACGTACATGCACGCAACCTCCCTCGGTCGCATTCAAGGCATGCTCGCGAATCCTGAGTTGAATACAGTCACCCCGGTAAACTCCGGATTGGCAGGCGTTGTCAGATGCGGTGATGTCCGCGGGGTGGGGTGCAGATTTGCTGGCCAGGTTCCGATATTGCCAGGCGGGCTGGCCTTCACCATCTAGCTGGGATGGCGACACCCAAATCGAAAACACTCGGCTCCGGCTCATCCGGGCTCCAGCACGATCTCTTTGGTGCTGCCGACGACCTGCCGGAAGGTTTCCTCTACCAGCCCGAACTGATCGCGGCGCAAGAAGAAACGGAACTCGCCCGGCATCTCGAAGACCTGCCCTTCGAGGCGTTCGATTTCCATGGCCATCTGGCAAACCGGCGCGTCGTAGGCTTTGGCCTGCGTTACGACTATGACAGGCGTCAGGTCGTCGAGGCGCCGCCGATCCCTGACTTCCTGTTGGCCCTGCGCGACAAGATCGCGGCGTTGGCAGGCAAGCCCGCCGACGCCTTCGCGCAAGTGTTGATCAATGAATACCGGCCTGGCGCCGGCATTGGCTGGCATCGAGACAAGCTTCATTTCGAAGACGTTGCGGGTGTTTCGTTGCTGGCGCCTTGCAGTTTTCGGCTCCGGCGGAAGAATGGCACCAAGTGGGATCGCCGCACCATCGTCGTCGAACCAAGGTCGGCGTATCTCATGACCGGACCATCGCGCACGGAATGGGAGCATAGCATTCCGCCAGTTGACCTGCATCGATACTCGATCACCTTGCGGACATTGCGCGCCAACTCCGCATGAGCATCGCGCGCCGAGCCGTTCTGAGGCATCGCCAGCGCCATCACGAGTTCTTGAACGCAAACGGTTCCGGGAACCTCCCAACCACAAGTTGGTTTGGAGGACAGGTACAGCTTCAAAGGTGGAGAATGCCCATGGCCCGTGCCCGATCCGTGTTGGTGGCCGCCAGGCGTCCGTTCTGTAAAACGCCGATGGCAGTCGCAAATGCATGTTTCGTCGGCACATTGCTGACCGACGTTGCCTATTGGCGAAGCGCTGAAATGATGTGGGCCGATTTTTCCGCCTGGCTGCTCCTTGCTGGCCTGCTTGTGGGCGTGCTCGCGGTTCTTGCAGCACTGGTGGATTTGTTTACCGCCCGGCTTTCCGGTGAAGCCGGGCGTGTATGGCCATATCTCCTCGGCAGCCTTGTCGTGCTCGTCGTATCGCTCTTCAACGCACTGGTGCACAGCCGTGATGCCTGGACCTCGGTCGTGCCGACAGGGCTCATCCTGTCCGCCGTCGCCGTGATCGTTATTCTCTTGGTGGGGCTGCTGGGATGGAGTTCCGGCCGCACTCAAGTGGAGGTGGTCGAATGAATGTCTCCGCAAGACATATCCGGCGTATCGCGAGCCTCGGTCTGCTGTGCGGATCGATTTTGGCGCTGCCCGCATGCAGCGATAACGAACCGGATCCCACCGATCAGGTCGGAGCGAACCCGACGCTGCCTGAACCGATCCAGTATCTGGTGCCGCCGATGCATGTCGCGTCCGTCATCGGTTGGAAAAAGGAGGAAAGGCCGACGGTCGCCAAGGGTTTGCAAATCCAGGCCTTCGCCAAGGGCTTAAAGCATCCGCGCTCGCTTTACACATTGCCGAATGGTGACGTTCTGGTGGTCGAGTCCGTGGCGCCGCCCGGTGCGGCGATCAAGCGGCCGAAAGACCTGGTCATGGGCTGGATCGAGTCCATGGCGACGTCAGGCGGCGGCACCGAAGGAAGCAACCGTATCACCCTGCTGCGCGATACCAACGGCGATGGTGTGCCCGATGTCCAGGAGGTTTTCCTCGATCATCTCAATTCGCCCTTTGGCGTGGCCCTGGTCGGCAACGATCTCTACGTCGCCAACACCGACGCCATCGTGCGTTACCCCTACATGTCGGGCGACACCAAGATCACCGCCCCGGGCACAGTGCTGACGCCGTTGCCCGGCGGGCCCATCGATCACCACTGGACAAAGTCTCTCGTGGCCAGCCCCGACGGATCTCTGCTTTATGTCGGCATCGGATCCAACAGCAACATCACCGAGAACGGCATCCAGGCAGAAAAGGACCGGGCCGCGATATGGGAAGTCGACAGGGCCACTGGCCGATATCGTATTTTCGCGAGCGGCCTGCGCAATCCCAACGGGCTGAGCTGGGAACCACAGAGCGGCGCGCTGTGGGCTGTGATCAACGAGCGCGACGAGCTCGGGCCTAACCTGGTTCCCGACTATATGACCTCGGTCAAGGCGGGCGCGTTCTATGGTTGGCCGTACAGCTACTATGGTCAGCATGTCGACCCGCGCGTGATGCCGCAGCGGCCGGACCTTGTCGCCAAGGCGATCCCTCCCGATTATGCCTTGAGTTCCCACGTCGCACCGCTGGGCTTAGCGTTCTACACTGGAACCAACCTGCCGGACCCGTATCGCAATGGCGCCTTTGTTGGCGAGCATGGCAGCTGGAACCGCAAGACGTTCAACGGTTACAAGGTCGTGTTCGTGCCGTTCAAGGACGGTCATCCAGATGGCAAGCCGCAAGATGTCGTCACCGGTTTCCTCGACAAGGACAACAAGGCACACGGGCGGCCCGTCGGCGTTGCCGTCGACAAATCGGGCGCGTTGCTGATCGCCGACGATGTCGGAAACACGGTCTGGCGCGTAACTTCCGCGAGCCGGTAGGCACCTGCATAAACGCGGATCGCTTCACCTATCTCGGTGCAAATTCCACCAGCGCCTTGACGAATTCTGCCGGTGCCTCGATGGGCAGGAATTCGCCGCAGTTGGGGATCACGCGACCTTGCAGGTCCTTTGCTCCAGACAGCCTCAAACCTTCGAGGTAGTCGTCGATCGATCCGAAATCCGCGTCGCCGCGGATATAGAGATCGGAACTTCGATGCGCGCCGGTACTGCATTGACCTTGGCATCCTCCTTGAACGCGCGATACCAATCAAAGCCGGCCTTAAGTGCCTCCGGCCTCGAATAGGCCTCCGCAAAAGTCTCCCGCATTTCATTGGTCAATGCGTAGGGACGGCCGGCGAGCAGATCGAAGAAGAAATCGAAGTAGGCGCGCTGATGGCCTGTCACCAGCAACTCCGGCAGTTCGGGCACCGCATGGAACGCAAAATGCCAGATGTCCGGGTTTGCCACTATCTTCGTCCAGGGATGAAGGCCGGGGATAACCGTATTCATCGGCACCGCGCCAACGATGCGATCGCCATGATGGCGAGCAGCGGCGAAGGCAATCATGCCGCCCACATCAAAGCCTGCAACGACGATGGATTTGGCCCCAAGCGTCTCGGCGGCTGAAATCACGATATCGGCAAGAACCTTCTTTTCCGCCGACGGCGGCGTGCCACGCGATTCACCGATCTCCGGAAGATCGAAAGCCAGCGTAAAGTATCGTGCGCCGAGTTCATCGATCACACCCTCATAGATTTTGCGGGAATGGGGCCAGCCGTGCAGAAGGATCAAGGCCGGTCGGCCCGGATCGCCGGCCATGGATACCGCCAGCCGTATATTGCCTGCTTCGAGGGTCCGGACGAGCATCGTCTATCCATTCTCGGGAACTCAGGAGAAAACGATGAGCGAACGAATAGGTTGCTCGACCGGGTTCCGCCGGCATCGCTCACCGCTGCCTGTTCTCCGGCGGTGGTCGGTGCTCAAGAACCCAGCCCGCCGTGAGCCGGCTGGACCGTCACCAAGTGGGAGGAGGGGCCATCTCGCCACCGGCATGTCGGTCCGCCTGCGGAACAAGCATTCAACCCTGGCGTTGAAATGCGGGCGAACCCGCAACGGGCGAATGGGCTGGCGCAATGTCGTCGCGGCGGCGATTTGCAATTAGGACAATGCAGGGAGATCCAGATGCCGCTTACGGCCTTCGCACTCAATTGCTCGCTCAAAGCTTCGAACGACAGGGAAAAATCCTCCACCGATCGGTTGCTCGCGGATGTCCTGGCGGCGCTGATGCAATACGAGGTGAAGGGCGAGATCGTGCGTGCGCTCAGCCACGATATCAAGCCCGGCGTGCTCTCCGACATGGGCGAGGGCGACGATTGGCCGAAACTCAGAAGGAAAATACTGGCGGCCGACATTTTCGTGCTCGGGCTCCCGATCTGGCTTGGCCAGCCCTCGAGTGTGGCCAAGCGCGTCCTGGAGCGGATGGATGCGTTTCTCGAGGAGACCGATGACAGAGGGCGCATGCCGGCAGCAGGAAAGGTGGCCTTGGTAGCCATCGTCGGCAATGAGGACGGTGCGCATCACTGCCACGCGGAATGCTTTCAGGCACTGAACGATGTTGGCTTCACCATCCCGGCCAATGGCGGGGTCTATTGGGTTGGCGAGGCCATGCAGGAGGTCAACTACGTCGACCTGCCGGCAACTCCGGAAAAAGTCGCGGGTGCGATCGAAATGGCAGCCTCAAACGCCGCCCATCTCGCTGGATTGCTGAAAGAGCGGGACTACTCGGGCGTCTCGGGGTGACCTTTGTTCGCCTAAACACTACCTTGGCAGCGTCGATGAGGTCTCAGTCGGGAACAGGAAGGCTTGTAGCGAGTTCATATTCTCATCAGCCGGCGATCGCCGCTCCGTCTATACGGCGCGAAGCCGCAAACAGGAGAGCAAGTCATGGGTCTCGGCACGATTCTTATCATTATTCTGGTCATTGCATTGCTTGGCGGTTTTAGTGGTCTTGGCGGCGGGCCTTTCTACGGCACCGGTTACTATGGCGGCGGCGGCCTCGGTCTGCTGCTGCTTGTAGTCATTATCCTGGTCGTGCTCGGGCGTCTCTAGCCGAGTCCGCGATGCGGGTGGCAGAATGTATCACCTGCCGCTTGCGGTCCTTCTGGGTTGCTTTGAATCCATAGCAGTCCAGCAATGACGGTCCGCCCTCTAGAGGGCGGACCACTCGTTGGAGATGTTAGGTCAAAATCAGGACGATCTTGAACGTATCCGGATCAACGATGACGATCCGGCCGTCCGCAAGCACGAAATACTCGTAACTTTCGTAAGCGGGAACGATCTTGACGATACGAGCCGGCAAACGATGCAGCCTGACCTTCTGCCGTGGGACTTCGACGCCGACGGTAATGTCAAAATCGACATTGGACACAGGCTCGACCTTCGTCTCCCGGATGATCTGAGTGACCTGGGTTTTCTGCTCCACCGTCACGTTGTTGATGGAACCGGTCGACGTCGTATCCTGTGTCGAGGCCTTGCCCTGGGCCTGCTCGTCGGTCTGCATCTTGGTCTTGTCCTGAGCCTGCTGGTCGGTGGTGGTGCCGGCCTTGCCCTGCGCCTGCTCGTCGGTCTTCAGCTTGGTCTTGTCCTGAGCCTGCTGGTCGGTGGTGCCGACCTTGCCCTGCGCCTGCTCGTCAGTCTTCAGTTTGGCCTTGCCCTGCGCCTGTTGGTCGGTGGAGGTGCCGGCCTTGCCCTGAGCCTGCTCGTCGGTCTTCAGCTTGGCTTTGCCCTGGGCCTGCTCGCCCATCTTGGAACCGCCCTGGCAGTCGGCCTGCCCGGAAGCGCAATTGGCGTCTGCGCCAGATTGGCTTTCGGGCTGTTGTGTCTGAGCCATTGCCGTTCCACAGCCGAGCCCGATCGCCAGCATGCTGGTAATGAGAACATGTTTCATGGGGAAATCTCCCTTGGTAAGGTTCGTCCCTTCAGTGCGTAGAACCAGAACCCAAAAAGAATGTTCCGAGATAGTTGAGTGAGGTCTAAAAAAATGACCTCACTCGGGACCATATGATCGCGGGCGGAAGCCGTCGTTAAAATGACCTTTTCAACCTTGCCGATTGCCCTAGCTCTCTCCTGAGAGGACGCCGGATATGGCAATTTATAGTCTGAGGGTGGTCAGCTTCATTTTCGTGGCACTGGCTTTCGTTCCGGCCGCCGCGCATCTCTTCGCGATGTTCAACAAGATGAAGCTCGACGGGCCAAACTATCTGGCTGCGCAGCGCGCCTATGATGGATGGAGCCTGTTCGGAATCGTGGTGCTGGGAGCATTGCTCTCTACGGCCGCCCTGGCGATCCTGCTCTACCGAGCGAGTGCATCTTTCGGCTTGGTTGTCGTCGCCTTTCTCAGCATCGGCGCCACGCATTTGCCTTCTGGACGCTGACCTACCCAATCAATCAGGCGACCCGGAACTGGACTGTCCTGCCTGAAAACTGGGAGCTGCTGCGGCGCCAATGGGAGTATTCACATGCCGTCGCCGCCGGCCTCAATGCCTTGGCGTTGCTTGTGCTTTTCCTATCGGGGCTTCGCGCTGCGGTGCGTTGAACGACCATGTCTTCACCAGCACGGCCGCCGAGCGGGCAGGAATCCCAATGAAGCGAAATCATTGACCCGCCCGATGTTCCCCGCGTGGCCCGAAATGAAGCGGTACTATTTCGATCTTCAAAACGGTGACGGCGCGGTACCCGACGATGACGGGCAGCTGTTCGAATCCCGGGAACAAGCCAGAGCGGAAGCAATTCGTATTTTGCAGGATGTTGCCCAAGACGAAATGCCCGAATGCGATTTCGTCAAGGTAACCGTCAAAGTACGCGATGAGATCGGTGCGCAGATGTTTGAGGCATCGCTTGTTCTGACCTCCGAATGGAGCGTGTGATGCCGCAGTGCTAGCGGCAATACCGCACCGGGATTTGCACGACGTTCTCCGATCCAGGCAGGTCAAAGGCCATGGCCAGTTGCCGTACGGAGGCCATCTCCACGATCAGTTCTTCGATCGAAAAATCCGGCAGGCCGGTCTTCACCCTCTGCCTCACCTTGGCCGCAAGTTCATGAACCCGCACCGGGACGAAAAGCGGGCTGTCGTCCAGCAGCTTGCTGATTTCGATGACCACATCGGCGTCGATGTCTTTCGGCAATTCCCGCATGGGCGTCACCTCCTCTCGAAGCAACAGCCCGTCATGTCGATGCGACGGGCGATCAGGCGTTGAGCGCCGGGCAATGGGATCGGAGAGGGACGTGCTCGGCGCTGGCCGATAGCCAGATTCATAAAGCTGCGGGCATCGGTGTGTCACGAAAAAATATCGGTACGAAAATTACCAAGCGGCTCATCCCACGCAATCCACAAGCGCCTTCCCCGAAATCGCGACTCCGGCAGCGCTGTTCCCGACAGAGGAGGAACAAAAATATGGGGAGGAACAAAAAATATGGCCCGGAATTGAGACTGACGAATTGGAGGATCTTGCCATGGACAGCAGGGAAGAAAAGATCAAACGGCGAGCCCATGAAATCTGGGAGCAAGAGGGCCGGCCGGCCGGCCGCGAGCAGGAGCACTGGGACCAGGCCGTGCAGGAGATCGAGGCTGGAGCTTCGGAGACTGAACGTGGCCCGGTTTTGCCTGATCCGACAGTTGCAGCCGATTCCAATAGCTCGAAGCGTTGATCGTCAAATCCATGGCGTCTTGCGAGTACGATCAGGCAACCAAATTGGTGGAACCTCGTTTGCCGGACAGCAACCAGAGGAGGTTTCGATGAAGAGGTTCTTTTTACTCCTGGTCCTGGCGGCTGTCCTTGCGCTCGGCGCCTGCGACAACAATATCGAGCCGATGAAAGCCAACACCGGCACCATCAACAAGAACCCACAGGTTGACCCGGCCGCCAGACCAGAGTCCACGACTGGTGGTGATCAGCCAGCCACTGTGCCTCAGGGCAAATGAACTCGGTTTCACATTGCGACACACCTCTGCTGCGCGTCGCCTATCTCGATGGTGGACCGCGAGACGGCGCCCCGGTTATCCTGCTGCATGGCTGGCCCGACGACGCGACGACATACGCTCGCATTTCGCCGGCCCTTCATGAAGCTGGCTTTCGGACGTTTTCGCCTTGGCTGCGAGGCTTTGGGCCGACATCGTTCCTGTCAGAAGAAACCATGCGCTCGGGCGAGATTGCCGCGATGGCGCAGGATGTGCTGGATTTTGCCGATGCGCTTGGCCTCAGCCGCTTTGCGGTTGTCGGACACGATTGGGGCGCCCGGATATCTTATCTGCTCGCGTCGGTTTTCCCGGACCGCATCAAGTGCTGTGCTGCGCTGTCGCTCGGCTGGCAACCAGGCAAACCAGCAACGCCGGCGCCCGGACAAGCGAAAGCATTTTGGTATCAATGGTTCATGGCGACGGCCCGGGGCGCTGAGTTCGTACGAAACAATGGCGAGAAATTCGCCAGATACCAGTGGGATAGCTGGGGCCCATCAGGCTGGTTCGACGACGCTATTTTCGATGGTGTCGCGAGTTCGTTCGAAAATCCTGACTGGGCGGATGTGACGTTGCATTCCTATAGGGTCAGATGGGAAGAGGCCGAGCCCGATCCACGCTATGCCGAACTCGCCCGCCGGCAAGCAGCGGTCAAGATCATCACGGTGCCAATCCTGACGCTTCATGGTGGCGACGACCGCGTTGTGTTTGCCCAGTCTTCAGAGGGGCTCGAAGAGCATTTCACCGCATTCTACAGGCGGGTGGTGCTGGATGGCATCGGACACTTCCCGACGCGTGAGGCTTCTGATCAGGTTTCTCGATTGTTGGCTGCGTTTCTCGATAGCCATGGCAAGCGCTGAAGTGGGGGTCGTCATTCGACCTCATAGTACAGACCGGAACCTGACGCATCGCCGTGCATTTCGTCTCCATGCATGACGAACCGAAATGCGGTCTCGCAATCAATCGGCAGCAAGGGAGAATTTGAATGCAAGCTTCAGGCGCAATCTCAACACACCATGCTGGCCAACTGGCCATAGAACCGTTTGCCGGCACGGTGACGGTACGATTTTCCGACGCCATAGTCGCTGCCACGGAACGGGCGAAAGTGCTTCAGGAAGAAGGACATGAGCCCGTGTTCTACATCCCTTTCGAAGACATCTATTTCGACCTTTTCGAAAAGACGAACACCACCAGCCGCTCCCCTTTGAAAGGCACCGCGAGCTACTGGCGCGTCCATGCGGTGGGCAGCTCGGCTGACGATTTCATGTGGGCATACGAGACGCCTGAAACCGCGGCGCGGCCCATTGCACGTCATGGTGCATTCGATCCGGAAAAGGCGCGCATCGATGCCGAGCCCGCGGAGGACAGACGGCACACGCCCCACGTCCCGGAGTAGATTGCCCGTTCGCAACGGGGCGATCTGAATTCAAGGCTGGTGCTGACGGCGCGGAAACTCGTCATCAAGGATGCATAGTGCCTCCTCATATTTGACAGTCGATGCCCCGACCTGTCGTGCCTGCCAGATATTGTCCGCCATATCCGCGCGCTTCACCGGCAGCGCCAATGGATTCGATGCCGCTCGTCGCACAAACGCGAAGTAATCCTCACCGGACCTGCGCGACATGGCGTCGACGGCCGAAGCGATCGTCGGGCCAAAACCGGCCTCTTCCAATCTGGTCCGGTCCCAGCCTTCGCCCTTTTCGAGGACGTCATGGAGATAGGCGACGACCTTCTGGTCCTTGGTTTCGACCGCGTCAACGATACGGCGGCAGTGCTCGATATACGGTCGCCCGGTCTTGTCGCGCTGTGCTGCGTGGACCTCTTCGGCAATCTTGGCCGCCCGGTAAAACATGCTCATCTGGCTTGTCCTTCAGACATGGTTTCACCATCGCTCCTCGGTATCGTGGTGCGGCAGGTCTATTCCGCAGCAAACCCAGCCAAGTCGCTGCCTCGATCCATAATTGTAGCGCGGTTCCAGGCGAGCCGGATCGTCGAACGTTCCGACATGCAGCGCGACCTCTCCGGGCGATGCGTCATAGGCAAGGCTGAGCGGCGATCCGCAGGCGGAGCAGAACCCCCTCCGGGCAATCGGCGAAGACCTGCGATAGGTCGGCGGCGCATTGGTCCAGGTCACGCTTTGGGAAGGCACCCAAGCCAGAACCGCGAACGCACTGCCGGTCGCTCGCCGGCACATATCACAATGGCAGTAATGCACTCTCGGTTCGCTTCCAACGCGGAAGCGGATCGTGCCGCAGAGACATCCTCCGCTCAGTTCCATTTTGGCGCCCCGGCTGACTTGCCGCTCCAACGCCTCTCGCGCGGTCTCATGCGAGCACCTCCATTCATCTCAGCGGAAACGCCGGCCATTTACGTCGGTTCCTGTGGCTATCTCAGGAACCAGTGCTTGCGCGCGGCGTTGCGTGTCTTTGCCGACAACGGGAGGAACCAGGGAAAATGCATCGCCGGTCGGAGAAGCGCTGATGTCGATGCCGGGGCTGGCATACGGTCCTCTCGGCGATCGATGCATGCATATCTGCGTGGATATGCAGCGGCTGTTTGCCGAGCCCTCCGAATGGGCAACACCCTGGATCACCCGGGTTCTCCCGCAGATCGAGAGGCTGGTCGAAAGACGCGCGCCACAGACGGTCTTTACACGCTTCCTGCCCGCCGGGAAGCCGGGGCAGGGCGTCGGCACATGGAAGCGCTATTATGAGCGCTGGGCTTCCCTGACGATCGAGTCGATCGGGCCCGAAATGACCGAACTGTTGCCGTCTTTAGCCGGCTACTGCCCGCCAGCGGCGATCGTCGACAAGCACATCTACTCGCCCTGGTTCGAAGGGCGTCTCAGAGCGCTCCTGGTGGAGCGCGGCATCGATACGCTGGTCATCACCGGCGGCGAAACAGATGTTTGCGTTCTGGCCACGGTGCTCGGGGCCATCGATTTCGGCTATCGCGTGGTTCTCGTCACGGACGCGCTGTGCAGTTCTTCCGACGCAACCCATGACGCACTGCTGACCGTTTACCACCAACGTTTCGCGCAGCAGGTCGAGACGGTTGAGATGGAAACGGTTCTCTCGAACTGGACTTGACGTCCGCTAACCCGGCCCGGGTGGGAGTGTCCATGCTTCCTTGCGCGGTTGGGCTGCCTATCTGTTAAGAGAATGACGGACACCAGAACAGGTAGCAGGACGTGACGCAACGATCGGGAAGTGCTGATCTTCCACTCCATGGCGGGCGCGTGCCAAAATGGCTCGGCGACCGCATGACGCGTCTTGGCGCGGTGATGTGCGAGGCGATCATTCATCACTATGGTCGAGACGAGTTGCTGCGGCGGCTGGCGCATCCGTTCTGGTTCCAGTCCTTTGGTGCTGTCATGGGCATGGATTGGCACTCGTCGGGGATCACGACCAGCGTCGTGGGCGCTTTGAAGCGGGGCCTCACGCCGCTTTCCGGCGAGCTCGGCATTCATGTCTGCGGTGGTCGCGGCGCGCATTCGCGCAAAACCCCGCATGAGCTGGAAGCCATCGGCCAACGCGTCGGCTTCGACGGAGCCGGCCTGGCCACCGTCAGCCGGCTTGTCGCCAAGGTCGACAGCGCCGCCGTCCAGGACGGTTTCGATCTCTATCTGCATGGTTTTATCGTCACCGATGACGGTCGCTGGGTCGTGGTGCAGCAAGGCATGAACGGTGACAGCAAGGTGGCGCGCCGCTACCATTGGCTCTCCGAGGGCCTCAAGAGTTTTGTCGACCAGCCGCATGCCGCCATTGAAGGGGTCAATCAAGGCGAGATCGTCAACCTGACCGACCGGCGTGCCGAGGCGTCCCGCCAAGGGCAACTTGACCTTTTGCAGGATCTCGGACCGGATCGCATCCTGGGCGAGCTGGCGGCATTGGAGCGTGGCGCGGAGCCGACGCGCCGGCAGGAACCGGAACAACCGCTGCTGCCGCATTTGGTCATGCCGGCCCACCATGACGTTCGCGAAAGCGATGTCGTCATGCATCGCCTACACGGCAATATCGCAGCCGCCGTGGACCGCGGTCCCACCGATTTCGCCGAGCTCCTTCTGGTCCCCGGCGTCGGCGCACGCACAGTGCGCGCGCTGGCCCTCGTTGCCGAGGTGGTGCATGGCGCTCCTTGCCGTTTTTCCGATCCCGGCCGCTTCTCGCTGGCGCATGGCGGCAAGGACAGGCATCCATTTCCGGTACCGCTGAAGGTCTATGACGAGACGATCGGGGTTCTGAAGTCGGCCGTGCAGAAGGCAAAGCTCGGTCGCGATGAAGAAATCGGCGCCTTGAGGCGGCTCGACGATCAGTCGCGGCAAGTCGAGCGATACGTGACCGGCCCCAGCCTGAAGGAAATTGTCGCGGGAGAATTCGACCAATCGCATCTGCTTGGCGGCCGCAGCGTGTTCGGGTGGGAAGCTGCGCCGGACACAGCACCTGCTGAGCGGAGCAAGAAAGCGTGAGAACGAGACAGAGGGCTGTAGATCAGTCGGCCAGATCGATCAGCGCGACACCGAGGTCCGGACGCTTGCTGCGGCGCAGATGACCGGGCGCTTCCACCAGGGTGATTTCGAGCGTTGGTCGAACGATGCCGTCAAGCAGATGTCCACCCCGGGTGGTGCCGTCGCTCAATCCAAGCACCGCATGGACGTGCAGGCTGGGCTTGTCATCATCACCCAGTGCAACATCGCCGATCGCGCTCAGTCGACCGCGAAGGCGGTCAGTGCCGCGAACGCTTCTTCGCCTGGGTCGAGCACCACGACGAATGTCCGTTGTCCGCCGATCTCATTGACGAGCTGAGATTTCATCCCTGTGCTTCCATCGTTCGGCCCAAGGCAGTCGCCAAGATCAATGGGCGCGGTGTTCCGCATTGCGCTTGCGGGTCGCTGCAGCTTTCTTTGCTGATTCGGATCGGCTTGCGGCAGACCGTGATGCCGATGCCTTGCCGCCGCTTTTGCCGCCTTTGTGCGCCGCGGGATGGCCCGTTTGTTTGCCGCGGCCGGAACCGCCTTCCTTCTTGCCACCGCCATCGTCCTTGTTGACGGTAGCCCATGCACGCCGCTCTGCTTCCTTGTCCGAAACCCCGCGCTTCTCATAGCCTTCGGCAATGTGGTCGGCTTTACGCTCCTGCTTGTCAGTGTATTTCGATTTGTCGCCTCGTGGCATGGCCTGCTCCTATTGAATAAGGGCTGAACGCCGATTTGACGCGCTGGTTCCAACAGAAGTTCGCGTAGCCAATGCCATCGCGCGGCATGGCCAAACACCGTCGCGCGGCGCAGGCTAACGCTTTTCGGGCCGGGAGAGCGCAGCAGCAGGCGAGGGAATTGGTTCAGCCGATTGCCAACCTCACTACGAGGGCCAGGATCACGACACCGACCAAGCCGGCTATGAAGATGACCCGACGGGTGCGCGTTCGCAGGATGATCTCGCCTTGTCTCGCCTGCTCCGCAGAGAATACAGGTCCATTGTCGCCGTCCTTGTCATGCCGACCATCGCTCATGATCGCCTCCTTCCGGCTCTTGGCACACAACCATCGCTTGACCGGGGAGGTTCCGATTGCATCGATCCGGCCAGCACAAAAAGGATCACAGGCTCGTGAGGAGGGAACTTTGCCCTCCGCGAGTGGTTTGGGCCGCTTGAGACCCAGCCAGCCCGGAGCCAGCCATGTCCGATGCCAAAATTTCCAGCGGCTTGAGCAGACGCATGTTCATGACGGCCTCTGTTTCGGCGGCGGCGGTGATGCCGCTTGTGAATTCCCCAACGAGAGCTGCCCAGCCCGTGTCCGCAAACCCGGCCGAACCGCGCGATTTGTCGGCGGTTTCGATGCGTATCAACAAGCAGACCTACAACCTCGCGCTCGACAATCGAACCAGCCTGCTTGACGCGCTGCGCGACCATGTCGGCCTGACCGGCACCAAGAAAGGTTGCGATCACGGTCAGTGTGGTGCCTGCACGGTGCTGATCGACGGAAAGCGGGTACTGTCCTGCTTGAGCTTTGCCGTCATGAACCAGGGCCGGGAGATCACAACGGTGGAAGGCCTGGCTTCGGCGGACGGGGAACTGCATCCGGTCCAGCAGGCCTTCGTCGACCACGATGCCTTTCAATGCGGCTATTGCACACCGGGTCAGATCATGTCCGCCATCGGTTGCATCAACGAAGGCCATGCTGGGTCGGAAGATGATATTCGCGAATATATGAGCGGCAATCTATGTCGCTGCGCGGCCTATCCCAACATCGTTGCGGCGATCGTTCAGGCACGCGACGAGACCAGGAGGGCTTAGGATGCGCCCGTTCGTATATGAAAGACCAACCAGCGTCTCCACGGCAATCGCCATGGCGTCCCGTCCCCATGCCGTGCATGTTCCGCCAACCGGCGCCGACACGCAGTTCATCGCCGGCGGCACCAATCTGGCCGACTACATGAAGCTCGGTGTTGCGCGGCCGGAGCGACTGCTCGACCTCAACACTCTTGCCGAGCCGGCCTTGCGGCAGATCAGGATAGACGATGATAAGATCCGGTTTGGTGCGCTGGTCCGTATGGGTGAAGCAGCCGACAACAATGATGTCCGGCGCCGTTGCCCGGTCCTCGCCGACAGCTTGAAATTCGCTGCCAGCGGTCAGCTTCGCAACATGGCGAGCCTGGGCGGCAATGTGCTGCAACGTACGCGCTGCGAGTATTTTCGAGAGATATCTTGGCCGTGCAACAAGCGCGAACCGGGCTCCGGCTGCGCTGCGATGGAAGGGTCCAATCGCCAGCATGCCGTGCTGGGTACGAGCGATGCCTGCATTGCCACGTATCACGGCGATTTCGCGCAGGCGCTGGTTGCGCTGGACGCCACCGTCGATGTCGAAGGCCCGCGGGGAAGGCGCACGCTTGCTTTTGTCAAGCTGCATAAACGGCCGGGCGAAACGCCCGACATCGAGACGGATCTGGCCGCCGACGAGCTCATTACCGCCATCGAAGTGCCGCTCGCACAGTGGAGCAGCCGGTCGCGCTATCTGAAGATACGCGATCGCGAATCCTACGCGTTTGCGCTGGCGTCCGCGGCTGTCGCGCTCGACATGGATGGCGAGACGGTAAGGAGTGCGCGCATTGCGCTTGGCGGAGTGGCGACGGTGCCGTGGCGTGCGCACGAAGCAGAGGACGCGCTACAGGGCAAAGTGCTTGACGAAGCCACGGCGCAGGAGGCCGCCGAGGCTGCTTTCGCCGATGCCAGACCCCGCGAGCATAACGCATTCAAGATACCGCTCGGCAAGCGCACGCTGGTGCGGGCGCTGCTCGAAACCCGGGATATGAAGGGCTGAGCCATGAACCAAGCTGCACCCGCTCCAAGGGAAAACCAGGGCGATCCCGTTGTTCGCATTGACGCCCGGCTAAAAGTTACCGGACAGGCCGGCTATCCCGCCGACATCGTTACGGCCAACGTCGCCTACGGTGCCCTTGCCACCAGCAGCATTGCCCGGGGCAAGGTTTCCGAACTTCACACGAAAGACGCCAAGGCCGTACCCGGTGTGCTGGACATCGTCACCTATGGCGATCTGGACAGGACCGACATGCCGAAATTCGGCAACACCGGTGCAAGTTCGATTGGGCCCTTGCACGACAAGACGGTTTTTCACGATGGTCAGATCATCGCTCTGGTGGTCGCTGACACCTTCGAGGCGGCGGAGGAGGCAGCGATGTTGGTCCGCGCCGACTATGAGGACGAACGGCCCAGCGCCAGCTTTGATTCCAAGGGCGTGAAGATGGAACCGGCTGCCGGCAAAAGCCCGATGTTCAAGGAGGATGCGAAGGCCGGTGACTTCGACGCCGCTTGGGCGGATGCGACGGTGAAGATCGACGAAAAATATTCGACGCCGACCCAGCATCATAATCCGATCGAGCTGTTTTCGACCACCGCCATATGGCAGGGCGACCAGTTGACGATACACGAACCCAGTCAAAACGTTACGGGCTGGAAGGTGGAACTGGCACGCCAACTGAAGCTCGATCCGGCCAATGTGCGGATCGTCAGTCCCTATATCGGCGGCGCCTTCGGCTCCAAGGGGCCGATGACGGCACGCACTGCTATCGTTGCCGTCGCGGCGCGGCGCATCGGCCGGCCGGTTCGCTGCGTCGTCAATCGCATGCAAGCCTTCGGTACGCAGACCTATCGAGCCGAAACACGGCATCGGATCCGCATGGGCGCCGGCAAGGACGGCCGCATCACGGCGTTCGGACATGAGGCCTGGGAGGTGACGTCACGCCCTGACCCTTATGTCGTCGGCGGCACGTCCGCCACCGCGCGCATGTACGATTACGGCTCCGTTCTGACGCATGTTTCGCTGGTTCATGCCGACCGCAACACGCCTGGCTACATGCGATCGCCGCCGGAGACGCCTTATGTCTACGCGCTGGAAAACGCCATGGACGAAATGGCCGTAGCCCTCGGCATGGATCCTGTCGAGTTTCGTCGCATCAATGAACCGGAGAAGGAGCCGATCGGAGGCAAGCCATTTTCCAGCCGCTCACTCATCAAGTGCTACGACCAGGCGTCCGAGGCCTTTGGCTGGTCGAAGCGCGATCCCAGGGTCGGCTCGATGCGCGACGGCGATTGGCTGGTCGGAATGGGCTGTGCGACGGCAATCTATCCGACTGCCGTCGCACCTTGCGCGGCCCGGGTTCGTCTCACCGCCGATGGCGAGGTTCGGGTCCAGTGCGGCTCCCATGAAATCGGCACCGGCGTTCGCACCATCGCCGGCCAGATGGCGGCCGAAAGGCTGGGGGTCGGCATGGACAAGATCAGCGTGGAGATGGGCGACAGTGCCTTGCCGCCGGCTCCCGTGTCGGGCGGATCGATCTCGACCGCCAGCGTCTGCTCCGCGGTCATGAAAGCCTGCGACGCGATACGCGAAAAACTGTTTGCCGCCGCTGCGGGCAAGGGGGCTCCGCTGGCAGGTTCGGCCAATGCGAAGCTGGATTTGAAGGGCGAAGAGGTCGTCACCGAGACCGGCAAGTCCGCCAAGCTGGCCGATGTCTTCAAGGCCATGCAAGTCGGCGCCATCGAAGAATATGCCGAGTTTGCGCCGAAGGGTTCTTCGCCTGAAGCCCTGAGGAAACTCTATGCCGGACAATCGGAGTTTCATGGTGGAGAGAACGACGCAGATTCGGTCAAATATGCGTTTGGCGCCGAGTTCGTCGAAGTGCGCATCAACAGCTATACACGCGAAATCCGGGTGCCGCGCATTGTTGGAGCCTTCGCTGCCGGGCGCATCATGAACACGCGCACCGCGCGCAGCCAGCTGATGGGTGGCATGATCTGGGGCATTGGCCAAGCGTTGCACGAGGTCACCGAAATCGATCAGCGACACGCGCGCTACGTGAATCGCGACCTGCAGGACTATCTCGTGCCGGTCAACGCCGACATCAAACAGGTCGACGTTATCCTGGTCCCCGAAATCGACCACCAGGTCAATCCTGCCGGCGTCAAGGGCTTGGGCGAACTCGGCAATGTCGGAACGGCTGCTGCCGTGGCGAGTGCCGTCTATCATGCCACCGGCAAGCGCATTCGCGATCTGCCGATCAGAATAGATGATTTGATAGGCTGACGATCAAGAGCTCTGGACGGAGCATGGAACTCGTAACCCATAGGAAATTCAAAAACGGCAGGTTGATGCCGTGGGGAAAAGGCACGGTCGTCACCGGAGCAAAGGGATTTGTCTACCTCTGCGGCAATACGGCAACCGCCGAAAATTACGATCCTGCCGGAAAGAGAGGAGGGGACTTCCCTGGCGATGCGGCGGCACAGTGGCGCGCAATTTTGGCGAACATCAAATCAGATCTGGAAGAACTCGGCAGCGCGCTCGACTATCTCATCCGGCTGACCTTCTTCATCAAGGGGCCATTTCCCGATGGCGGCGTTCTAAGTTCACCCAATTTTCGTCTCGACGTACTGGACGAGTTCTTTGCCGAGCATTGCCCGAAGCACTGCAGCTATAACAACCCGCCGCCCTCCGAGGTGATCGGGATTGCAGCGCTTGCGCAAGCCGACATCGTCGTTGAAATTGTCGCGGTGGCGGCGTTGCCTGACTGAAAAAGTTTTCGCGTGCAGCGATAGCTTAGTTGCCTTGGCTCTCGAGTGTCACTCCGGGGCTGTGGCCGGAGCCGTGTAACGTCGGCGCACAGCGTCAAGCACCCGCTTGCGGCTCTCCTGCGCCGACAGGGTCTTGTCCTCTTCCGCCTCGGCGGTTTCGCGCGCCAGGTCCTTGTCCCTGATCTGATGTCGAAACCATTTGGAATAGTCGCCGGTGCGCAAGTGAAACTCCCAAGTCTTGTCGTCTATGCCCTCGGCGATCTGAGCGAAGATCATCAGATTGTGAGCCCTGAGGTTCATCGCATTGTCAGGGCCATGGAAATAGAAGCTGCCGGCTTCGTCGAGCTGGCCTTCGGCATATTTCCGGCTGTGCCGCTTGAGTGACTGACGTGGTTCCACCACCTTGACCGTCTTGACTTTCTTGCCCGCCTGCTGCCGCCAGAACAGCACGCGCGCGCCCTTGGGGCTGGGGATGTCCTTTGGCGGCTCAATGCCAGTCTCCTTGCAGAAGACCTTCACCACGTCCTTCGCCTTGGGGCCAAGCGCAATGATGGCTGTCACAAGGCGCAAGGCGTCTGTCGAGATCGCCTCGGGGTGAACGGTGATCAAGATTGTGCCCGGCAATTCCAATGACAGGACCGCCCGCGTATCGTCGCGCCGCTTGGGCAGAAGATGGTGCGCTTCATCGATGACGAGCCAGTGCGGTCTGGCGGTGCGCCGGCGGAAACTGCTCAGGCCAGGCAGCAGGTCGGCAAAGAAATCCGGCCTCTCGTCGACGCGCAGGGCCAATCCATTGACGACAATGTTGCTGTCGGCCTTGGCGATCAGATCCAGCACCTGCGCCTTTGTCGGCGCGCTTGAGCCGTCTCCCAGGCGAACGGCGCCTTCGAGGCCGTCATAGTCGCCTTCGGGATCGAAGACGCAGAACTGAAAACCACTTTCGACGAAGCGTTCCGTCAGCGCGGTGGCCAAGGTGGATTTACCAATGCCGGAACTCCCGGCAATGAGGATCGTGTCGCTCGGCGACAGGTAGACATCATCGCCGCCAGACGACCCAAGAACGATGCCGTCATGGCGCTTCGGCACAATCGCGTGATCACGCTTTATCAGCTTTGCGATCAATTGCTCCACGCCCTTGCCGCGGGCACCACGCATGACCAGGTTGGCTGTATCCTTGACCGCCGGAATTGCATTGTCGACGGCGGCGCTGCAGCCACAGGCTTGCAGGAACGCGTGGTCGTTCTCGGCGTCGCCGACGCCGACGACGTTGTGCGGCGAAAGTCGAAGGTCCTGAAGGGCCGCAGCGAGCCCGGTGGCTTTGTTGATGCCGCTCGGCAGGATCATCACCGCGCCCTTGTTGAAGATGATTTCCAGTTCGAGACCCATCTTCTTGATGATATCGAGCACGGTCGCCTGATGGGGTTCCCAGGTCGCGACGATCGATCGCCCGACCGAAAGCGGCTTGACGCCCTGCCGCTTCAATCTGGCGACGAATTTGGGCTCGGGCGAGGGGGCGATCACCCGCTCTTCCTCGCTGGCCGGCGTGTAGATCATCGCGCCATTCTCAGCGACGACCTTGTCGAAGAGGCTAAGCTCGGGAAAGACGCGCTTGAGATCGGGCAGTTCACGTCCGGTGACGAGAACCAGCTTGCGGCCGCTTTTCTTGAACCGCTCAAGCGCGGCGAGCGTCTTCTTGGCGACGATCCCGTCATGAGCCAGCGTGCCGTCATAGTCTGCCGCCAATGCAATGAAATACATTCCGCCGACCCTTCTCGTTCCGGTTGCCCTGCGGCTAGAACGTGTGATCGAGACAAAGGCTCCCCACCGACCGGATCGTAGGTCTGGAGAAGGGGATGGTTCGCCCTCGGAAATCAGGAACTCCTTCGGTGCCGGTACGTTGACCAGACAAGCCGGGAACCGTCCCGGTCTTTGCTGGCGGCGTGCAAACCCGTCGCCGAAATCCACCAAGTGCAATGAAAGGTAAGGCCATGGGCTTCTTTTCGAAGGACATCAAGACACTCGACGATCTCTTCGTGCACACGCTGCGCGACATCTATTACGCCGAAAAGCAGATCGAGAAGGCGCTGCCGAAGATGATCGACAAGGCAACCGACCCGCAATTGAAAGCCGGATTTGAAAAACACCTCGACCAGACGAGAGGCCATATCGAGCGCGTCGAACAGGTGTTTGAGTTGCATGGCGTCAAGGCCAAGGAGGTCAACTGTCCGGCAATCGACGGTATTCTCGAGGAGGCCGACGATGTGAGCGGTGACGTCGATGACAAGGAAGTTCTCGACGCGGCGCTGATTGCTTCGGCGCAGGCCGTCGAACACTATGAGATGACCCGCTACGGGACGCTCATCGCCTGGGCCAAGCAACTCGGCCGCACCGACTGCGCCAATGTGCTGGCCAAGAACCTGAGGGAAGAACAGGCGACCGATCGCAAGCTCACCGAAATGGCGGAAAGCAAGATCAACCTGCAGGCAGCCGAATAAGGCTGCAATCCGGCCGGCTGGTACTCGGCCGGCCGGATTGCTGGCAGGTTTCCACTCCGTCAGCGAGACGGGTCGACGCCCAAGGCCGTTGATTGCTTGCGCAGCGCTTCATCGTCATCCTGCGGCACATGCCGAGCAGATCCTGCAGTTTCCGTGTAGATGCGGTACGCTACACAAGCGAGCGCCACCATGAAAAGCAGACGGCCCATCCATCCTACTCCTTGCTCATGGATTTCATTCCGGCCATCTTCAGTACCCTCCGACGACCGGCAAGATTTCGCCGGTGATGTAGCTCGAGCAATGCGGCGAAGCGAGGAACACATAGGCCGGCGCGAGTTCTTCCGGTTGCGCGGGTCGTTTCATTGGCGTGTCCGCGCCGAATTTAGAGACGTCGTCGGCTTCCTTGTCCGACGGATTGAGCGGCGTCCACACCGGACCCGGTGCGACCGCATTCACCCTTATGCCCTTGCCGATGAGATTGCCCGACAGGGCCCGCGTGAAGGCATGGATGCCGCCCTTGGTCATCGAATAGTCGACCAGCTGTTTTGAACCGTCGATGCCGGTTACCGAACCGGTGTTGATGATCGCCGAACCGGGCTTCATGTGCGGCACCGCTTCCTGCGCCATATGAAAATAGCCGTAAAGATTGGTCTTCAGCGTCGTGTCGAAATGTTCTTCGGTCAGCTCGCCGAAATCGCTGGAATGGATCTGGAACGCAGCGTTGTTTACCAGCACATCGATGCGGCCGAATTTTTCAACGGCCTCCATGACCGCCTTGTGGCAGTGGCTGCGTTCGCTGACATCGGCCTTGACCAGGATGCAGCGTCGTCCCTCCTTTTCCACCGCTGATTTGGTCTCTTCAGCATCCTTGTCCTCGGCCAGATAGACGATCGCGACGTCGGCGCCCTCGCGGGCGAACAACACCGCCACCGAGCGGCCGATGCCGGAATCGCCGCCCGTGATGAGTGCTACCTTTTGGTCGAGTTTTTTCGATCCGAGATAGTACGGCGCATCGTACAGCGGCTCCGGCTCTAGCGCCCATTCGTGCCCCGGTTTGGGCTGATGTTGCTCGGGGAAGGGGGGCTCGGGATATTCACGGGCGCCAGCCTGCATGGCGCCTTGCTGCTTCCCACCGCCTTTCGATTTGTCTTTGGCATCGACGCCACGTTGGATATGGCGCTGCTTGGCCGCTTCACCGGCTATTTCTGACTTCATCTGCATGATCGTCTCCTTGGCTTGGAGAGGAAACAACGCATGTCAGGCAAAAAGGTTTGCGCAAAAGATCGACTTGCCGAGAGGATTCCGGCCAGCGTTTGGCAACGCGTAACGACGACATCGCCAGCTGCACCAATTCAGCTGCAATGCAGCCGCGCCAGCCACCGCCGCGATGGGATCGAGCACCGGGGCTTGCCCGCTGCCTGCGCCGCCTTGGCGGCGAGCCAAACGTGATGATGTGGATTGGGAAGCTATTGCGTCAAACTGGCAAAGCAGCGCCATCCGGTCTACTCCGGGCGTAGCCGCCGGAATTCTATCTTGGCGACAGCCCATCGAGCAGGAAGTCGAGGCCTTTTCGGAAGGCGCCATCCCAATCGTTGTCCAACAGCAGACGAGAGCGTTCGATTGTCGGGTAGTGTTCGCTGAGGTGTGTAAGACGCTGCTGTGCGGCTGCCCTGTCTTCTTCCGAGAGGTCGAAGCTTGCCCGGGTGAGGGTGGCGCCCATCACATAATTCCAGAGCGACCATATTGCGGCGTTCAGATTCGCGTCGGCAACACCGGCTCTGGACAAGGTCTTGCTCAACATTTCCAGGCGGCTGAGAATGTTCGGGCCGAGCGCCCGGCGCGGCAACAGCGATGCCGACCAAGGATGGCGCAACATTCTGGCGCGCCAGTCTTCGAGCATATGAACGACGTCTCCGCGCCAGTCCGGAGACTCACCTGTTTCAGGCGATCCGCGATGTTCGAGCACCGAATCGAGTGCTAGATCAAAGACATCCTCCTTGTTGTCAACGTGCCAATACAGGCTCATCACACCCGAGCCGAGGCGATCGGCCAGCCGACGCATTGTCAATCCGTCTATGCCCTGGGCGTCCAGCAGTTCCACGGCGATCGCCACGATACGCTCTCGAGACAGCGGCGGCTCGCTGCTCGCCTCCTGGATGGGTTGAAGCTTTGTCCGTTGCGATCGTTTGCTGGCACTGCGGGGTTTGGCTGCCATCTGTCTTCCTTGCTGGCCGAACGTCGATTTTGGCAGGCACCGTCAGGAATGTCGACGCCGATCGCTTGACTAGTACGATGTACCATACGATGACTCGTACATCGCACGATTCATCGTATGAGCGATCTGGTTTAAAGTTCATGCCGGCGGCGAGTGCGTTATTCGCAGTCAGCAGAGCCAGGAGAAATCATGTCACGCGCAATCAAGCATCTGCTTATCGGAGGGCTAATCATCATGACCATTGCAGTTCCCACTGCGTCGCCGGCGAACGAGTTCAAGCTGACCATCATCAATCCACAGACGCTCTACGACCCGTCGCCGAATGGCTACAGCACCGCCGTGATCGCACCGCGCGGAGCTCGGATTGCCTACATTTCCGGGCAGGGCGGCCAAGACAGCACAGGAGCCTTGTCACCCGATTTCGCCGTCCAGGTTAAGCAGGCCTACGCAAATTTGCATGCTGCGCTTGAGGGCATCGGCGCCAGGCCGGATCAGGTGGCGAAGCTCACGGTCTTCGTGGTCGACCACGACATGTCCAAGCTCGAGGTGTTGACCAGGAACGTCAAGGACATGTTCGGCGAGGCGTTGCCGGCGCAGACACTGGTTCCCGTTCCCAAGCTTGCCATCGACCCCATGCTTTTCGAGGTGGAAGCCACCGTTATACTGGAATAGGGAGCCTGATCGCCCCAACTGACATGAGGTCGAGGACGCCGCCGACAGCCGCGCGTTGGAACCACCAATTCATTTTGGCTCGTCAGCTTGTTCGGTTTCGCTCGAAGCAAAGCCGTCAATTTCAAGACTCATTACAGTAGGTAGTGGCTTAGCGCGTTTTCCCTTCCGTCTTCCGCGGCGGAATTTGCTCTGATACTCACGTCGCTGTTTCGTGATTTCGTAGAGAACGATACCCGAACTGGTCCCGAGGTTCAGGCTCTCGATCATCCCGAACATTGGGATTGCTACGCACATCTCGCTGCGCTCGACCGCGAGGGGGGTGATGCCCCGTTTCTCATTGCCAAACCAGACAGCAAGTTTAGTGTGCTGGGTATAATCACCCTCATGCAGGAAAACGCTGGTTTTTCCCTTTATGTGCGGTGAGGTGACGACGGACATAAAGCCATGCTTTTCCAGATGGTTGAGGCAGGCGGCAGTGCTGTCGAACCGTTTTACAAACGTCCATTTGACGGCTGATACAGACGTTTCCGAAAGCGATTTCCGCTGGCGCATTTGCTGCCAGTCATCGGGAAGTGCTTTGCGTGGATCAACGATATAGACTTTTTCAACGCCCAGAGCATTTGCGTTTCGAATTACCGTTCCGATGTTCCTGATATCATTCGGATCTTCGACAACGGCTACCAAGTTCTCGCAGCGAAACGATTTGACCGCAGCCGCACGCCTGCGAACCGATGCTCTGGGTTTCTGAGCCTCAAGGGTTTCCATGAGAGAGTTCTTACCAGAGGCGTATCTGAATCCAAGGCCCGTGGCGACTCCATCGCCGCGACATCAGAAAGTCGCATAAGATAGATTATGGAACTAACGCATCGGTCAAGAACTGGAAATTGCCGCTGATTCTCATAGGCTTGAGCCAATCGTGGCGTATTGCCTTGAACGGATGGCCAACGCTAGGCTGTCGAGATGAAGATGGCAAACAGCGAGATCGAAGCGGCGATCGAAGTGTTCGTGCAAGGCTTCAGCGCCGACAGAAGCCGCACCTTTCCTTACGAGGCCAGCCGCGTTGGACCGTTGTGGCTGATGCGCGATGCCGAGCGCAAGAATCCTCGTGACTACCGCGGCGAAGAATGGGTCATCCATGACGTTGCCGCTCAAGAGGCCGATGCCATCGTGCGGCAGCATGCACGGCCGGGCTTTGCCATTTCCGTTGTGATCGCGAACGAGGATCCGGACGGGCCGACACGAACCTCCTACAAAGCTCTCGGCTACCGGCTGCTTCGGACCGAAGGCTTTTTCGTCCACCGATTGCGCCGGATTCCCAGCCCGCCGGCGGTTGCTTCGATCGAACGCGTGCAGACAGCCGAACGGGCGGCGCAGTTGGGAAAGATCATCCGCAGGCAGCCGATCCCAGACGATTTGCTCGGCGACAGCGCGCCATTCCGTCAGTATGTGGCAGTCGATGGCGCCGATATCGTTGGGCGCGTACGCAGCCTTGATGCCGTGGGAGCCACATGGTGTTCGAGCATGTATGTCGAGCCGTCGCACCGGCGTCGCGGCATTGGCCAGGCTTTGATCTCGAAAATGTTGCACGACGATCGGGCTTTTGGGTCGAGATACTCGGTGCTGGCTGCGACCCACGCCGGGGCATTGCTTTATCCCCGGATGGGCTACGAACGGATTGGAACGCTGCTGATATTTGCGCCAACAAACCGGAAGACCGTATGACGGTCTATTCGCATCACGCTGATTTATAAGGGATTTCGGCTCGATCGGCGGTCGGAGCCCTCTCCTTCTAGAGCAGCTGGCCTAGCTTGACATCTTCTATGCCGATGAACTTCATCACAGCGCGTGATTTTACCAGGGAACGGTTACGTCGTCATGCATACTGGCATCGGCAGCGGCTTTGGGCACGCGAGCCCTGGAGCCGGTCATGAAGATCTGTTTCTTTCACGCTGATTCGTAAGGGATTTCTATAACCATGCCGTCATAGGCGGGTTCGACATTGGCTGGTGTCTCGGCCACCACCGTGACGTAGTCGAGCGGCACGTGCATATGTGTCAGCACCGCATGTATCGGCGCCAGCCGCTCGATCCATTCAAGCGCTTCGCCAAGCGACAGATGACTTGGATGCGTCCGGTACTGCAGCGCGTCGATGATCAGCACGTCGAGGTCGCGCAGCCGTTCGGCGGTGGGTTCCGGAAAGTCGCTGATGTCGGGGCAATAGGCGAGACCGCCAATGCGGAAACCGAGCGATACGATGTCGCCGTGGATCTGCGGCAGCGGCTCGAGGGTGAGGGTACCCCCCTCTCCTTCGATGACCACCGGCCTGGTGTGGTCGATGAGATGCGGCCTGACGATCGGCGGATAGGAACTGCCTTGCGGCGTCTCGAAACAGTATCCGAACGCTTCCCGCAGCCGAAGCATCGTCGCCCTGTCGGCATGGACGTCGATCAACTGGCGCTGATCGAGAACGAAACCGCGCAGATCGTCGATGCCATGGATGTGGTCGGCATGCGGGTGGGTATAGACGACCGCATCGACACGTTTAACGCCGGCCAGCAGCATCTGCTGCCGAAAATCCGGCCCTGTGTCGATGACGACAGTCGTGCGGCTGCCGTTCGCCGCTATCCGCTCGACGAGTGCCGCGGCACGCGTGCGCCGGTTCTTGGGGTTGTCGGGGTCGCAATTGCCCCAGTCGCCGGTGATGCGCGGCGTACCTGGGGACGAGCCGCAGCCGAGAATGGTGAGGCGCAGCCGGTCGGTCATCGTTCAGGCACTTTGCTCTACAGGCCGCGGCATCTTGCCGAACAGCCGGAAGAAATTGTCCGTAGTCAGATCAGCGATTTCGGCCTCGCTGACGCCGACCGTCTCGGCCAGCACCTTGGCCGTGTGCGCGACATAGGCCGGCTCGTTGCGTTTGCCGCGAAACGGCACGGGCGCCAGATAGGGCGCATCGGTTTCGACCAGCAGCCGGTCATGCGGGACATCGGCGGCAATGGCGCGCAACTCAGCTGAATTCTTGAAGGTCAGGATGCCTGAGAACGACACGTAGCCGCCGAGAGCGACGCCAATTTCGGCAAGCCGGCGTCCGGAGGAAAAGCAATGCAGGATGAAGGGGAAGGCGCCCTTCCCTGTTTCGTCCTTGAGGATCGCTGCCATGTCGTCGTCGGCGTCGCGCGAGTGGATGACCAGCGGTAGGCCGGTCTCGCGCGCGGCTGATATGTGGGTGCGAAAGCCTTGCGCCTGCGCATCGCGGGGCGCTTTGTCGTAGAAGTAGTCGAGACCGGCCTCGCCGATCGCCACCACTTTCGGGTGCGCGGATAGCCCCACAAGCTCCTCGACTGTGATATCCAGCTCTTCGGCCGCATTGTGCGGATGAGTGCCGACAGAGCAATAGACTTCGTCGAAAGCTTCAGCGATCTCAAGCACTTGCGGAAACCGCTTCACGCGCGTCGAGATCGTCACCATACGGTCGATTCCGGCGGCTAAAGCGCGGGCGACGATGGCCGCCCGCTCCTCGGCGAAGTCGGGAAAGTCGAGATGGCAGTGACTGTCGACGAGCATCAGACGTTCGCGTCCGGCTGTTCGACATAACGTGGAAACACCCCTTCCGGAACGGGCAACGCAGTGCCGGGCACCAGCGCATGGTCAGCATGGACATGCGCGAAAGCGCGGCTCTCCGCCGGCACCGCCAACAGGTCGAGCAGTTTCGCGGCTGATCCCGGAGTGAAGGGCTGACACAGCACCGCCACCCGGCGCACGACTTCGGCGGTCGTCCACAGCACCGTTTCCATTCGTTCCGGATTGGTCTTCTTCAGCGCCCATGGTGCCTCGCCGGCGAAGTAGCGATCGGCTTCCGCCACCACGCCGAAGATCGCCGCCAGCGCCAGATGGATACCCTGCTCGGCCATCGCCTTGCGCGCGATGTCGAGAGCGGCGACGGCCTGATCCAGGATTGCTCTGTCTGCATCCGTCAGCTCGCCGCGCTTCGGCACCACGCCGCCGCAGTTCTTGGCGATCATCGACAGCGAGCGCTGCGCCAGATTGCCGAGACCATTGGCAAGGTCGGCGTTGGTGCGGTTGACGATCGCTTCATGGCTGTAGCTGCCGTCGTTGCCGAACGGCACCTCGCGCAGGAAGAAATAGCGCACCTGGTCGAGACCGTAGTGCTCGACCATCGCGAATGGATCCACGACGTTGCCAACCGATTTCGACATCTTCTCGCCGCGGTTGAACAGAAAGCCATGCGCGAAAACGCGCTTTGGCAACTCGATGCCGGCCGACATCAGAAAGGCCGGCCAATAGACCGCATGGAAGCGGACAATGTCCTTGCCGATGATGTGCGTGGCCGGCCAATAGCGCCATTGCTCGGCCTTTGTGTCGGGATAGCCGGCGGCGGTGATGTAGTTGGTCAGGGCGTCGACCCAGACATACATCACATGTTTGTCGTCGCCGGGCACTGGCACGCCCCATTTGAAGGTGGTGCGGGAGATCGACAGATCCTTCAGCCCGGACTTGACGAAGCTGAGCACCTCGTTGCGGCGCTCGGTGGGACCGATAAAGTCGGGCTGGCTCTCATAAAGCGCCAGCAATTTGTCCTGATAGGCGGAAAGCCGGAAGAAATAGCTTTCTTCCTCGTTCCATTCGACGGGCGAGCCGAGCGGTTCGCGACGCACGCCATCCTCGCCGAGCGTCGTCTCGCTCTCGTCGAAATAGGCTTCCTGGCGCACCGAATACCAGCCGCTGTAGCGGTCGAGATAGATGTCGCCACTGGCGGCCATCGCCTTCCAGATCGCCTGGCAGGATTCGTAGTGGCGCGGTTCCGTCGTGCGGATGTAGTCGTCGTTCGAGCCACCCATCGCCTCGGTCATCGCGCGGAAAATCGCCGAATTGCGGTCGGCCAGCGCCAGCGGCGTTATGCGTTCCTTCTCGGCCGTTTGCTGCATCTTCAGGCCGTGTTCGTCGGTACCGGTCAGGAAGAAGACGTCCTTGCCATCCAGGCGCTGGAAGCGCGCCAGGGCGTCGGTTGCAATGACCGTATAGGCGTGGCCGATATGCGGCTTGCCGTTCGGATAAAAGATCGGGGTGGTGATGTAGAACTTGTCGCGTGACATGAAGGAACCGTCATGAATGTCTGAATGGAAAGGCGTGGCGGTGGATATCGTATCGAGGCAGCATTTGCCATCCCGATCCGGGAAACCCAGTCACATTCGCATTGCAGAATTCAGGCGATCGATCATGATCAGGGCGTGCTGCTTCTTGTCGAGATTGTAGGTTTCGGTCTCAGATATAGCGTCCAGCGCCTCATGCCAAGTGTCCGACAACGTTTTGGCCCGTGCGAGATCGCCCGCCAGTGCTGCCTGACTTGCCGCGTCCGACAACAGGTCCAGCGCCCGGCGGTTGAAGATATCGAACTGGATCGCCTGATCGCGGCCGGCCACGGCTTCGGCGAGGCGAAACGCGCCGCCGACATCGCTCTTTCTGCCGGTGACCAGAGCGTCGAGCGTGGAGGCGATCTCCAGCCCGCCATACTGCGTCAACAGGATGGCGTTGCGGGCGCTGCCCCCTGCCCGCCCGACCAGTGCCGCGCGAGCCGCCGGATCGTCAGGCGGCGCGGGCTCGGTCGTTTCCAGCACCGTCATCAGGTCGTCGGCGTCGAGCGGGTTCAATCGCACCACCTGACAGCGCGACCGGATCGTCGGCAGCAGGCTGCCCGGCGCGTGGACAATCAGGATGAACAGAGTCCGTGCCGGCGGCTCTTCAAGATTTTTCAGCAACGCATTGGCCGCATTGGTGTTCATGTCATCGGCGGGGTCGACGATGACGACCCGATAGCTGCCGTCGTGCGAGGTCAGCGACAGAAAGCGGCTGACCTTGCGTATCTCATCGACGGTGACGACTGTCTTGAAACTCTTGGTCTTGTCGTTCAGCGGCCGGGTCAGATGCAGCACGGAAGGATGCGCCCCGGTGGCGATCTGGCGAAACAGCGACGAAGCCGGATCGGCAGTGGCAAGGCTTTCCGGCGCCTGCACAAAATCCGGGTGCTTCAGCAGATGATGCGCAAGGTGGAAGGCGAGCGTCGCCTTGCCGATGCCGACTGGCCCGGAGAAGATCAGCGCATGCGGCAGCTTGCCCGCACGATAAGCGGCGGTGAGCACGCCTGCAGCTTGGCTATGCCCGACCAGAACGGGCGTTTCGGAGGGCTCCGGCACGCCGTCGAGCGTGTCGTGCTGCTCGGGTGCGATGCGCTCGAAGATCATGCCGGCGTCGCCTGCCTGTCGCGTGCCGGCGTTCTCGCCGCCAGTGCCGCGAACACCGCCGCGGTGACGACGTTCTCGACCGCGTCGGGCTCGGCGGCTGCGTCGACGACGATGCAGCGCTCCGGCTCGGCCTTGGCGATCGCCAGAAACGCCTCGCGGCGGGCCTGATGGATCGCCAGCGTCTCCTTTTCGAAGCGGTCGGCGACTGCCTCGGTGCCGCGCCGCAGCGTTGCGCGCCTCAAGCCTTCCGCTGGGTCGACGTCGAAGATCAGGGTCATGTCCGGCATCATGCCGTTGATGGCGACCTGCTCCAGCGCATCCATGAACGCCGGATCGATGCCGCCGGTGACGCCCTGATAGACGCGCGAGGAATCGAGGAAGCGGTCGCAAAGCACGATGGAGCCACGCTCGACCGCCGGCCGGATCACCTGCTCGACATGATCGGACCGCGCGGCAGCGAAAAGCAGCGCTTCCATCTTCGGCCCGAACGGTTCGGCGGCGCCTGAAAGCAATACGTGCCTGACCGCTTCGGCGCCCGGTGAGCCGCCGGGTTCGCGGGTAAGCAGCACATCGTATTTCTTGGCGCGCATCTTCCTGGCCAGCCGCTCGATCTGCGTCGACTTGCCTGCCCCCTCGCCGCCTTCGAAGGTGATGAAAAAACCGCGTGCCAACCGAGAGGCCTTCTTGTCCATGGCTGAATGGGATTGTAGCGCTCTAGATAGTCCGCGTTCGGCCAAACGTCCATGCCGTCAATTTTTGCCCTTGTGCAGTCGCCCCCAAAACCATGGCTGGTTTTGAGTGATATGCGTTAGCGCAGCCAGCCGACCGCCAGTTCCTTGACGGCATCGAGTGCGCGCTGCGGCAGCGTGCCGACGCCGATCGATTCGGCGGCGAAAAGCGGTGTCTCCTGGCTGAGCGTATCGCCGATCCAGACGCGCAGCGCACCCACCGGCTGCCCCTCCTCCACCGGTGCAGCAACCGGGCCGTTGTAGACGATCCTGGCCGTCAGCTTGTCGCGGTTGGTGATCGGCAGGAAAATGTCGATCGGACCCTTGGCCTTCAGCGTTACCCCGGATTTCGCTCCGCCGAAAACCTGGGCTTCTCCAACCACCTCGTCCTTGGCGAAAATTTCAGTCTTCTCGAACGAGCGGACACCCCAGTCGAGCAGCTTTCGCGCTTCCTCGGCGCGCTCCTTGTCCGAGGCCAGCCCGCTCATCGCCGCGATCACGCGGGTACCATTGTGGCTGAGCGAACCGACGATGCCGAAACCGGCTGCCTCGCTCGCACCGACCGCCAGGCCGTCGGCGCCGATGTCCATCGCCAGCAGCGGATTGCGGTTCCTCTGTGAGATCTTGTTCCAGGTGAAATCCTTCTGGCTGTAATAGCGATAGAAATCAGGATAATCGCGCCACAGGTGCAGGGCGAGCTGCGCCAGCTCGCGCATGGTCGTCTGTTGGCCATCCGCCGGCAGGCCGGTCGAATTGACGAAAGTCGACGTCTTGAGGCCGATCTGGCGGGCCCGTTCGGTCATCTGCGCGGCAAAATTGTCCTCGGATCCCGACATGCCTTCGGCGATGATGATGCAGCCGTCATTGGCCGCCTGCACGGTCACGCCCTGAATCAGGTCTTCGAGCCGGATCGACGACTTGAGCTTGGCGAACATCGTCGATGTTCCCGAAGGCGCGCCACCCTTGCGCCAGGCGTTTTCGCTGACAACGAACGTATCGTCGAGCTTCAGGCGACCGGACTTGATGGCGTTGAAAACCACTTCCATGGTCATCAGCTTGGCCATCGAGGCCGGCGGTATCGGCTTGTCGGCATCCTTGGAAAACAGCACCGTCCCGGTCTCGGCGTCGATCATGAAGGCCTGTGCGGCCTTGGTCTCGAACAGCTGCGCACGGGCTGGAGCCTGGGAAAACAGCAGCAAGCCAAAAACCAGAAGCCCGGCGAGAGGCGGGAGCAAGCGAAATTGCATGATGTTCGACCCATTGGCCGGCACCACCGGCAAGCCCGCGAAAAGTATCGGGCTTTTTGCACGGCGGATCAACCGCGCTGCGGAAATCCGAGCAGGCTTGCGCTCAGTTGCGCACAGCCAGTGCATCGGGCGCGCCATGCGACCAGGCTGCCTGCAGCAAATCATCCAGATTGCGGTGGCCATCGGGATAGAGATTGACCGAATACCAATCCTCGCCATCGAGTTCCGAGCGCTGGATCTCAATCTTGCCGAATGCGGCAAGCTGGGCGGCAATGCGCTTGGCCTGCGCTGCATCCTCGAACGAACCGGCGGCGACGTAGTCGGTGGACGGACCGGCCGGTGGCGGCTGCCGCTTCCACGATTGGAGCACGTCGGCCGGCGACATGCCGTCGCCACCCATCGCGGCGAAGGCATTTGAGGCGCGTTCGACCCGCTCGTCGGCATAGGACAGCGAGGCCACGGCAAACGGCGATTGCGGCGGCAGATTGATCTGCGGGCGCTCCGGCACGATCGGCCCGAAATCGGGCAGCGCCAGATCGCCGTAGGCCGGCGCCTGCGCCGACATGACCGGCTGGACAGCCCCGGAATCGGTCAACTGGCCCGGAAACGGCACGGCGGCAGTGCCGGCAGGCAGGCTTGGGGACGGCCCGTTCATGGCGACCATGACGCCGGTCGGCAGCCCGTCCGACGGGTCGGGCGCCCTGTTGCCGGGATGGTAGGAAGCCATCAGATATTGGTCGTCATCGCCGTCGAGCGGCGCGCGGCCGACATATTCGACCTTCACCTGAGCGGTGCCGGTGTTGGCATAGTCAAGCATCTGGGCAGCGCGCTCAGAGACATCGATGATGCGGCCTTCGTGATATGGGCCGCGATCGTTGACGCGAACGATGACCGAACTGCCGGTCTTGAGATTGGTGACGCGGGCATAGCTCGGCAGCGGCATGGTCGGGTGCGCCGCCGTCAGATGGGTCATGTCGTAGACTTCGCCATTGGCGGTAAGCCGGCCATGGAAGGCATCGCCATACCAGGAGGCCAGGCCGACCTTGGCGTAGCGCTTGTCTTCCCGGGGGTAATACCACTTGCCGCGGACCTGATAGGGTTTGCCAAGCTGATCCCTGCCGCCGCCACGCTGGATGCGCCCATTCTGGGAGATCACACGCGGGCTTGCCTTCACGCCATATTCAGATTCGGAGAAATATTCCTTGGAGCGGGTCTTCTTGTGGACCATCGCTTTCGGCTCAGGCTGCGACGCGCAGGCAGCCAGCAAGGCGGCCGACATGGCAAGCAACGCGACTGTAGCAGCGCGACGAAGGCGCGGTTGCGTCACAGTCTGCATTTTCCCGATATCCCCTTCGTCTTGACCTAGACGGCGTATCCAACTGTCGGAGAAGCCGAAACACTCACCCGACAAATACCAACGACGCCTTTGAACCCCGATCCTTTGTGCGCAGGAATTGCTTATCACGGTATTAACCGATTGTGGCTGCAACCGGGCAAGATTGTGGCGTCTCCACCGTGAAAGCCCTCTGAAAAGTAACGGTTTTCGTGCTTCCACGCGATAGATGTGATGCCCTCTGCCACAGAGAGCCTGGCTTCGCTCCTGCCGGCCCATACCTGCCGGTTGACTGGGCTTTGTCGGGCAGCGGAGCGACCGTCCGGAACAAAGAAATGCGCCGCTAGTTTCATCCGCAGGGCACTCGAACAGAAGGACGAGTATGATGAAAATGGCTTCATTGACAATCGCGATCGCAATGTCACTCTCTGCCGGGTCTGCGATCGCCGCATGCCCGGACAAGTCGGCTTCCAATGCAAGGACGGATGCCGAGCAGACCGCCGGTATTTCGAAAGATGGAACTCACGCGCCTTTAGAGACCCCGAAAGCATCGGACAGCACGGGCAAGCCAGCCGCCAAGGACGGCGCCACAATGCCATTGGCGGGCGCCGAAGGCGGCGGCGACAAAAATCTTGCGACCTCGCAGCAGGACATTGAGGCGCAGCAGCATGGTGATAAGGCCGCAGCAGCAAAGGCGGACGAAAGCTGCAAAGACTGAGGAACACGCAGGCCGGAGCCGATTGCAGCTTCGGCCTTCCTCACGAGCAGCTGTTCCCTTGGCGAACTGAATTTTTTGGAGAAATGCCGCAGCTGTCCCAAGAGGTTGACCTGTAAGGATTAACCCGCCCCGCCCGGTTGCAAGGATGGTTCTGGTCGATAGCCGGACTGCGCCCTTGCCTGGGCCCCTGCATGGAAGCACTGCAGCGCCTCACAATCTCGAGCAACGCCCGCGGCGGGCTTCTTCTTCATGCACCATTGGACCGCGATGGTCCCGGTGCTCGATCCCCACAAGCTCAGAGTCCGCCCAGGACAGCAGGAAGCGACGCAGCGGTGGTTGACGCAGCCCTCAATGCCGCTCTACAGGAATGAAGCGCGAACCAGCCGGGAACGCCTTCGGTACCAATCCGGTGCCAACAGGCCAAACGGGTTGGCCCCGCGCTACCCAAGTGGTTGAAGAATCACCATGGAGGAATGGCCGAGCGGTTTAAGGCACCGGTCTTGAAAACCGGCGTGGGTGCAAGCTCACCGTGGGTTCGAATCCCACTTCCTCCGCCATCCCGCTCAGGTCCATTCCGGACACATAGGTTACGGTTTGTACCTAAGACATGATGACAACCTCATGCCCAGCGGGTTGTCAATTTGTTGCAAGGTCCTCTGTTCCAAGTCGATATATCCGAGCTGCGAGGTCATCGATCACGAGCGCCCTGTTGCGTCAGGCTGACTTTGAAGTTCGGATAGATGACGTCCATTTCCGCTCGGAAGCGCTCCGCCGAACATCTCCATGGTCCTTTCAATGAGGCGATAGATAGCCAGGCTGCGCCGACTGTAGTCGCGGCCAATGGATGGAGGAAGTGATCGTTGATGACGGCCGGCCGCCCTGCATTCAGGCGGCTCGTCTTGTGGGCGGGGGTGACCCGGCTCAGCATGTTGGCGCTGGATCGCTCAACGCTTTCGTCACCCCACCCAGTTCAGCCGGCGGTGCTCGGCACAGGCGTGTTGAGCAGTTGCTGCTCCCAGAGGTACGCGATGCCGCTGCCAGCGGCGTGCTGCTTGAGCACTTCCGTCAGCTCGCCGACGTGCTCGGTACGCGCCCAGTCGCGCTGCCACTCCGATGCCAGCGCCAGCCAGGTCATCATGTTTGCGCCGGCCGCGATCATGCGTTGGATGGCGACCTCGTGCGCTTCGACCGACGTGCCGCCCGAGGCGTCGGCGATGACCGTGACGTCCCAGCCTTCGCCCAACGCCTGGATAACCGGCATGGCGACGCAGATCTCGGTCCACAGGCCGGCGATGATGAGCTGCTTGCGGCCGGTCGCCTTGACCGCGTTCACGACCTTCCTGTCTTCCCAGGTGTTGATGAACGTCCGGTCGATGACCTCCTGGCCGGGAAATACGTCGGTGATGTGGGGGAAGATCAGGCCGCCCCGATCGGCAACGACGCTGGTCAGGATGGTGGGGACGCCGAAGGCCTTTGCGACCTTTGCCAAGGCCGTCGAGTTGTTGACCACTGCATGCGGATCGTGGCTGTTCAGGTTCGAGAGCTGGTAGGGCTGGTGGTCGATCAGAACGAGGACCGAATCCTCGGGGCGAAGAAGTGAATCAAGGCCGTTACGAAAGGTCATAAGAACTTCCTCTCTCTGCCGCCTGGACGGCGTGGGTTTTTCGGGAGACATGCGCCAGCGGGCGACGTTGCCTGAACGCAATTTGCTGTTCCTTTTGGTGATGCGATAGTGCCATAATCAGGCAAGCTGTGTCGCGAAACGAGGAACGCCGAATTGGACATCGAAGATCTACAGACATTCGTCGTAGTGGCCGATGCCGGGGGCGTATCGGCCGCCGCGCGCCAGCTCGGCGTCTCCAAATCAATCGTCAGTCGCAGGCTCTTTCGGGTTGAGGCGGAGCTTGGCGTCCAGCTTCTTGCACGAACGACCCGCGGTGCCGCGCTCACAGAAGCGGGAATCACGTTCAGAGACCATGCGGCCCGAGCCAGCGCGGAGATTGATACGGCCAGGGAAACGATCCTCCCCACCGGTGAGCTGCGCGGCCGCCTGAGGGTTGCCATGCCGCTTACTTTCGGCGCGACCCATTTCGCCTCCGTGCTCGCGGAAATGGCGCGCCTGCACCCGAAGCTTCACATCCATACTTCTTACAGCGATCGCTTCGTCGATCTCATCGCAGAGGGTTTCGATTGCGCGATCAGGGGCGCCTACCTTCAGGACTCCAACCTGATCGCGAAGCGCGTCGGGCCGATCCATGGAAAGCTTGTCGCGAGCCCGGATTACATCAAAGCGCACGCGTCACCCGAGACTCCGGACGAACTCGTCACCCATCAGGCCATCATGCAGGGAACGGAAGCCTGGCAGTTCATGGATGGCGACAAGATTGTTACAGTCCAGCCGCAGGGCAGGTTCAAGGCCGACAGCGCCACGGCGCTTGCCGCGGCGGCGGTGGCAGGTCTCGGCATCGCCTGGCTCCCCGATTGCATTACACATGAATATGTGGCCTCCGGCGCGCTGATCCCGATCATGACCCGCTATCCGGTACCTCCGGGAGCTGCGTATGTCGTCCGCCCGCCAGGGCAGCATCCTGCGCGGAAAGTGCGTGTGCTCACCGAGATGCTGGTTGAGTATTTCAAACGCAACCCGGATCTTTGGGGTCTTGACGGCTAGGACACGAACGGTTCGAAGCCTTGTCAAGGAACCGCGTTCGACGGTCCCATTACTCCGAGCCGTCGCTTTCGGCGACATTGCTCGCACGTTCCGCGCGTCAGCGCTCTTTCAGAGCCTTCAGCCTTTGGAAAGGGAGATGTGTTTCTTCTTGAGGGAGCAGGCGGCGCGCCGGCAGCAGAGGCGAATCGATGGATATCTTCGGCATCAAGGCACTGTTGATCTGCGCGCTGATCTTCATTCCGTTCGAACATCTGTTTGCCGAGCGGCCGCAGAAGATCTTCCGCAAGGGTTTCGCTGTCGATCTGATCTATCTGCTGTTCAACGGCTTCATCATAAAGCTGGCCATCGTCATGATGGCGGCAGGCGCGCTCGGTGCCGCGGCACTCCTGGTCCCGCAAGCGATAACGCAGGCCGTCAGCGGCCAGCCCGTCTGGTTGCAGGTTGCCGAAATCATCGTGATCACCGATGTCGGCGTCTACTGGACACATCGGGCCTTCCACAAAATCCCCGCGCTTTGGAAGTTTCATGCCGTTCACCACGGCATTGAGGAACTCGACTGGCTTGGGGCCTTCCACAATCATCCCGTCGACGCCATCGTCACAAAGGCAATATCGCTGACGCCGATCTTTTTCCTCGGCTTCTCGGAAGCGTCGATCGCCGTCTTTTCGACTATCTACCTTGGACATACGCTGCTTGTGCATTCAAACATGCGGATACCCTTCGGCCCCTTGAAGTGGCTGATCGCCAGCCCGCAGTTCCATCGCTGGCACCATGCCAACCAGCGCGAAGCCTATGACAAGAACTTCGCCGGGCAGTTGCCTTTCCTCGACATGCTGTTCGGCACCTACAATCCCACCGGTGACAAGGTGCCGGACAAGTACGGCGTCGACGATCCGATCCCTTCCACCTATTTCGGTCAGATCGGCTATCCGCTCCTGCGCCGCAGGAGGCTGCCGAGCCGGGCGGTGCCGAACACCGAAGCCTGACGGCTGGCCCGACGGTGGCATCCACGCCGGTCCCCTTTCGAGCCGTAGAACGCCGAACGGGAAGGCTTTTCGCCTCGAATCGGCTAAACCTTCGAGGCATGAACGAGACCTCACTCTATGCGCCGGTGAAGCGGTTCCTCGAAAGCCTCGACTTTGTCGTCAAAGGCGAGATCGACGGCTGCGATGTTGTTGCATTGCGCGAGGGGGAGCCGCCGGTTGTCGTCATCTGCGAGTTGAAGCTGCAGTTCAATCTTGAACTGGTGCTGCAAGGTGTCGATCGCGCGGCGGCCTGCGACGAGGTGTGGCTGGCCGCACGCATGTCGGCTCGCGGCAAGGGACGCGAAAGCGATGCCAGGTTCCGCAATCTCTGCCGCCGGCTTGGTTTCGGCCTGCTTGGCGTGACCGCGACGGACAGGGTCGAGGTGCTTCTCAGCCCGATCGCGCTGGCGCCGCGCAAGAATGCCCGCCGGCGCTCTCGCCTGGTCGACGAGCACCAGCGCCGTCGCGGCGATCCCGTTGCCGGAGGAGGATCGCGCAATCCGATCATGACGGCCTATCGTCAAAGCGCCCTCGCCTGCGCTGCCGCCATGGTGGACGGACCCAGGCGACCGCGTGATCTCAAGGCGGTGACGCCGATCGCGTCCAAGATACTGCAGCACAATGTCTATGGCTGGTTCGCGCGCGTCGACCGCGGCCTGTACGATCTTACGGATGCCGGCCGTGCCTCTTTGGTCCGTTGGCCGCAGGCATCGCACGACGAATCCCGACACGCAATTTTGAACGCACCGGCCATATGATTGAAGATTCCGGCGGTGCTCGCGGCGGTCCGCTCGGTTGATTTCTCCGACAAAATATGTTGCTTGTCCCGCCCATGAAGAAGCTCTGCATGACCGCCTTGGCGTCAGTGACACTGAGTTTTCCAGCCAGCGCAATGGACAATGCATTGCGCGCCGGTCTGATGAAACTCGATCCCCAAACCCGTCTTGAACAGCGTTGCGACGCCGAAGTGCTCGACCGCATCACCCATGACGATCGCAAGTTCAAAGCCGATCGCGTCGTCGCCTACGCCTTCGCCACGCCCGAGATGGGTGCCGATGCCATCAAGAGCCCGGGTGCTGCGTTTCGCAGCAAGGGGCAGTGGTACCGGCTGAAATTCAAGTGCCAGACCGCACCGGACCATATGGAAGTTTTGCAGCTCCGCTACCGGATCGGGGACGAGATTCCGGAAGCCGACTGGGCAAAGTATAATCTCTACGATTGATTTGCGATCGGCCACTGGTTTTGCCTGGCTGTCGGCGAGTGCCGCGAGCCTTGGATCGTGACGATGCTTCGGTGACGGCGCCACGCGTGATCCCTTGACGCCAAGGGACCACCAAGTTAGGGCCTCTGGATAATCGACGAACACTCGGCAAAATCAGCAAGGGCTTCCGGTCGATGGACATTTTTTTCAGCGCTGCCAGCCTGACCGCCCTGCTCCAGGTCATCGCCATCGACCTCGTGCTGGCCGGCGACAATGCGATCGTCATCGGCCTTGCCGCTGCCGGCCTGCCGGCTGACCAACGCAAGAAGGCGATCCTCATCGGCGTGATTGCGGCAACGGTGCTGCGCATTGGTTTTGCCGCAATTACCGTCAAGCTGCTGGCGATCGTCGGCCTGCTGCTGGCCGGCGGCATCCTGCTGCTGTGGGTCTGCTGGAAGATGTATCGCGAGCTGCGCACGTCGCATGCCGATGAGCTGGAAGCGACCGAGGCGCTGTCGAATTCGGACCTCAACAGCGACCAGGCGGTCGCCGGCAAGTCGAAGCGCAAGACCCTTGGCCAGGCTGCCTTGCAGATTGTCGTCGCCGATGTGTCGATGTCGCTCGACAACGTGCTGGCGGTGGCTGGAGCGGCGCGCGATCATTTTCCGGTGCTGGTCATCGGCCTCGTGTTGTCGATCGCGCTGATGGGGCTGGCCGCGACTTTCATTGCCAAGCTGCTGCATCGCCACCGCTGGATCGCCTATGTCGGCCTGCTGATCATACTCTATGTCGCGCTGGACATGGTCTATCGTGGCGCGGTGGAAGTCTGGCCACATGTAAACGGTGCGGTCGGCTGAGGCTGGCGGACATCCGCGTCTTCACTCAGTGGAAGCAAGATCGCCGTGCGTTTTGCCGCATCGCGGCCCTGCCCATACCAATGCCGCGATAAGTGTGGTACTGCGCCGGCAATCCTGAAAAGCCCGGAAAGCCCTTATGTCCGCTCCTCGCGTGAGTTTTGTCAGTCTTGGATGCCCGAAGGCCCTTGTGGATTCGGAGCGCATCATCACGCGCCTGCGCGCCGAAGGTTACGAAATCGCGCGCAAACATGACGGCGCCGACCTCGTCGTCGTCAACACCTGCGGCTTTCTCGATTCCGCTCGCGACGAGTCGCTCAACGCCATCGGCTCCGCGCTTTCGGAAAACGGCCGGGTCATCGTCACCGGTTGCCTCGGCGCCGAGCCGGACGTCATTCGTGAAAAGCACCCCAATGTGCTGGCGATCACCGGGCCGCAGGCCTATGAGAGCGTGATGGCCGCCGTGCATGAGGCCGCACCGCCTTCGCACGACCCTTATGTCGATCTTTTGCCCCCGCAGGGCGTCAAGCTGACGCCGCGCCACTACGCCTATCTTAAGATTTCCGAAGGCTGCAACAACCGCTGTACCTTCTGCATCATTCCGGCACTGCGTGGCGACCTCGTCTCGCGGCCGGCGGCCGATGTGCTGCGCGAGGCCGAGAAACTGGCCAAGGCCGGGGTCAAGGAACTCCTGGTGATCTCACAGGACACCAGCGCCTACGGCATCGACATCAAGTACCAGACGTCGATGTTCGGCGACCGTGAGGTGCGCGCAAAATTCCTCGATCTGTCCGAGGAACTGGGCAAGCTCGGCATCTGGGTGCGCATGCACTATGTCTACCCCTACCCGCATGTCGCCGACGTCATCCCGCTGATGGCAGAGGGCAAGATCCTCCCTTACCTGGATATCCCCTTCCAGCACGCTTCGCCGCAGGTGTTGAAGAACATGCGCCGGCCGGCACACGGCGAAAAGACGCTCGAGCGCATTCGCGGCTGGCGCGAGGTCTGCCCTGATCTGGCCATCCGCTCCACCTTCATCGTCGGCTTCCCCGGCGAGACGGATGACGATTTCGAGATGCTGCTCGACTGGCTCGACGAAGCCAAGATCGACCGCGCCGGCTGCTTCAAATATGAGCCGGTCCGGGGCGCCCGCTCCAACGATCTCGGTCTCGAACAGGTTCCCCAAGAGGTCAAGGAGGCGCGCTGGCACCGCTTCATGCAGCGCCAGCAGAAGATTTCGGCGACACAGCTGGCCAGGAAGGTCGGCAAGCGCCTGCCGGTGCTGATCGACGAGGCGCGCGGCACGTCGGCAAAGGGCCGCACCAAATACGACGCGCCCGAGATCGACGGCTCGGTGCACATCCAGTCGCGCCGCCCGCTGCGCCAAGGCGACATCGTCACCGTCAAGATCGACCGCGCCGACGCTTATGACCTTTATGGTTCGGCGGTCTGACGCGCGTATTTACTACATCTGGCGATAGTTCAGCCGTCTTAACCCGCTCAGCCGCGATACGCTCTATGGTCTGCTGACCGTAGATGCGGAAAATGCGGATGAACACCAGACCTGCGGAACAAAATTACATCGCGACGCTGGACCTGCTCAGGCTGGCGGCAGCACTTGCCGTCGTGTTCTTCCACTATTTCTTTCGCGGCGCTGCCGCCGAAGGCTACCTTGCGCAAGGCTATCCGCTTGCCGCACCATTCGCCCTCTACGGCTATCTCGGCGTCAATCTGTTCTTCCTGATCAGCGGTTTCGTTATTGCCTGGTCGGCGGAAAACCGCAGTTGGGACCAGTTTGCGGTCGCGCGGTTCGTTCGCCTCTATCCGGGCTTCCTGCTCTGCATGACGATCACCTTCGCGATCGTCTTCCTCGTCGGGTCACCGCTGCTTTCGGCCTCTTTCGTTCAGTATGCCGCCAATCTGTCGATGTTCGCGCCGGCGTTCGGCCAGCCCTTCATGGACGGCGTCTACTGGTCGATCGTTCTTGAACTGGTGTTCTACGGCTGGGTAACGCTGGCGCTGCTCACCGGGCTGTTTCAGAGACGCAAGCTAGAGCTGATCTTCATCTGGCTGGCGATCTCGGCCTTGAACGAGTTCTTCATCGGCAGCGGCGCTGCCAGGCTGCTGTTCATCACCGAGTTCGGACCGTTCTTCGCCGCCGGCGTGCTGGTCCACCAGCTGCATGCTCATGGCCGTTCACTGCCTGCGATGCTGCTGCTTGCCGCCGCGTTCCTGATCTCCTGCGGCACGCTGTCGGTGACGCAGCGCTGGATGCTCGGCCACTACGGCATTGCCGTCTCCTCGGCCAATCTCGTCGTCGCCAACGTCGTCATGCACGCGGCCTTGATCGGCGCGGTGCTGCTGCGCGACCGTGTCAGGGCATCGGGGCTCACTCTGGCGCTGGGCGGGCTGACCTATCCGCTCTATTTGCTGCACCAGGACATCGGCTATCTGGCCATCAATGCCGCTGCCCCCCTGATCGGCAAATGGCTTGCCGCCTTCGGCTGCGTCGGGGTGATGATCTTCGTTTCGTGGGCGATCTGGCGCAGCTGCGAACGACCCGCGCAGCGGCTGCTCAGGGTTTGGCTCGGCCGCGCGGTTGATGCCGGCCTGGCGCGATTTCGCCGCGTCTCTGCCGGGGCACAGCCCGCCGAATGAAAAGGGCGCCTCGCGGCGCCCTCCTCATTTCGATCTCTTGCGCTGCTTACTGCGGCAGCTTGTCGTCGACACCCTTCACATAAAAATTCATGCCGAGCAGCGTGCCGTCGTCAGCGACTTCGCCGTCCTTCAGCCATGGCGTGCCGTCCTGCTTGGCGATCGGCCCGGTGAAGGGGTTCCAGCCGCCGGCGATCTTCTTCTCGGTGGCTTCGGCAAGCGCCTTCACGTCGTCGGGCATGTTGGTGTAGGGGGCGAGCTTGACCGCGCCGTCCTTGATGCCGAGCCAGACATTGTCCGGCTTCCAGGTGCCGTCGAGGGCGGCCTGGACACGGCTGATGTAATAGGGCCCCCATTCGTCGGTGAGCGAGGTCAGCTGCGCGTTCGGCGCGAACTTGATCATATCGGAGGATTGGCCGAAGCCGTGCAGCTTGCGCTCCTCGGCCACCTGCAGGGCAGCGGTCGAATCGGTGTGCTGGACGATGATGTCGGCGCCTTGGTCGAACAGCGCCTTGGCGGCGTCGGCTTCCTTGCCCGGATCGAACCAGGAGTTCACCCAGACGATCTTGGCCTTGAAGTTCGGGTTGATCGACTGTGCGCCGAGCATGAAGGAGTTGATGCCCATCACCACTTCGGGGATCGGGAAGGAAACGATGTAGCCGGCAACGCCGGCCTTCGATTCCTTGGCGGCGATCTGGCCGAGCACATAGCGGCCTTCATAGAAACGCGCATTGTAGATGCCGAGATTGTCAGCGGTCTTGTAGCCGGTGGCGTGCTCGAACATCACCTTCGGGAATTTCTTGGCGACCTTCACTTCCGGGTCCATGAAGCCGAACGAGGTGCCGAAGATGATCTTGCAGCCTTCGCGAGCCAGGCGCTCGAAAGCGCGGTCGGCGTCGGGGCCTTCCGAGACGTTTTCGAGATAGGCGGTCTCGACCTTGTCACCGAGCGCCTTCTCCACCTCGAGACGGCCCTGGTCGTGCTGGTAGGAGTAGCCGAAGTCGCCGATCGGGCCGGTGTAGACCCAGCAAGCCTTTAGCTTGTCCGCCGCCTCGGCCGTCGCTGCCAGCGATAGGGCGGCGGTCGTGGTCATCAGGGCAATAAGCAGTTTTTTCATTGTGTTACCTCTCTGAGTTAAGCCTTGGAGCTTCCCGTTTGTTTTTATTGTCAACGATCCGGAACGAATGGCTGCCCCAAGGAAGCCGGCGTGTTCATCATCGTCAGACGCTTGTTGCGCGAGATTAGAACGAGAACCACGACGGTTGCCAGATAGGGCAGCGAAGAAAGGAACTGCGAGGGCACTGGAATGCCAAAAGCCTGTGCATGAAGCTGGCCGATCCACACCGCGCCGAAGATGTAGGCGCCGGCCAGCACCCGCCATGGCCGCCAGGAGGCGAACACCACCAGCGCCAGCGCGATCCAGCCGCGGCCGGCACTCATGTTCTCGACCCATTGCGGCGTGTAGACCAGTGAGAGATGGCCGCCGGCGAGACCGGCACAGGCGCCGCCGAAGATGACCGCGAGGTAGCGATAGCGGATCACCTTGATGCCAAGCGCATGCGCCGAGGTGTGGCTGTCGCCGATCGAACGCAGCGTCAGTCCGGTCCGGGTCTTGAACAGGAACCACATGACGGCCGCGGTGAGCGCAATCGAGATGTAGAAGATCGGATCCTGCCCGAACAGCAGCCTGCCGACCACAGGGATTTCCGTCAGGCCGGGAATGTAGAGGTTGGGCAGCCTTTCGCCGGGCTGGCCGACAAAGCTGGTGCCCATCATGCCGGACAGGCCAAGGCCGAGCAGCGTCAGCGACAGTCCGGTCGCCACCTGGTTGGTGGCCAGCGACAGCGTCATGACGGCAAACAGCAGCGAGAACACCGCGCCCATGGCGATGGCCGCCAGAAGGCCGATCCAGGGTGATCCGGTGAGATAGGTTGCGCCGAAGCCGCCGACGGCGCCCATGATCATCATACCTTCGACGCCGAGATTGAGCACGCCGGAGCGCTCGACCACCAGTTCGCCGATTGCCGCGATCAGCAGCGGCGTTGCCGCGGTGGCGATGGTCAGAAGGATGTTTACGGTGATGTCCATCAACGGGCTTCCTTCAGCTTCGGTGCGGCTTCGAGTTTGGCCACGCCTTCCGGTTTGGTCAGCGCCAGGCCGATCACGCGGATGCGGTAGTGAATGAGCGTGTCGCAGCCGAGCACGAAGAACAGCAGCATGCCCTGGAACACCCGCGCCACCTTGTCGGAAATGCCGAGCGCGCTCTGCACCGCCTCGCCGCCGAGATAGGTCAGCGCCAGTACCAGGCCGGCGGCAACGATGCCGAGCGGGTTGAGACGGCCAAGGAACGCCACGATGATGGCGGTGAAGCCGTAGCCGGGCGAGATGACAGGCTGCAACTGGCCGATGGCGCCGGAGACCTCCGAGATGCCGGCGAGTCCCGCCAGCGCGCCTGACAGCAGGAAAGCAAAAAAGACCATGCGGTTGAGGCCGAAGCCGGCGAAGCGCCCTGCCCGCGGGCTCGAGCCCAGCACGCGCACCTCAAAACCTTTCAGCATGCGGCTCATCAGGATCCAGACCAGCACCGCAGCGATCAGCGCGAAGACAAAACCCCAGTTTGCCCGCCCGGCATCCGGCATCAGCTCCGGCAACACCGCCGAATCGTTGAACTGGATGGTCTGCGGGAAACCATGGCCCTGCGGATCGCGCCAGGGTCCGCGCACCAGCCAATCAAGGAAGAGCTGCGCGACATAGACCAGCATCAGGCTGGTCAGGATCTCGTTGGTGCCGAAGCGCGTCTTGAGCAGAGCCGGGATCGCGGCATAGGCCGCGCCGCCGACCATGCCGAGCAAAAGCATCAGCGGCAGCACCAGCGGACCTTCGAACTGCGGAAACAGCACCGGAATCATCGAACCGGCAATGCCGCCGAGGATGAACTGGCCTTCGGCGCCGATGTTCCAAATGTTGGCCTTGTAGCAGACCGACAGGCCGACGGCGATCAGGATGAGCGGCGCTGCCTTGATCGCCAGCTCATGCAACTGCCAGACCTGGCTGATCGGCTCGATGAAATAGATATTGAACGCGGTCAGCGGATTGACGCCGAGCAGCGCGAACATGACGGCGCCGGCAATGATGGTCAGCGCAAAGGCAATGAACGGCGACAGAGCCGAAAACAGCATGGAACGCTGCGGGCGTTTGACGAGTTCGAGGCGCATCATGCCGTCTCCAGCGTGTGTTCGGCGTGGCCTGGTTCGGCGCCGCCCATCAGCAAGCCGACCTTCTCGAAGGTCGCCTCGGCGATCGGCATCGGCTTCGACAGCTCGCCATTGTGCATGACCGCGATCGCATCCGATATCTCGAACAGCTCGTCGAGATCCTGGCTGATCACCAGCACCGCCGATCCGTTGCGCGACAACTCGATCAAGGCCTGGCGGATGTGAGCGGCGGCGCCTGCGTCGACGCCCCAGGTCGGCTGGTTCACGACCATGACGCTCGGCCGGCGGTCGAGCTCGCGGCCGACGATGAATTTCTGCAGATTGCCGCCCGAAAGGGCCGCGGCCTCCGGATCCGGCGCGCTCTTGCGCACATCCATCGCCTCGATGATGCGCTGGGAGGCGGCTTGGATGGCACCGCTCTTCACCATCCCGCCGGAACCGACGAACGCCTTGCCGTCGGTGGCATGGCGCGACAGCAGCAGGTTTTCGGAAAGCTTCATGCGCGGTGCCGCACCGTGGCCGAGGCGCTCCTCCGGCACGAAGGCGGCGCCCAGCAGTCGGCGTCCGGTGATGCTAAGGCCTCCCGCATCCTTGCCACGAATGCGCACCGAGGCGGCATTCTGCTGCAGCACTTCGCCTGAAACGGATTCGAAGAACTCTCCCTGGCCGTTGCCGGCGACGCCGGCGATGCCGATCACCTCGCCAGCGCGGACGTTCAGGTTGATGCCCTTGAGCGGTATCGAGAACGGCGTTGCCGGTTTGCGATTGAGATTGCGGATTTCGAGCAGCGGTGGCGCCTTGTCGATGCCCTCGACCGGCGCGCGCACCACGGCCTGCACCTCGTTGCCGACCATCATGCGAGCCAGCGAAGAGGCTGTTTCCTCACGCGGATTGCAGTGGCCGACCACCTTGCCGTGGCGCAGCACCGTGGCGCGGTCGCAGATGCGTTTGACCTCTTCGAGCCGGTGCGAGATGTAGAGGATGGATTTGCCTTCCGAACGCAGGCGCTCCAGCGTCTCGAACAGCTTGTCGGCTTCCTGCGGCGTCAGCACCGAGGTCGGCTCGTCCAGGATGATGAGCTGCGGGGTCTGCAGCAGGCAGCGGATGATCTCGATGCGCTGGCGTTCCCCCACCGACAGGTCGCCGACCAGCGATTCAGGATCGAGCGGCAGGCCATAGCTGAAGGAAAGCGCCCTCGCCTTCGCCGCGATGCTGCTGATCGGCGAGCCGTCGTCCAGCGACAGGGCAATATTTTCGGCCGCGGTCAGCGCTTCGAACAGCGAAAAATGCTGGAACACCATGCCGATGCCGAGTTTCTTGGCGACGCCGGGGCTGGAGATCCTGACCGCCTGGCCGTTCCAGAAGATCTCGCCGGCATTGGGCTCCAGCGAGCCGAACAGCATCTTGACCAGCGTCGACTTGCCGGCGCCGTTTTCGCCGAGCAAAGCGTGGATCTCACCCTTGGCGATGTCGAGATCGATATGATCGCACGCCGTCAGCGTGCCGAATATCTTGGTGAGGCCACGCACCTCGAGCAGGTTCGTGCCGTCGTGATTTGCACTCACAGTGCCTCCCATCTGGTTAGCCAGACATGTTCTGTGTTCCCGCAAGCATGGTAGGCGCGGCCGGCTCTCATCGGAAAGCGGCACGCGTCTTGAAAGAGCTTCAAGAATTTCAGCGGAAATTCAAGGGATAGCAAGGCAGAACGAACTAAGGGATGAGAATGGTCGTCCCTGTTGTCCTGCGGCCCTCGAGGTCGGAATGCGCCTTGCCGGCGTCCTTGAGCGCATAGCGCTGGTTGATCTTGATCTCGACCGCGCCGCTGAGCACGACCTCGAACAGGGCGGCAGCAGAAGCGTCGAGGTCCTCGCGTTTTGCGTTGTAGACGAACAGTGTCGGCCTTGTTGCGAACAGCGAGCCCTTCTGTGCCAGCAACGACATGCTGAACGGCGGTATGGGTCCCGATGACTGGCCGAAGCTGACGAACATGCCAAGCGGCCGCAGGCAGTCGAGCGAAGCCGGAAATGTGTCGTTGCCGACCGAATCGTAGACGACATCGCATTTTTTGCCGCCGGTGATGGCGGCGACGCCGGCGACGAAATCCTGTTCCTTGTAGTTGATGACATGATCGAAACCATGCGCCCTGGCGAGTTCGATCTTGTCGGACGAGCTGGCGGTGCCGATGACGGTCGCGCCGAGATGTTTTGCCCATTGGCCGAGGATAAGCCCAACGCCGCCGGCCGCGGCATGGAACAGGATCGTGTCGCCGGCTTTCACCTTGAACGTCCGGCGCAGCAGATATTCCGCAGTCATACCCTTCAGCATCATCGCTGCGGCCTGTTCGTCGCTGATGCCATCTGGCACCTTAACGACGCGGCTGGCATCGATGACGCGCTCTTGCGCATAAGCCCCCGTCGTCACCGCATAGGCGATGCGATCGCCCGGATTCAGCCAGTCGACGCCCTGGCCGACCTCCAGCACCACGCCGGCGGCTTCGCTGCCTGGCACGAGCGGAAAGCCGCCGGGTGGCGGATAGAGGCCAGAGCGATGATAGACATCGATGAAATTGAGGCCGATCGCGGTGTGCCGGACCAGGATCTGCCCGGATCCCGGCTGGCCGGGGTCGGCGTCCTCATAGGTCAGGACTTCCGGGCCGCCGTTGGCGTGAATGCGGATCGCTTTGGACATTGCTAGGCTTCCTGTGGGCTAGGCTTCCTGTGGGCTAGGCTCTCTGTGGGAGTGGCTGATCAGGCCTTTTTGGCACCGAGATTGGGAAAGAACTGCATGATGCCACCGATGCAGGCAAGGTAAAGCCCGGTAATGGTGATGCCGATCTTGGTGAAGGTGCTGACCTGCTCGCCCAGCACGCCGATCTGATCGTAGAAGGCAGCGAGTGCCGCCTGGGCCAGGGCAAGCGCGCCGAAAGCGCACCACAAGAGAGTCATCCCAAGGTTGATGCGCCGCAGCCGCACCACCCGCACCGGGTGGATGAAGTTGATCGGCACGAACGTCAGGACGCCGGCCACCACCACAACCGCGAACGAAACCCATTGTCCGGGCTCGATGACGAACAGGGTGAACACCACCATGTTCCAGACCACGGGGAACCCCTTGAAGAAATTCTCCTTCGTCTTCATGCCGGTGTCGGCATAGTAGATGGCGCTGGAGACGACGATGATCGCCGCCGACAGGAATGACAGGCCCTCGCCCATGAAGCCGCGCTGATAGAGCGCGAAGGCCGGGATCAGCACGTAGGTCACGTAGTCGATGATGTTGTCGAGCAGTTCGCCCGACCATGTCGGCAGGATTTCCTTGACCTCGAGCTTCCGCGCGATCGGCCCATCGATGCCGTCGACAAACAGGGCCAGCCCGAGCCACCAGAACATTGCGGTCCAGCGCTCTTCGCTTGCCGCTACCAGCGACAGGAAGGCCAGGAACGACCCCGACGCGGTCAAGAGGTGGACGGAGAACGCCCTCGCCTGTGGCCAGGTGACCTTCTTCTTCGGCCTGGGAATCCGGTCCGTGATCTTTTTGGCGGCTTTTCGGGCCGTTGTGTTCTTGCTCACGGGCCCCGCCAATCCAGCTTGCAGATTTCGGCCGAACGGCCGGCGAAATTCCAGTTGCGGCCGAAAGCCCGCATCTTGCTCTTGTCGGACCTGGCCACGATGATCTCGGGCGCGATCCAGTATTCCGAATTGCTGATCACCGTGTCCTTCTCGCGGTCCTTGCCGGGGATGGGTGTCACCGCTCCGTCGATAATCTTCGGTATCTGGAATATACGCGTCTTGTCACGCGTCTCATAGGTGATCGGCACCTGCTCGACGCCGAGGAATTTGCCGACCAGGATGGAGAGCAGCGATGTGGTTCCGCCTGCCTTGCCGGTGAAGATCTTGGTCAGCGCCTTGACCGCGTAGACAGAGGCGCGGCTGTCGATGAACAGGCCCGCGGTCCAGTTGCCGCGGCTCATGTAGCCGGGAATTTCCATGACCAGCCCAAGATTGAGGCCGGACAGATCGACTTCACCGAAATGGCCGGCATCGATGCGAAACCCCGCCCAGGTCTGGCAATAGCCTTCGGTCGGCGGATGATTGCCAAGTGACAGCACGCAGGGGCAAAAAACCGTGCAATTGCAGGAGAGTACGAGCTCTCCCTTCATCGCCCAGCTCTGGTCTGCCATCGATTTTCCCCCACTCACAGCGAGACTACTAGCAGCGCGGCTGCCCAGACAAGCAGTATCGCACCGGCCAGCCGGGTTGGAACCCTGCTGGCGGTTTGTTTTTCGATCAGGGTGAACAGCCCGATCAACGCCATCCAGAAGACGTTCATGACGCCGACGGCGAACATCACCAGCATCAACGCCCAGCAGCAGCCGAAGCACCACAGGCCTTGCGCGACGCCAAGCCGAAAGATGCTGAGGGGCCTTGCACTCCAATTCGCGAAAAGGATCGAAAACGGGTTCTTGCACTTTGTCAGGCAGGCTTCTTTCAAGCCACTGAACTGGTAGAGGCCGGCAATCAGCAGCGCCAGCGCACCGGCAATGCCGACGACCGGGTCGACCATCTCACCTGACGAGGCGAATGCATGGGCGGCCAAGGTCAGCGCCGCGAACATCATTGAAGCGGCGAGCCAGACGCTGAGGTAGCCGGCGACCAGCACCAGCGGGTGAACGACCGGTTCGCCCTTGATGCGAGCCGTGTCAGTGATTTCGCAATAGGTGCGGATCATCGGCGCGGCCGAAGGCAGCATCGTCGCAATCGCCATCAGGAACCACATGAAAACGAGCGCGCCGGCCTGCAAGCCGAGACTTGTGTCCAAAGGCACCGGTGAGAGGCACAGCACAAAGAACCGTTCCAGGAAATCGGGCAGCGGCAGTTGCGGCAGGCTGCGCAGGATCGTGTCGCCAGGGGCATTGATGCCCGCAATCCCAGTTTCAGCCCCGCGGATCGCCATCGACGCGAGAGACAGCCAGGCCAGCAGGATGCAAGCGCCGACAACGACGTTCACCGTGACGCGAGGATTGCGCGCGATGCCGGCCATGGCGCGGCCGGCGCGGTCGAGATGGCTGAAGTCGTCCTGCTGGCCGGTCATGACATCCGAATGGGCCGAATCGCCGCGTTGATCAAGCGGCATGATCTGACCTATATGCTCATTGGACGGCAGGTCGGGTGGACCCGCCTCGCCTTGCAAGCCGGAAGCCGATCTTGGAGCATCAGCAAACTGCGCGGATACTGGTTGCCGGCACGGGGCCGGCAGGACTGATCGCGGCGCTCGGTTTTGCCGCCGAAGGTTTCCCGGTGACGCTGGTCGGGCCGGAGCCCACTGCCCCCGACGGCCGCACGACGGCTCTGATGAACCCTGCCTTGAAAGTGCTCGACCGGCTTGGCGTGCTCGAAGCCGTCAAATCCAAGGCGGCGGCCCTGAAAGTGATGCGCATCGTCGACGCCACCAGCCGGCTGATCCGCAGCCCGGTCGTCACCTTCCGTGCCAGCGAGATCGACGAGGACCAGTTCGGGCTGAACCTTCCCAACAGCGTCCTCAACCCGGCACTCGCCAGCGCCGTTGCCGCGCATGCCGGCATCGACCGGCTGATGTCGATGGTGGCGAACTGGCATCTCGATGCCGAGCGCGCCCGTGCAGTCCTGTCCGACGGCAGCACGGTCGACGCGGCGCTGGCGGTCGCCGCCGATGGGCGGTTGTCACCGGCGCGCCAGGCGGCCGGCATCTCGACCTCGGCCCGGTCCTACCCGCAGGCAGCTCTCGTCCTCAATTTTGGCCATAGCGGCGACCATGCCTTCACCTCGACCGAATTCCACACCGAAACCGGTCCTTTCACGCAGGTCCCCCTGCCCGGCAATCGCTCCAGCCTGGTCTGGGTGGTCAAGCCCGAGACCGCGACCGACCTCGCCGCACTGGACGATGCGACGCTTTCTCAGCGGGTCGAACAGCAGATGCAGTCGATGCTGGGCCGGGTGACGGTCGAGCCGGGCAGGCAGATCTATCCGCTTTCGGCGGTGACGCCACTGCGTTTCGCCCGAGATCGGGTGGCGCTGGTCGGCGAAGCCGCCCATGTGTTTCCCCCGATTGGTGCGCAAGGCCTCAATCTCGGCATCAGGGACGTCGACGATCTAATTGGAATCGCTCGTGAAAATAGAGCCGATCCAGGTGCAGCCAAGGCGCTTGCAGCCTACGATTTCAAGCGCCGCCCCGATATTCTGGCGCGCAGCAGCGCGGTCAACCTGCTCAACATGTCGCTGCTTTCCGACATGCTGCCGGCGCAGATGGCCCGCGTTGCCGGGCTCGGCGTGCTCGGAGGCTTCGCGCCGCTTCGGGCTTTTTTCATGCGCGAGGGACTTCGTCCCGGCAGCGGTTTTGCCGCGCTTGCTGGCGGGTTAGGGAAACAGGTCCGGCGCTAGGATATTGTGCCGGATCAGGTAGAGCAGCCCGGTGACGGTCACGACCGACAGGCAGGTTGTGATCAGCACACTGGCCGACGCGCGCTGTACCCAGACGCCATACTGCTGGGCGATGACGAAGACGTTGGTGGCGGTCGGCAATGCCGCCAGAAGCACCGCCGAGAAGACCCATGTCTCAGAAAAATTGCCGATCCAGCTCAGCACGACATAGCAGAGCAACGGGTGCAGGATCAGTTTCAGCGCCGCAATCGGAACCATCTCGTGCGGGACGCGATTGAGCGGCCTGAGCGCCAGCGTGACGCCCATGGCGAACAGCGCGCAAGGTGCGGCCGCCCGGGAAAGATATTCCAGAAATCGCTCCACCGGCACGGGCGGTCGAAAGCCGATATAGGCGGCGCCGACACCCAGGGCGGTTGCGATGATGAACGGGTGCAGCACGATCTTGCGCACGACACCCAGCGCAAGCCGGAGAGGAGTGGTCTTCTCGTCGCCCGACAGCGCCATCATCATGGGCGCGATGGCGAAATGCATGATGTTCTCGAAACAGAAGATCAGGGCGACCGGCACGGCAGCCTCCTCGCCGAAGGCCAGCAATGCCAGGCCCGGCCCCATATAGCCGATATTGCCATAGGCGGCCGCGAGCGCCTTGATGGTCGATTGCGCTATCTCGCCGCGCGAGGTCAGCACCGACCCCATGAACATCAAGGAAAATATCATGAAGGTCGAGACGACCGAACCGAAGATGAAGCGCCATTCCGTAAGGTCTTCGAACGGCGTCTTGGCAAGCAGTTGGAAGAAAAGTGCAGGCAGCGCGACATAGACGATGAACGTGTTCATCCAGCCGAGCGCCTCCAGCGGCTGCCTGGTGATGCGCGCCACGAGAAACCCGACAAAAATCAAGCCGAAGAACGGAAGAACAAGACCGATGACGTCAGACATTTTTATGCTGGTCCGAAACCTTGGCGCCGGGCTAGCCCGTTGCTTGATAGGGCGTCAAGCGCCTCGGGATTGAATTGATGCGCGGTCTGCGCCAAATAAGCCCAAGGAATTCAGTGGTGAGTACGATGAAAACAGCCAAATTCGCAATCGGACAGGTGGTTCGCCACCGGCTGTTTCCATTCAGGGGCATTATTTTCGACGTCGATCCGCAATTCGCCAACACCGACGAATGGTACGAAGCCATCCCCGCCGACGTTCGGCCGCGCAAGGATCAGCCTTTCTATCATCTGCTCGCCGAGAATTCGGAGACCGAATACATCGCCTACGTCTCCGAGCAGAATCTGCTTGAGGATCAGTCGGGTGAGCCAGTCCGGCATCCGCAGATCAAGGAGATGTTCGACAAGAGGCCGGACGGCGGCTACCAGCCGAAACGGCAGTCAAGGCACTAACCCGCGGAGAGACGGGCACAAAAAAAGCGGGCATGACCCCGCTTCTTTGTTGGCCGGACGATATCGGCCGATCAGTTGGCGGTCTTCGCCTTGTCCTGCTCTTCCTTGAGCTTCTTGGCGAAATCCTGGTTGTTCTTGGCGACGAAGTCCTGAAGCTTCTTCTGCCGGTCCTCGATGTCCGACTGTTGCAGCGCCGGGCCGTCATAGGCGCCGCTGAAGCCCTGCAGGGCGATCTTGATCGGATTGGGCTGGTTCTGGAAATTGACGGAAGTCAGCGTGATCGCCTGGCCTTTCTTGAATGCCGCGACGAGCTGATCGGTCAACGGCACTTCGGCCACGCAACGATCCGGGAAGCAAATCACATAGTCGAGCTTCTGCGCCTTGCCGGTGTCGATCTGCAGGCCGATGCCGGGAGGCACCAGACGGCCGGTCGGAACCGTCACCTGGAACACCTTGCGGTTCACCTTGCCCTTGAGCTCGATCAGGCTGACGCCGGTGACCAGCTGGCCGTTGCCAGCGGTGGTGATGTTCTGGACGTTGCAGATGTCGACGTCTTCCTGCTTGGTGCAGGCCTTGAACCAGCCTTGCGGAATCTGCTGTTGCTGCTGTGCGGAAGCGGCGGGGAGTCCTGCACCCAGAAAGCCGATCACGCCAGCGGCCATGACCGACAGGCGGTACGCGTTGCTGTTCAGGCTCGTCATGTCGTGCACTTCCTCTCAAATGATCCCGGGACCGGCTTCTTCGTGCCGTGTGGTCCAGCTACCTGTTGCCGAAATGAGGCAACAGAATGACTTCGGAGGGCGTGTTACACTGCAAGCGAGGCCGAATCCAGCCCGGCGTCAGCAATTGTTGAACGCGCGGTTGGCCGGCGCGCCGCCGCCTCATGCTAGGGTGCACACCGAATCATCAAGCCGACCCAGTAAGGAGACGGTCATGGGCCGCGTTGTTGTTTGGCTGATCACCGGGATATCGTTTCTCGCCCTTTCGCATCAGCCGGCCGCATCGGAGCCGAAGCACGCTATCGCCATGCAGGGCGAACCGGCGCTGCCGCCCGGCTATACGCATTTCGATTACGTCAATCCCGACGCGCCGAAGGGTGGCTCGATCACCTATTGCGTCGTCGGCGGCTTCGATAATCTGAACCCTTTCATCCTCAAGAGCCTGCGCACGACGGCGCGCGGCATGATGGATACGATCTTCGGCAATCTGGTCTTCGAGCCGTTGATGCAGCGCAATGCCGACGAGGCTTTCACGCTCTACGGTTTGTTGGCCGACAGCGCCGACATGGACCCGGAGCGCAAGAGCATCGAATTCCATCTCAATCCGAAGGCCAAATGGTCGGACGGTCAGCCGGTGACGCCGGAGGACGTGCTGTTCAGCTATGACGTCTACACCGAGAAAGGCCGACCGCCTTACAGCGATCGCATGGCCAGGGTCGCCAAGCTCGAAAAGACGGGCGATCACAGCGTGCGCTTCACCTTCAACGACAAGGCCGATCGCGAATTCCCGCTGATCATCGCGCTGACCCCGATCATCCCGAAGCACGCCTTCGACAAGGAGACTTTCGACAGGACGACGCTCAAGCCGGTGATCGGCAGCGGCCCTTATACGATCGCGCAGGTGCAGCCCGGCCAACGCCTCGTCTTCAAGCGAAACCCGGACTACTGGGGCAAGGACGTCCCGGCCAAGCGCGGTTTCGACAATTACGACCAGATCACCATCGAGTATTTCCTCAACGCCAACGCCAAGCTCGAAGCGTTCAAGAAAGGCCTTTGCGCCACCGACGACGACAGCGATCCGGTGAAGCGCGAGCGCGATCTCGATTTTCCGGCCTTCCACAAGGGCGACGTGGTTGCCGAAACCTTCGACACCGGCATTCCGCCCGTGGTGACCGGTTTCCTGTTCAACACGCGGTTGCCGAAATTCGCCAACCCTGTCGTGCGGCGCGCGCTCGGCATGCTCTACGACTTCGAATGGGCCAACAAGAACCTGTTCGGCGGCAAATACACGCGCACGATGAGTTATTGGCAGAATTCCGAGCTTTCCGCGCTCGGCCATCCGGCCGACGACAGGGAGAAAGCGCTTCTGGCGCCCTACCCCGGCCGCGTTCCGGCCGATGTCATGGACGGTACATGGCGGCCGCCGGTGACCGACGGATCGGGCCAGGACCGCCGCGTGCTGAAGGCAGCCTTCAATCTTTTGAAAAGTGTCGGCTACCACGTGCAGAATGGTACGATGCTCGATCCCGAAGGCAAACCCTTTGGCTTCGAAATCCTGACCGCGTCGCAGGACGAGGAGCGCCTTGCCGGCATCTACCAGCGCACGCTGGAGAAGATCGGCATCGATCTCACCATTCGCAGCCTCGACGGCGACCAGATCCAGTCGCGCAAGCAGCGCTTCGACTTCGAGGTCCTGATCGGATCGAGCGGCTTCAACAATTCGTTGTCACCCGGCATCGAGCAGAGCGGGCGCTGGAGTTCGGCCGCGGCCAGGACGGAAGGCTCGTTCAATCTCGCCGGCGTCGCCGATCCGGCTGTGGACGCGGCAATCGAGGCGATGCTGCGCGCCCGCTCCAAGGAGGACTATGTTGCCGCCGTTCGCGTTCTCGACCGGCTGCTGATCTCCGGCAACTACATGGTGCCGATGCAGTACAACACGCAGCAATGGATCGCCTACTGGAACTACCTGGAACATCCGCAAAAGACGCCCATATTCGGGTATCAGCTGCCAACATGGTGGCGTAAACCCAACTGAGGGATCAGGAGATCGAGATGAGCGAATTGAGGGCCATCACCGTCGATGTGGTGTCCGATGTCGTCTGCCCCTGGTGCTTCATCGGCCAGAAGCGGCTCGACAAGGCGATCGCCGCCGTCAGCGATGTCGACGTGCATGTCCGCTGGCGGCCGTTCCAGCTCGATCCGACCATTCCGCCCGAGGGCAAGGACCGGCGCGAATACATGCTGGCAAAATTCGGCAGTGATGAGCGCATCCGCGAGATTCACGCCCGCATCGAGCCGCTGGGCGAAGCGGAAGACATTTCCTTCGCCTTCGAGGCCATCAAGGTGGCGCCGAACACGCTGGATGCGCACCGGCTGATCCGCTGGGCAGGTGCCGCCGGCGAAGCCATTCAGAACAGGCTTGTGCGCCGCCTGTTCCAGCTGAATTTCGAGGAAGGCGCTGACATTGGCGACCATGCCGTGCTGGTCGAAGCCGCGCGCGAGGCCGGCATGGATGCGTCCGTGGTCGCCACGCTTTTGCCGACTGAGGCCGATGTCGAGGCGGTGCGTACCGAGATCGCCACCGCGTCGCGCATGGGCATTTCTGGCGTGCCGTGCTTCCTGATCGAGGACAAATACGCGGTCATGGGCGCACAGGATGCCGATACGCTGGCCGATGCCATTCGCCAGGTGGCGGCTGCCAAGGCGCGAGGCGAACTGGACAAGGCCGGCTGAGGCCGGCCGGCCTCTCCTCGACAGCGGCAGAGGTTACTTCACCGTCGCCTTGGCCTTGCTGATGAAAAATCCATGGCCGTTCGTGGCCGTGCAGGTCAGTCCCTTGGTTGACGACTGGCACGAGAACGGCCCGGCGCTCCAGCTGTTGCCGTAGCCAAGCTTGTCGACATCGCTGCAGCAGCCCTGCTCGCCTGGGTTCTTGATCAGAGTGGCTGGCCCCTTCGGACCCAGGATAATCGTGACGTAGCTTGGCTCGACGCGCGAGCAGCTCAGCTCCGGGCCGCCATCCCTTGGCTCATAGGTGCCGGTGCCGCCTTTGGGCGTGTAGATGCAGCCGATGTTGCCGGACGGCGTGTTGAACTCGATCTGGCCTTCGGCGCCGGCCGGGATGCTCTGCCCGCCGGCATGCGCCAAAGGTACGAGGGGCAGCCAGGCGAAGAGGGACAGGATTGCGGCCGCGCGTGCAAGCATTGGGAGCTTCCTTGTTGGAGAACCGGATATGCATGAGTGTCGACGATGCCAGGCAAGGTTCAATCCCAAGTGGATGAATTGTCAAACGCAGTTCATCAGCCGATCCGACAAGGAAGCGCCGATCGGCCGATTCTCCGGTCACGTCCTGCCTCCGGCAAGGACGACAACGGCAAGCCTGGCGAGTCGCGAACGGCAAATTTTCGAGCTCTCTGGGCCGTCCGTAGTGAGAAAACTGATCGGTCTATTACAATTTCGAGTTCACGAAACCGTGTGAAAACCTTCCCTAAGGGAAGCCGCACCAGCGTCGCGCGTCTGCAGATCAAGCATTTGAAATCAAACGCAATACCCTGATTTATGCCCACCATTGTCGCTATATTTCAGCGTGTAATCTGTTGCCTCACGGCAACGGCTGCCAGGGCAATCCGGTCGGCCCGGTTTTAAATTAATGGAAAATGATCAATTGGTGTTACCATCCGTAACAAAAGAAAAAAGGTTTGGGCGGGATCGTGATTCGGGTCGGTAGACCATCGCAAGAGTCAGTACCGGAAAAAACACCTCGCGATGCCGCAGGGCGGTCGCTTCTGACGCCGGTGTCGTCGATGCACAGCTTCTGGGGCCTGATGCGGGCCTACTGGTTCTCGAGCCGCTGGAAGGAAGCCTGGACGCTGACGCTGGTGATAGCCTTGCTGACAGCGCTCTCCAGCAAAGCCGACGTCTGGTTTACCGTGGCGGCGGGTGAACTAGCGACCTCAATCGCTTTTTTCCACGACGCCGCGAATACCACCCCACTTGAATCGCTGCTGACCAATGCAGGCCTGCTTGTGCTGTTGGTCGTGCTCAAGGACATGGGCATCACAGGTGCCTCCAAGTTTGTGTCGGCGACATTGCATCGCAAATGGCGCGGCTGGCTAAACAGCCGCTTCAATGAGGCGCTACTCGACACCAACCACACGCACTACCACGCCCAGCATGGCTCGTCCGGCACGGCAGCACCCGACAATATCGACCAGCGCGTGCAGGAATCGATCAAGGATATGACAGGCGGCGCCATAGGGCTTGCTATGGGCGTGTTCGGTGTCTTCACTTCGTTCTACTTTGTTGGCGGCGCATTGCTGAAAAACTCGGTGGAGGTGAAGGGACTTGAGTTTTTAGGAAGCTATGGCAGCGCCGCCCTTGCTCTGCTGGCGGTCGCCATTTACGTCCCCTTCAACACTTGGATCGCGATGAAACTCGGCGGAATGCTGGAGTGGCTAAACATCAGGATGCAGAAGGCTGAAGGCAGCTATCGCGGCGAACTGATCACGTTATTGCGCCGCAGTTTCCATGTCGCGGCCTCGCAAGGCGAAGACGTGCAGAAGACGATACATGGCCGGCTCTATCTCGACATCGATAGCACCTGGTCGAAGTTCAACATCGTCAACACCGTCTATGCGGGATTCGAATCGGTCTATAATTTTGTCGGTGCCAAAGTTGTCGCTTACGGACCGGGTCTGGTGCCGTTCATCCACAACGGCCTTGACCTCAAGGGCTACATAACAGGTTCTGAGCAGGTCAACGCGCTGATCAGCAAGTGCTCGTGGTTCATCCACGTCATGCCTGCCCTTGCCACGTTGCGCGCCAACAGCCAGCGCGTCATCGAATTGGCGCAGGCGATCGAGAATGTTCAGCACCCGCAGGAGTTCTACAGCCAGACAGGCCGCTCCGACTTCCGCTATGCCAGCCAGAACCCGGTCTTCGGCCTGACCATCCAGAAGCTCGAACTGGCGCATCAGGGCGAGGATGCGACGCCGTTCCTCAGCGCCGCCAATCTGCGCTTCCGGCGCGGCGAGTGGACCTTCCTGAAAGGCGAATCCGGTAGCGGCAAAACCTCGCTGATCAAGGCGATCAACGGCCTGTGGCCCTATGGCCGCGGCACCATCGTCTTCCCCGAGGGCGTGAAGAGTTTCTATGCTGCCCAGGAGGTCAAGCTGCAGCAGGTGACGCTGAAGCAACTGGTCTGCCTGCCCGGCTCCGAGCATGACCATGGCGACGCGCAGGTGGCGTCGGCGCTGCACAAGGCGGGGCTCGGCGACTTTATCGAGCACATGGCCGACGAAAGCCGCGAAGGCAAAAGCTGGGACCAGGTGCTGTCGGGCGGCCAGAAACAGAAGCTGGTGGTGGCCCGCATCGTGCTGCAGCAGCCGGGGCTGCTGTTCCTCGACGAGGCGACCGGCGCGCTCGACCCCGATGGCAAGGTCGCCTTCCACCAGGCCATCAAGGACAACTGCCCCGATGTCACGGTGATCAGCGTCATGCACGAGGCGGTTGCGCCGCGATCGATGTCCGGCAGCGAATTCTATCACAGCATCGTCGCGATCGCCGACGGCGTCGCCACCAAGAAGCCGCTGGTTCCAACCCTGCCCGCCGAACTCACCACCATCCTTGCGCAGCCACTGCCGGCCCCAAGGCCGGTCGAGGACAAGTGGCTGCGTTTCTCGCGCCGGCTGAAGCAGAAATAGGGTCCCGGTGGACCGCTGGGCTATCGCACATAGAATTTCTGAGATGTCTGCCCGGCACGGACCCCCACCCCTAACCCCTCCCCACAAGGGGGAGGGAGACTTCCGTTGGCGCTCACCTCAGGCGAATCGCCGGTCTTTTCTATTAAAGGCAGGCGGCAGCGTTCCTTGTGGGGAGGGTTAGGGTGGGGGTCCTTCTTCGTAAGAATCCATATGCGATAGCCCTGCCCGATGACTGGGTTTGCCGCGTGATGCGCGGTCGGCGATCACAGTCTCGCGATCTCGGCCGCGCGCCGGCGTTTTCCCTCCTCACCGCGATTGACACGGCAAGGCGCGCTCCTATGTTGCGCCCGCTTGCAGATAGTAAAAAACGCGAACCCGCAAGCGGAAAGGTCACCGCGCCATGCCTGGCGACAGTCACAGTCGAACGCAACAGCCGTCCGCCCTGACGTGACCTCACATGGTTCATGTCCTGCCGGACGGCAAGGAGTGAGCCATGAACGAATTTACCACGGTGGCAAGCGACGACGCCGTCGCGATTGCCCGTATCCTAGCCAACGATCACGTCGCCGACATTGTCGAGGCCCTGAACAGGGAGCCTCGGGAAACCGCGACGGAACTGCTCTGTGAAGTGACGTTCGAACGTCTGGTCGAGATCTTCGATCAGCCGGAACTCGACGGCGCGCCCGAACTCATGGAGGCGCTGCCGCGCGTCAAGGCGGGCAAGCTGCTCACCGCCATGTCGGTCGACCGGGCCGCGGACATCCTGCGCGAGCTGGAAGAGCCGGCCCGTTCCGAGCTGCTTGGCGGGCTTGCGCCGCCGCTGCGCGCAACGCTGCTTTCCATTCTCGGCTATCCCGAAGGCAGCGCCGCATCGATCATGACGACGGAGTTCGTCAGCGTGCCCTCGGACTGGACCGTCGGGCAAACGCTCGACTACATCCGCAAGGTGGAGCGGACTCGCGAGACCGTCTACGCGATCTATATCGTCGATCCGCAGACGCACCTGCTCGTGCGCTCGACCGGCCTGCGCCGGCTGATCACCGGGGAGGCGGACGATTCGATCATGACGGTGGCGCCGGATCACCTTCCGGTGACGGTCGGCCCGCTGACCGATCGCGAAACCCTGGCGCAGACGATCTCCAAATACGATCTGCTCGCCGTTCCGGTCGTCGACCATGGCAAGATCATCGGCATCGTCACCATCGACGACATCATCGACACGATGGTCGCGGAGACGACCGAGGACGCGCACCGTTTCGGCGGCATGGAGGCGCTGGACGAGCCGTACATGAAGATGAGCTTCCTCGCCATGATCAGGAAACGCGGCGGCTGGCTCTGCGCGCTGTTCATCTCGGAGATGCTGACGGCCAACGCCATGCAGAGCTATGAGGGCGAGCTGGAGAAGGCGATCGTGCTGACGCTGTTCATCCCGCTGATCATGAGTTCCGGCGGCAATTCCGGCTCGCAGGCGACCTCGCTGGTCATCCGCGCGCTGGCGCTGCGCGAGATCGGGCTTGGCGACTGGTGGCGGGTGGCGCTGCGCGAGCTGCCCACCGGCCTGGTGCTGGGCGCCATGCTCGGCGTGGTCGGCGTCTGCCGCATCGCGCTGTGGCAATATATGGGCTTCTACGATTATGGCCCGCACTGGCCGCTGATCGCCACCACGGTGGGGGCTGCACTGGTCGGCATCGTCACCTTCGGTTCGCTGTCGGGGTCGATGCTGCCGTTCGCCTTGAAACGCATCGGCTTCGACCCGGCCAGCGCATCGGCGCCGTTCGTCGCCACGCTGGTCGATGTCACCGGGCTGGTGATCTATTTCTCGGTGGCGCTGGTGATCCTGCGCGGCACGCTGCTGTAGCAACCATCTCCGCCGTGGCATGACCTTGCCGCGGCGGAGTTCCTCAACCCGGATTTGCCGTCAATCGACCCGCGCGCCGTCCTTCACGCGATAGGTCGGCTTGTACATGGTGACCAGTTCTTCCGCCGCTGTCGGATGCACGGCCATCGTACGGTCGAAATCCTCCTTGGTCAGGCCGGCCTTCAGCGGGATGCCGAGCAGCTGCGCCATCTCGCCGGCGTCCGGCCCCAATATGTGGGCGCCAAGCACTTTCTTCGACGCGCCATCGACCACCAGCTTTATCAGCATCTTCTCGTCGCGCCCGGACAGCGTGTGCCGCATCGGCCGGAATGTCGCGCGGTAGATCTCGATGTTGGGGAAGCGCTTGACGGCGTCGTCCTCCGACAGTCCGACAGTGCCGATCTCCGGCTGTGAAAAGACGGCGGTCGCGATCGTCTCGTGATCGGGCGCGGTCGGATTTCCCTTGAAGGCGGTTTCGATGAAGCACATTGCCTCATGGATCGCCACCGGCGTCAGCTGCACGCGGTTGGTGACGTCGCCGATCGCCCAGATGCTGTCGACGTTGGTGCGGGAATATTGGTCGACGGCGATGGCGCCGGTCTTGGTCATCTCCAGTCCGATGCCTTCCAGGCCCATATTCTCGGTGTTGGGAATGCGGCCGATGGCCAGCATCACCTGGTCGACGGTCAGCACCTCGCCGCCGCTGACGAGCGCGTCGAGCCGGCCGTCCGGCCGCTTGCGGATCCATTCGGACACGGAATGGCAGAGGATCCTTATCCCCTTCTTTTCCATCGTCTCGTGCAGCATACGCCGCAGGTCCATGTCGAACCGGCTGAGGATCTCCTTGCCGCGATAGACCAGCGTGGTGTCGACGCCGAGACCGTGAAAAATGTTGGCGAACTCGACGGCGATGTAGCCGCCGCCCTCGATCATGATCGCCTTCGGCAATTCCTTGAGGTCGAAAGCCTCGTTGGAAAAGATGCAATGTTCATGGCCGGGCAGCGCCGGATGCGCCGCCGGGCGGCCGCCGGTGGCAATCAGGATCTGGTCTGCTGTGACGGTGCGATCCTCACCCAGGAGATGCACGACATGCGGATCGACGATCATGGCGCGCGAGTGGAAGGTCTCGCCGCCGGCGCCCTCGACGTTCCTGACGTAGATCGCCTCCAGCCGGCTGATCTCGCGATCCTTGTTGGCGACCAGCGTCTGCCAGTCGAAGCTGGCTTCCGGCACCGTCCAGCCATAGCCGGCGGCGTCGGCAAAATGCTCGGGAAATTGCGAGGCATAGACATAGAGCTTTTTCGGCACGCAGCCGCGGATGACGCAGGTGCCGCCATAGCGGTATTCCTCGGCGATGCCGACACGCTTGCCGAGAGCCGCGGCGACACGCGCCGCCCTCACCCCGCCCGAGCCGCCGCCGATGACGAAAAGATCGTAGTCGTAACCGGCCATGACGCGGCTCCCAGGCTTCAGAAATGTGTCAGACAGGTAGGCCGCAAAACGGCAAAAGAAAAGCCCGGACAGGCCGGGCTTTCGCAGTAGGCCGCAAGGCCATTTGAAGCAGTAGGCCGCAAGGCCATCTGAAAATGCGAGGTCAGTTGTTGTCCGCGGGGGCCGCGCCATCGGCGGGCGCTGCGCCATCGGCCGGAGCGGCGGCTCCGTCGGCGGGCGCGGCAGGTGCTGCCTGCGCCTTTGCCTTGGCGGCCGCGGCCAGCGTTTCGCCGACCTGCTGGGCGAGATCGCGGCCGAGGCCGTTCTGCCAGATATCGGCTGCCTTGACCAATTCGCGGGTCACCGTCGGGCCGCTATCGAGCAGCTTCTTGCCTGAATCGGAATTGTAGAAAGCGGCGATGTCGGTCAGTTCCTTTTCGGAGAACACTTTTGCGTAGGCGAGTGCTGCTTCCTTCTCGAGATCGGCGCGGCGCGAGGCCAGCGCCAGAGCCTTCTCGTTGATGGTCTTGCCGATCAGTTCCTGCATGTCCGGGTTCTTCTGGATCAGCTGCGATTCGAGCGCCGCGGCTGCCTGCGGCAGGATGGCATCGAACGGGTCGGTCGCGTGGATCGCAGCGACCGCCGCGCGGGCGGCCTTCAGGTGCGAATCCGTGACATCCTGCGAAAACGCCGGCGAAGAGAAGGCGAAAATGGCCGACGCCGCCAGAAGGACGGAAAGGCTGCGAACCCGGTTATGCAACATCATGATCGGTAGAACTCCCTGGTTTTCGGGCGGCATGGACGGTTTGGATACCGTCGCCGCCGGCGATGATGGCCGCTGAAGCCAGCCCGATGAAAAGACCATGCTCGACCACGCCCGGAATGGCGTGGAGAGCATTCGAAAGCGCTCTTGTATCCGGAATGCGGCCAAAAGATGCATCGAGGATAAAATGGCCGCCGTCTGTAACAAAAGCCTGTCCCCCCGTCATCCTCAATGTGACCGGCCCGGAAAGACCGAGCTTTTCAGCCGCTGCGGCAACCGCGATTTCAGTGGCGCGCAGGCCGAATGGATTGACTTCGATCGGCAGGGGAAAACGGCCGAGCGTCTCGACCATCTTGGAGCGGTCGGCGATGACGATCATGCGCTGGGACGCCGCGGCGACGATCTTCTCGCGCAGCAGCGCGCCGCCGCCGCCCTTGACCAAGGTCAGTTCCGGGTCGACTTCGTCGGCGCCGTCGACGGTGAGGTCGAGCTCTGGCGTTTCCTCCAGCGTCGACAGCGGCACGCCAAGCTGGCGGCACAGCAATTCGGTGCGCTCCGAAGTCGGCACACCGATAACGGTCATGCCCGTGGCGACCTTTTCGGCAAGCAGCCGCACGAACTCCTCGGCCGTTGTGCCGGTGCCGATGCCGAGCCGCATGCCGTCGCTCACATGGGCAAGTGCGGCGCGCGCGGCTTCGACCTTCAATTGCCTTGCATCCATGTCGGTTATTGTCCCGGAAATTCGCTGCCGGGCTCGTAGCATTTTTGCCGGTCCGGTCAAAGCCCCAGGCGGCTGGTCCCCAGGTGATGCTCGTATAGGAATTATTTCCTTGACCGGTGAGTGCAGCTATGCTACATTTTTGCCCATGGTGCTGATTTGCGCCAGCAACCCGCCGCCGAGGCGGGTTTTTTCATATAGGACGGTCCGCTGCGAATGCCCGGCCCGATGGGCAGGCCCGCCTGAACGAACTGGCCCCGCGCTTGCCTTGACGCGCCGCAGCCGCTATCGCCTGCCCATTGCACACCTGCCCAGGACAGACCATGACCCGACCGATCATCGTGTTCGACCTCGACGGTACGCTGATCGACACAGCGCCGGACCTGCTCGACAGCCTGAACCACAGCCTTGCCGCCAGCGAGATCGCGGCGGTCGACGAAGCCGGCTTCAGGCGTTTCGTCGGCCACGGCGGCCGGGTGATGATCGAGCGGGCGCACGCCGCCCACCAGCGATCGCTTGCCGTCGAGGAGCACGACCGGTTGCTGAAACTTTTCCTCGACCACTACACGCTCAACATCCCCGGCAAGTCGCGCCCCTACCCCGGTGTCGTCGAGGCGATCGCGCGCTTCGAGGAGGCCGGCTATATCCTCGCCATCTGCACCAACAAATACGAAGCCAACTCGCTGGCGCTGATCGAGGCGCTCGGCCTGACCAAACATTTCGCCGCGATCGCCGGCCAGGACACGTTCGCCTTCCGCAAGCCCGACCCGCGCCATCTGATCGAGACCATCAAGCTGGCCGGCGGCGACCCGCACCGCGCGCTGATGGTCGGCGATTCGCAAACCGATATCGACACGGCGAAAGCCGCCGGCATTCCGGTGGTGGCAGTCGATTTCGGCTACACCGACCGCCATGTGCGCGAGTTCGAACCCTCGGCGGTGATCTCGCATTTCGACGCGCTGACGCTCGACTTGGCGCAAAGGCTGATTGCCGCTGCCGGAAACTGACCGGAAGGCGGCCGGCGTCGGTCCGAGACAGGGCTGTGAGGGCAGCAAATCCGATCCTCGTCAGAACACTGGACACTGCCTTGACTTCCCGCACCCGCCTCCCTTATATCGCGGCTCGCTTGGCCTTCGGGCAACGAGCGGGCGATTAGCTCAGCGGGAGAGCACACCCTTCACACGGGTGGGGTCGCAGGTTCAATCCCTGCATCGCCCACCATCCAATCTCTCGAAATGGTTGGATGATTTGGCCCTACTCACTTTCATCAAGAATGTTACTGGCGCGTAAACGAAATCGTGCGCGATTGCGGCAGTTTGGCTTAAGGGCGGCCTTATCTGCGCACGGCTTTTTAGGGCGGAGGTGGCGGCAGAGGCGGAGGGGGGCTTGCGTCAACCACACCGGCCCCATCCTCCGATCTGAATAGGTAGATAGACGGCCCTGCGACATCCAGCTTCAGCGCTCGGTATAAATCGAGGCTCTTATGACCAATGTGAACGAACAGCAGTTGTCCTGCGTCGATGTGGGGATACGACAGGCGGAGGTATATAGGCGGTGTGAGGGTGAACGTGGCTCCCACGTCTGGGGTTACGTCGTAGTCAACAAAGTCGGGCGAAGTGAAGAGCACTTCGATGTTTCGCGCGGTTCCACCACCCGCATTGAATATGAAGAACATGGCGTCCGTATCGCCCTGATATTTTTTGCTGATTATCAGGCGCGGGGAAAAATACCATCCAGAGATCGGTGGCAGAATCCATTGGCTGATGCTCACAATCAAAGCGACGACGGCGATTGCGGTGGCGCGGTCGAAAGGCTTCTTCCCTTCTTTGGGAGGCCGCTTCACACTTCTGAGTGCCACCTAGAACCCCGCCGATAAACCCATCGGCACATTACTTCGGGCTAGCGCAGAATCTAGCCGGAAAAGCAGAGGCGCTCCCAGGTTCTCCACTGCCGCACCCACTTTGGGCGGGTTGCTGTCGGGGATAGCGTAGCCATCGGGAACCGGATCAGGGTTGTATTTGGGCTGGTGGATCTGAATCAGGGGTTGTGGAATGTTCTTGCCGTTTCGCGGCGGACTTCCGGGATCGCCATTCAGTTGCATACATCAAAAACTGCTTGCCCCTGTCGGTTAGGTGATATGTCGACACCGGCTCGGCATGGCCATTGAAGATGGTGTTCGCGTCCAGAAGTCCGTGTTTCACATATTCGTTCATCACCGATTCCAGCTCGTAGACCTCAAGCTCGTAATTTACAAAATCACGAAAATGCTCCTTAAGATCGTCTGTGTCCGGGCTTCTTACGAGGACAAAATCGAGTTCCAAGAAGAGATCCAGTAGCGGCTTGGTGCCTTGATCTTCTTTCCAGGCAAGCACGCTCTCGATGCTCTCCTCCTCCAATCGCCGAATGCGCCACATATAATCGCCGGGAATAGTAAGCACGTCCTCGCCGGTGAGGCGCTCGACCTGTTGTTGAAGGGAGCGCTTCTCCTCAGATAACAGTGCCAACTCTGCTAAGACTTGGGCAGACGGGAGGTTGTCAGCTCTGACCCAGCCCGTTCGAGGTTTTTGGCGGGTTAGCTCGTTCAAAGCCATCGCGACCTTACCGGCCAGATCGTCCTTGTTGCGCCAGTATTTGACCAATTTCTTCTCGCACAGCCGGCGAAATCGCTCCAGCTTGGCTTTCTTCTCAAATTCTACCTTCTCCGCAGGCCAGATATTGCGAGCCATGCTTTCAAGCAAGAAAGCCGCAGTAGGGACATTCTGGCAGACGGCATACTCATACTCCATCTGCGTGTAACTCTTCCCTTTCAGCTCAGAGCCGTACCGCTCCGCGACAATCAGGACGTAGTAGTCGCTGTCGTCGATGCGGCGTTTGATGTAATCCCACTGGCTATCATCGCTAGCCTGAAAAGCCTCCATCCCGACCGGTATATGGCCCATATTTAAGATAGATTCGATGACAGAGCGGCGCTCGTCGATCAGGTCAGCATAGGTTGAGCTGACGAACACCTGATATTTGACGTCCATAGACGTTCTCCCTGCTCGGTTGCGGAGACCGTGGCACACTATCACGCTGCGATACGTGCTTCGCTCTCTTCCCACGACACGAGGCAGAGCGACTTAGACGGCTTATTCCAGTCGCCACCGTAGGCGACAAGAAAACGCCCTGCGACAGCAAGCCCTCTCACTGGCATCGACAGGTCAATCTCACCAGTTTCACCGCCAGACCGAAGGTTGATTGACCGAAGGATTCCGGTGCTAGTCGCTACAGCGATCAACCCTTCTCCAAGTTTGGCCACACTGCTGTAGTCGACAAATGCGGGAACACTAAGCACGCGAGAGAAAACACCAACGCTGAAGTCGACTACAGCAACTAATCCTTCTCCGACGGCGACCACCTCATGTTCGCTCAGTACGCACATAGCATTAATGCGCTGCCCAAGGTCGATATCCCTTTCGGTATCAAAATCTTGGTCTAGCACCACGATGCGGTTACCGGTTGCGACGAGTACATGGTTGCCCCTCGTTTCGAGCGCCTGAATGGATCGTCCCACCCGGTTCACGACGTCGCGCGGAACCATGTCACTATCACGGACTTGGTCCAAACCTTCTGCCGGCGTCCACCAGCGCCTAATGCCGCCATCGCTGGTGGCTGAGACAATCGTCTCGACGCTCTTGCGGCGCTGCCGCCGAGATATCGCGACGACTTTCTCGTAAAAGCTCGACCTCTCACCCCGGAACCCCGTGTGAGAAGGCGACCATATTTGGAACCCGTCATGAGTCCCCAAGGCATAGCGCCCAGACGCCATTTCCGAGATGGCTAGTATCGTCTGATTGCCTTCGATGACCTGCGGCGTCGCCTTTCCAGAAGGTTCTACGGTAACCAATATACTGTTGCGGCCACCAATGGCGATGCCCCCATCAGCCAAAGGCGTCGAGCATATGAGCCCCCTGCTCTGTAGGATACGGGCAACCTTGAATGTAACCTCTTTCTGGGCCGGTTCATCATCCAAGGCACCAGTAATCAAGCTGCCGACCACTTTTACGAAGCGGGTGCCTGCCGCGATTACAGGTTCGAGACTCTTTACGAGATCCGCCGCCGAGGTAAAGCTCGCCTTCAGCGCTTCTGCAATTGCCCTGATGTCTGAGAGGACTTTGTCAGCGCCTGCGGTGAGGAATTTTATCGTCCCCTCGTAAATGACCTTAGCATTGAGGTGAACCTTCACAGCGAATGCGCTCGCGCTTAGCCGCTGGATCCTCACCTTTAGATTTCTAAGGGTATCAATGCTGACGCCGTTCAGGATGTTAATCTGAATGGTCCGCTGGCTGATGGTAACGTTGTTGATAACCTCGTTCGAGACATTGATGATATTTTGGGCGATATTCCCAGCTTTGGAAATCTGTATCTCGCTAGTTTCGCTCTGTTCGGCGACCGTAGCCTTAGCGCTGTCGACCATCGCATTCTTAGATTTGAGAAGCGCTTCTAGGTCCACGTAGAGCCGGCTTAGGGCGTTCGACAACTGCTCGATTGAGTGCTCAGCATCTTCCTCAAGGTCCTTGGTGTTTTCGATGACGGCATACAATCCGTCTCGGATAAGGATGATGCGTTCCAAGTCCTCAAAGGTGACTTGGTCCACCTCGATGCCAAGTGCATCGTGAAGGCCCCGTACGTCGGTAAAATCGACGTATTGCTCCAACGGTATGTTGCTGGAAGGGCCAAGTAACTGCCCAAGATTCTCGGCGCTCTCCCGAACCCTCTTGAGCAACTTTTCATGTCCAGACATCGCCACCGCCCCTAGCGTGAACTTAACAAGAACATGACTACTTTTTGCACTAAATCAACGGCGATTTGGCCGCTAGCCACGGGAGTAACAGTTTTTTCGAAGATAAGTGGCTGCACCGGTAAAAATGGGAACATCAAAACGGGTTGTGGCCGACGATCTAAAAGATGTGAGTATTTTCTATCATGCCCTCCTCACCCTACAAAGACGCTAGCGCACTCTGGACCGCGGGCCGGATGAATTCTTCACTGCGTGTTTCCCATTAGCTTAATCGCCTTCCCAAAAGCACATCGCCTTGCAGAAGGAGGATCCAACGCGCTCCAAGCCATAACCAGCTTCAACAACTACACCCCTCCCCTTCCCCGCCAAAATTCTTCTGCGCGAAATTCAAGGCGCTGCTGTAACTGGTATAGCTCTGGAACTGACAGACATTGGAGCTGCGCCGCACCTTCATCTGCTCGAGATTCCAGAGCGAAACCTCGATGCGGTTGTCGGCGCAATAGACGGTGTAGCGTTCCGGTTCCAGCTGCACGGACGGGGATTCATCGGGCCGCCATTTGCCCGACAGGTTGCTGACCGCTTCGTCCATTAGCCACTGATGCGTGGTCGCAGCAATGGAAACGGCGAGATAGTCGCCGTGCATGGACTCCTGTTGATGCGTCCAAGCTTTGCCCTACGCCGGTCGAGCCGCGATCAGCGCTTCATCGCGTGCAGGATGGCCTGCATGTGCTCTTCCAGGTCGAGTTCCCCCCGAGCCTCGGCGGTCAACAGGTAATCGGCCTTGGCCTGGCGGTCACCTCGGCTGATTGCGGGATAGGAGCAGATGGCCAGCAATGCTTCCTGTTCAATCCGGTCTGCCGTCTTGCGTTCGTGGCTGCTGCTGCCCGCTCGATGAACAATCCTGTGAAGCCCGGCATAGCTGGCTTCATGGGCTCCGATCAGCGCCCGCAATTCGGGTGAGGCACCTTCCGCTTCAGCAAATTTCGGTTCAATGACCGAGGCCACGGCGGTGAACGCAAGAAGTGTACGGCGGGTGATTTCGGGCATGCCTCATATCCCTGCTGTTTGGTGAGTGCAGGCACACTTTAGCACCGGCGCAACGGTTCGCAGAGACGCTCCGGGGCGCGACCACATTGTCTGCTGACAAAATGTATTCGCTTCCGCAGCCCGCCCTCCCAGCAGCAAGTGTGGCCTTAAGTCGCAATGATTGGCCTCCGAAAAGCAGGGTTTCGGGCTTCATTGACGCCGCGACCAACACCATATGGTGATGCACAGCCCTCCAAAACGAGAGAAGCTCGCCTTGACACGGTCGCATTGCGGCCATCGGCCGGCAATGGCTATGAACCAGGAACCTGAAAAACCATGCCTGAAAATATCAGACCGATTTCGAAAGACGTCCCCCTCATTCAGCTAGGCGTCTATCAGTGCCGCTTCCCGGTGAGCGAAGACCGGTCGGTACCCGGCGGTTATCGTTTCTGTGCCGGGCCAACTTCGGCGGATCGCGTCTATTGCGATCACCACCACAGCATCGTGACCGCCGTCGACCCTCGCCGCACCCGTTCAGGTCTCCACCCCGCTCAACGACGCGCTGCGTAGGCAAGCGGGCGGCGGCCCCTCGTTCGGGCAGCTGCAAATCGGCGGACCAAATCATCATCTGTTCCAGCTGCGGAACAAACCGGCGCGCCAGCGAGTTTCTGTCCGACGAAACTTGAGGGAAAGCCATGTCCAGATTTCTGCTGGCGACCAGCATCGCCGTTCTTCTCGCCGGTGGGCCGGCCTTGGCCGCGGACGACAAGCCGTTGCCGCCGCCCAATGCCAAGAAGCTGTCGGAGATCATCGCCAAGGTCGAGCAGCGCGACGGCTTTCGCTATGTGGACGAGGTCGACTGGGACAGCGGCGCCTACACCGTCACCTATTACACGGCAGACAAGGCGAAGGTCGAAATCACCTATGATCCTGTGACGGCGGAGCCGAAATAGGGGACGTTCCGACGCGAATTCACTGGCCCTTTCTTGGCTGTGTCATCGGCCTTTCCGCGCTAGCGCCGCCCCTCACCTGCCTGCCGGCATCCTCTCCCCGTATAGTGACGGGGAGAGGGACGCTCTCATCGCCGGTTTCGCCAATCATCAACGTTGAAAGATGAGCACCAGCGGTACAAACCGCCTTTTCTCCCCGTCACTATACGGGGAGAAATGTCCGGCAGGACAATGAGGGGCAGCGCTGACTTTGGGGCGATTGGCGTTCTCCGCTGCAAGTCGGACTTGTCGTTGGCCTAAAGCGATTGCCCTGGCACAAAGGCCGCCTCCCCTTGCGTCAGCCCCGCTTTGATGGCTGACTGTCGCGACGCGGGCCGCATTGGGGGATGGGGATGGCGACGGCAAAGCACGTGATGAAGCGCATATTGATGATGTTGGCCGGCTACTTCGTGTCGGTGCTGGTCGGCCTGATCGCCATCGCGGTGATCTATGGCGTGCTCAGCTCCTTGCCCGACGCGCCCAGCTATTTCGACGTCATGGGCGTTTCGCCGATCGCGGTGCTGCTGGTGCCGCCGCTCGGCATGTTCGTCTATTTCCTGACCATCGTGGTGACCGCGCTGCAGACGCTGATCTTCGCGCTGATCGCCGAGTTCTTCTCGTTGCGCAATGTCCTGCTGCACATGGTTTTCGGCGCCGGCGCCGCGGTCGGCGGCTTCGCCCTGATCTGGCCGAGTGCACCGGAGGATATGGACCCGGAGCGTTGGGTCGACATCGGCATCATTGCCGCTGCCGGCCTTGTCGCCGGGTTGCTCTATTGGCTGATCGCCGGGCGCGACGCCGGCTTCCGGCGGCCACTGTTCGAGCGCTAGATCAACTCGAAGGCGAGCGAACCGCCTCCGTAGCGTCCAGAGCCTGCTTCAGGCGCGAATCGCGGTCGTAGACGTCACCGAAGTACTCGACCTTGCCGGACAGATCAGGCCAGGCGGTGAAATAGGCCACATAGACCGGGATCGTGCGTGTCACGTTCTCGGTCGAGTGGCCGTGCTTCAGCTTCTCGGCGATATAGTCCACTGAGGTGCCAAGCACCGCCGCCGCCATGCCGCGCGGGTCCTGCAGCCGCACGCAGCCATGGCTGAGCGCGCGCATATCCCGCTGGAAGAATGACTTCTGCGGGGTGTCGTGCATGTAGATCGCGTGCTTGTTGGGGAACAGGATCTTCAACTCGCCCAGCGCGTTGGCCTCGCTCGGCTGCTGGCGCACGCTGTAGGGGATGTTCGAGCCATAGGCGCCCCAATTGACCGCAGACGAAGGAATGCGCTTGCCGCGCGAATCCGTCACCTCGTAGCCGGCCCGGTCGAGATAGCCCGGATCGCTGCGCAATCTCGGCAGCATCTCGTTGACGATGATCGACTGCGGCACGCCCCAATAGGGATGGAAATCGACCTGCTTGATCTGGTCGTAGAAGAAAGAGGTCTGGTTGGTGGTCCGGCCAACGACGACACGCGTCTTGAGCTTCTCCTCGCCATTGTCGATGTAGCTTGCGGTGAAGGCCGGCTGGTTGATGAAGACGCGCGGGCTGCCGAGATCGGAGGGCAGCCAGCGCAATTCCTCCAGCGCCACTTCCACCTTCAGCAGCTTGTCGGCCTTGGATGTTCCGGCCAGCGTCGCGACGGTGCGCGGGCCGATGACGCCGTCGCCCTTCATGCCCGCCTTTTGCTGCACGGCCTTGATGACCGGGACCAGTTCCGGAACATAGACGTCGCTGGTGGCCAGCCTGGACAGGATCTCGCCATAGGCGCCGCCCATCTCGTCATCGAGATTGCGCGCGATCAGGGTCAGCAGCTTCGGCAGCTCGGGGCTGGTTTCGCCCGGCTTCAGCAACAGTTTGGGGTCGACGACGATTTCGTTTTCCGCACTGGCCTGCAGCGATTCCAGCTCGACGCGCAGTGCCTGGTATTCCGCATTCTGCGGATGCCGCGATTCGAGATAGGTGCGCACTTGCTGGGTATGCGCCAGCGTCCTCAGCACGCCTTGCAAGTCGAGCGGCTTGGCCGGGAAATCATAGTAGCCGGTCATGCGGTTGGGATCGACGCGGCCGTTCTGGGCGTCGTGGGCATAGCGCAGCACACGCGCGGAAAGCGCCATCTCGAAACGGACGAGCTCTTTCAGTTGCGCATTGGCATCGGCCGACGATGCGCCGGCAGCGGGCACTTCGACCGTATAGTCGGCGGGCGTGAGGCCATAGCTTGAAGCCTCGCCAAGCACCCGCACCGCATCCTGCGCACGGCTGTTGAGGCTGGTTCCGCTTATCCAGATGAAATCCGGATTGGCCGAGTAGTAGGCGATCACCGCCTTGGCGATGTCGGGCTCGGCCAAGAGTTCGTAGTCGCCCAAGCTGGCAACCGCTTCACGAAACGCAGCGCCCGTAGCCAACGGAACGAAGGCGGCGTCCTGCGGTGTCGCCGGCTCCGGCGTCGCGGCCAATGCCGAGAAGTCGACGCGAACCAGCCGGTCGGCCTTGTAGGTGTAGTAGGATGGGCTGCTGATCTTCACATTGCCGCCGCCACCACCGGACACTTTCGGCTTTGGCTTGTTCTTCGGTGGCGGGGGCGGAAACTCGCCTTTCGGCGCATGCTTGACGCCGCCGCCGAAAAGCATGTCGAACAGCCCCTGCGCGCCTGCCTGGGGTACACCGAAAGCCAGCGTTGCCGTGATCGCCATCAGCGGCATCACGGTTGCCTTGTTTCCGAGGAATTTCATGAATCACCCGCTCCGGCCGCAACCGGTTCCCGTTCCGCACGCTAGATCGTCCCGCTCACCGCATGGCGGATGTAAGGCGCGACTATACTGATTCATACCGATTTCGTTAAGCTTTCATAAATTTTGGAAAGCCTGTTGCAGAACGGTTTCACAAGATCGTGACGGCTGGAGCGGAGGGTGGTTCCGCCCCAGCCGGAAATCTCTGCGGATCAGGCGTTGGCGCCACCATCGATGGTCAGGGCAGCGCCGGTGACGAAGCGGCCTTCAGGGCCTGCAAGCCAGGCGACCATTCCGGCAATGTCATCGGCCTTGCCGAAACGCGGTGTTGCCATCTTCCGGCGCTGATGCTCGGCATGCGGGCCGTCGGCCGGGTTCATGTCGGTGTCGGTCGAACCGGGGTGGACGACATTGGCGGTGATGCCGTGCGGGCCGAGGTCGCGCGCCAGCGCCTTGGTCAGGCCGACCAGCGCCGCCTTGCTGGCTGAATAGGCCGTGAGGCTGCCGTCGGTCGCCCTCTCGGCAAGGTTGCTGCCAATCGAGATGATCCTGCCGCCCTCACCCATATGCACGGCCGCCGCCTTCGAGGCGATGAATGGAGCCCGGAGATTGACCTCCATGGTCTCGTCGAAATCGGCGAGCGACAGCGTGTCGATGGGGGCGGCCCGCCAGATGCCGGCGCTGTTGACCAGGATGTCGAGCCGGCCGAAGGCGGTCACTACGTCGTCGACGGCCTTGTCTATGGCGACCGCATCGCGGTTGTCGGCCCTGATTGCGATGGCGTGGCCGCCCTTGGCCTCGATTTCGGCGACAACCGAGCGAGCCTGCTCCTCGCCATGCACATAAGTCAGCGCGACACTGGCGCCGTCGGCCGCGAGCCGTCGCGCAATCGCCGCACCGATGCCGCGACTGCCGCCGGTGACGAGCGCGGCCTTGCCGCCCAGTTGGTTGGATGACATCGATTTCTCCTTTTGTAACGATCGATACATAAATATCTGTCAGCCTTGCCCACCGGCGTCAACTTAATTATGTATCGATCAACACAGAAAAGATCATCATGTCGGAACGAGGCCGCCCCCGCACCTTCGATCGACCCGCAGCCCTGCGCCGCGCTATGCAGGTGTTCTGGGCGCGTGGCTACGAAGGCGCATCGATGAGCGACCTGACCGCCGCCATGGGCATCAACTCGCCCAGCCTCTACGCCGCCTTCGGCAGCAAGCAGGCGCTGTTCCTCGAGGCGACGGATTTTTACTCGCACACCGAGGGTGCCGACATCTGGCTGGCGCTGGAGGAAGCCCCGACCGCGCGGCAGGCGATCGAACAATTTTTATGCCTGACGGCGAAAGCCTATGCGCAGACCGATCGCCCGCAGGGCTGCCTAATCACGCTCGGCGCGCTGCATCAGGATTCGAGCCGAGGCGCCATCTGCGATGATCTGCGTCGTCGTCGCGCCGAAAACCACACCGCCCTGCAGAAGCGTCTCGAGCGCGGCGTTGCCGAAGGTGAACTGCCGGCGAATTTCGATGCGAGCGCCGCCGCGACCTTCTTCGCCACGGTCCAGCACGGCATGTCGATCCAGGCGCGCGACGGCGCCTCACACGATGCCCTGCTGGCGACGGTTGCCGGAGCCATGGCAGCCTGGAAGACGATGGCCGGCGGCAGCGCGGCGTGACAAACGCCGGCTGGTGTGCTCGAAATCCGCCAGCAAGGCCGGGAGGGATGAGAGCGTGAAAAAGGGTTATCGCGAGCTGCTGGACGAGGCGAACGCCGTGATCGAGGTGGTTTCGCCGGAGGAAGCGGCCGGGCTGCTCGACGATGAAGACACGATCTTCGTCGATCTGCGCGATCCGCGCGAAGTGGAACGCGACGGCCGGATTCCGGGCGCCAAACATGTCACGCGCGGCATGCTGGAATTCTGGATCGACGCCGAAAGCCCTTACCACAAGCCGTTCTTCGCCTCGGGAAAGAGCTTCGTGTTCTTCTGCGCCGGCGGCTGGCGCTCGGCCCTGGCCACAAAGACGGCGCAGGACATGGGGCTTTCGCCGGTCAAGCACATCCTTGGCGGCTACACCGCCTGGAAGGCCGCCGGACTGCCGGTCGAACCCGGCGAGAAGAAGAAATAATCTCGACCGCCGCTCAGTGCAGCAGCAATGGCTCGCGATGCGTCACGAAGCCGACCGCGCGTTCAACCACGCCCTTGTCGGCGAGAATGCGGCGGTGGCCGAGCCCATCGGCCCAGTAGAGCCGCACATGGCCGCCGGCGCCGGCATAGCGCCGTGCATGATCGGCCGAGACTTCGCGGTCGTCTTGCGCGTGGATGACCAGGGTCGGCACCGGGGCCTGGGCAAGTTGGCGGTCACCGGTGAATTCATGCAGCGGCCGGCCGGAAAGATGCTCGACCCGGTCCGCCATGGCGGCTTGCGAGCGCGGGCCGACATTCAACATATGACTGAAGTCGGCAAAGATCGCCGGCAAGGAACTGGGCGCCGCGATCAGCACCAGGCGTCCGGCGGTCAGCGGCGGGATGTTCTTGACCGAACCGGCGATGGCGTTGGCGGCGACGGCGCCGCCGAAGGAATGGCCGACGGCCGCCACGAAGGGACCGAACCATTCGCCGGCAACCCGCACCGCATCCACCGCATTGACCATGTTGAGGCGCCGGCCCTGCGACTGGCCGTGGCCGGGCAGGTCAAGCGAAACGACCCTGTAGCCGGCGGCGCGATAGCCTTCGATCAAGGCGCGCATATATTCGGTGCGCGAGCGCCAGCCATGGACGACGAGCACCGTGCCGGCGGCCGCCCTGCCCGGCTCGGGCCGGAACTCGTGCACCATGACGCAGCCGGTCGCGGTCTTCAGCCGGTGATGACGCGCCTCGGTCATGAACCCGGCCGCACGCTCGACAGCGCGGCGCTCGCCATCGCTGAGCGCCTTGACATTCGGGGTGCGGCAGAACAATTCGAACGCCGCGCGTCCGCTAAGCCGCGGCGCGACACGCTCTGCCGCACCGAACACGCCCCGGATGACCTTCAGCCCGAATGATGCCATAGTGAAAATCCATCCATACGTTCAAGCATGAACATAATAGTTCAAAGATGAACAATAAACAAGAGCTGCCTTGGGACAACCCGCGTTTCCGCAACTGGGTCGCGGTGGCGCGCGCATGCCATTTGCTGGAGCGCACGCTGGCGGTGAAGCTTGCGCCGCTCGATTTGAAGCCGGCGCAGCTCGACGTGCTGATGAACCTCTATCGCCACCCCGGCATGTCGCAGCACGATCTTGCCCGCAAGCTGCTCGTCGGCCGCTCCAACATCACCATGCTTTTGCCGCAGCTGGAAGCGCGTGGCCTGCTGCGCCGCGAAGGTGATGAGAAGGACAAGCGCATCCTGCGGCTCGCGCTCACCGAGGCCGGCGAGGCGCTGCTGATGCAGGCGCTGAAAGTGCATATGGCGCTGATCGAGAAGGCGATGAGCCAGTCGACGCCGGAACAATGCGACATGATCGGCGAGCAGATGCGCAAGATCTATGATGTGCTAAAAGAGGCGTGACGGCCTTTCAGCCAGACCTACCACATCGTCTTCTTCGCCCGCTCCGGCCATTCCTTGTCGTAGGTTTCGCCGTCGATGTTGCTGCGGCTGGTGATTTCCAGGATTTGTCCGGGCGTCGGCAGCGACTTCGGGTCGACGTGCCTTGCCGCGTTCCAGAGCTCGGAACGGACGATGGCCCGGGCGCATTGGAAATAGACCGAATCGATGTCGACGACGGTTACCGATCGCGCCGCCTTGCCGTCCACCGTGAATGATGCGCACAGCACTGTATCCGTGGTGATATGAGCGCGGCCGTTGACACGCAGCGTCGTGCCGGAGCCCGGCACCAGGAACAGCAGGCCGACGCGTGGGTCGCGGATGACGTTTCGCAGCGAATCGGCGCGGTTGTTGCCGCGACGATCCGGCATCATCAGGGTTTTCGGATCATGGATGCGCACAAAGCCGGCGAGATCGCCGCGCGGCGAACAGTCCAGTCCCTCCGGGCCACTGGTCGCCAGCGCGACGAACGGCGAGGCTTCGATGAAGGCGGCATATTCGGGAATGATTTGGTCGAGTTCCTTGACCAGCGAGGCCTCGCCTGGAACGCCATAGAGCGCCTCGAGCTGCTCGACCGTGGTGATGACGGACATGTTTTCGCCTCCAAACCTTTGCCGGCGCTACGCCATCTCGATGACGTTTTGACGACGGCGAGGGGAATCAATTTTAGCGGTCCCGGCTCAGGCCCTTTTCCGCAAGCTCCGCGAGATAGGCTTCCCAGCGCGCATCCTTCTCGTGGCCGAGCGTATGCAGGTAATTCCAGGTGAAGATGCCGGTGTCGTGGAAATCGTCGAAGGTGATGCGCACGGCGTAGTTGCCGACTGGCTCGATCTTGAGGATTGCGACATTGCGCTTGCCGGGAACCGTCACCCGCTGATCCGGCGAATGGCCCTGCACTTCGGCCGATGGCGAGGCGACGCGCAGCAGTTCCGCCGGCAGTTCGAACGGCCGATGGTCGGGAAAGGTGACGGACAAAAGTTTGCGGTCCTTGGAGACCCTGAGCTCTTTCGGTGCGGTCATGCTGTTCGATCCCGTCTCATCCGCCCTTCCCTACGCCGCTTCGCTAAACGGGAAAAGACCTGATGAGACCGACCGACATGCGATGTCGGCGCAGGGATGTTACCAAAGATCGAGAGGCGGTATCTTGAATGAATGGCCGGATCGTATCACATAGCGGTATATAACGAAGCCGTTCACGGCCACGGGAAGCGCTTGAAGCATGGACATGATTGATCCTTTCGGCCGCACGATCAGCTATCTCCGCGTGTCAGTCACCGACCGCTGCGATTTCCGCTGCACCTATTGCATGGCCGAGGACATGGCCTTCCTGCCGAAGAAGGACCTGCTGTCGCTGGAAGAGCTCGACCGGCTGTGCACGGTTTTCATCGAAAAGGGCGTCAGGCGATTGCGCCTCACCGGCGGCGAGCCGCTGGTGCGCAAGAACATCATGCATCTCGTGCGCCAGCTGTCGCGGCATCTCGCCAGCGGCGCGCTGGAAGAACTGACGCTGACCACCAACGGCTCGCAGCTGTCGCGCTTTGCCGCCGAACTCGCCGATTGCGGCGTGAAGCGCATCAACGTGTCGCTCGATACGCTCGATGCCGACAAGTTCCACAAGATCACCCGCTGGGGCCATCTCGACAAGGTCATGCAAGGCATCGATGCCGCGCAGGCGGCGGGGCTGAAGGTCAAGCTCAACGCGGTGGCGCTGAAGGATTTCAACGACGCCGAGCTGCCCGAGATGATGCGCTGGGCGCATGGCCGCGGCATGGACCTGACGGTCATCGAAACCATGCCGATGGGCGAGATCGATGCCGACCGCACCGACCAGTATTTGCCGCTGTCGCTGCTGCGTGCTTCTCTGGAACGCCAGTTCACGCTGACCGACATTCCCTTCAAGACCGGCGGCCCCGCGCGCTACGTCCAGGTCGCCGAGACCGGCGGACGGCTCGGCTTCATCACGCCGATGACGCATAATTTCTGCGAAAGCTGCAACCGCGTCCGGCTGACCTGCACCGGCACCCTCTATATGTGCCTGGGCCAGGAAGATGCCGCCGACCTGCGCGCGCCCTTGCGCGCCTCCGAAGGCAACGAGCTGGTCGCCGAAGCAATAGACGAAGCCATCGGCCGCAAGCCCAAGGGCCACGACTTCATCATCGACCGCCGCACCAGCCGCCCATCGGTGTCGCGCCATATGAGCGTCACCGGCGGCTGATCTTTTCGCAAAATTCATGCAAGATCGCTTCGGGATCATGACTTCGAGGCGAGCATGCGGCTGCACTCTTCATTCCTGGCGATTGCGACAATGGCAGCAACCAGTGCGGTCGCCGCGCCGTTCACTTATGTGAATGAGCGTTACGGCACCGTCTGCACCTTTCCCGACGAGATCTTCACCGATCGCCAGCCGGAGCCCGACAATGGCGACGGACAGCAATGGCTGAGTGCCGACGGTGCCAGCCTGATCTGCTCGGGCATCCTCAACATCGACGACGATACGCCGAAAGGCTTTGTCGCGGCGGAGAAGGCGAGCAACGAGCCGGGCTACAAGGTGACCTACAGCAGGGCCGGAAAGGACTGGGCAGTGCTGTCGGGCTTGAAGGAAGGAAAGATCTTTTACGAGCGGCGCCTGTTTGGTGGAGATGGCGTCATCCGCACGGTATGGGTCGATTACCCTCCGGCCCTGAAGTCGAAATACGACCCGCTGGTCGGCGCCATTGCCGGCAGTCTCAAGGGACCATGAACGTTTCGGACCACACCCCAGAAAAAGTCTTGTTCGCGAACCGCAGCCGGATTTACGGCCAGTCTGTTCCAGCCTAGCCTTCCCTGGAAGCGGCTCTTCGCTCACAGGGGGAATACATCATGCGCAAACTCATTCTTTCTCTCGCCTTGCTCGGTCTCGCGGCCGCGCCAGCCGCGGCGCAGTCGATCGGCGGCACCTATACGGTCGCCGGCACCAACTTCGACGGTTCGGCCTATGGCGGCGAAGCCACCATCACGCTGACCAGCGGGACGACCTGCGCGATCCATTGGGAAACCGGTGGCTCATCTTCCGACGGCATCTGCATGCGCAACGATGATGCCTTCTCGGCCGGCTATGTCATGGGCAAGGATATCGGCCTCGTCGTCTACAAGATGACGGACGACGGCTCGCTGCATGGTCTGTGGACCATCGCCGGCAAAGAAGGCAATGGCACCGAGGTGCTGACGCCGAAGAAGTAAGTTCTGCCGCCATTGCAGGTGATCTTCTGGGCCACAAACAAGGCTGTGGCCCAGCCCTTTGCTGTTGCTGTTTCATGCTCGCCTGTTACAGGCTTGCTGCCTAAATCGCGTCGCGTTTGAACGGATTCAGGCGACGCGCTTTAGGTCTTTGTTTCTTATGCATGCCGTTTCCCAAAAATCGAGGTCACTTTGGGCGACATGCATTAGCAGAACCGGTAGCCGTCTTGCCCCTGTCACCAAATCTTCGCGGCGCGTTGTTCATGATGGTGGCGATGGCCGGCTTCTGCCTCAACGACGCCATCACCAAATACTCGTCACAATCGATGAACATGGCGCAGGTCATGTTGATCCGTGGGGCTTTCGCTTCGCTTTTCGTTGGCTTGCTCGCCTGGCAGCGCGGCGCGCTCGCCCGCCCGGGCTCGATGCTGCAGCCTCTGGTGGCCCTGCGCGTGATCAGCGAGGCCGGTGCCACGGTGAGTTTTCTCGTCGCCCTCGCCCATTTGCCGATCGCCAATGTTTCGGCGGTGCTGCAGGCGCTGCCGCTGGCGGTGACGATGGGAGCGGCACTTGTCTTCGGCGAGGCTGTCGGCTGGCGGCGCTGGCTGGCCATCGCCATCGGATTTGCCGGTGTGCTGATCATCGTGCGGCCTGGCTTCGAAGGATTCAGCATCTACTCGCTGGCGGCGCTGGCCAGCGTCGCCTGTTGTGCGGTGCGCGATCTCGCCACCAAGCGGATCCCCAAGGCCATTCCGACATTGCTGGTGTCGACGGCAACCGCGCTTGCCATGACCATCGTCGGTGCCGCGCTGTTGCCGGCCATGGGCGGCTGGACGCCGATGACGGGCAACAGCACAGCCCTGCTGGCCCTGGCGGCGGTGCTGGTGATTATCGGTTACCAATTCATCATCATGGCGATGCGGGCGGGCGACATCTCCTTCATCGCGCCGTTCCGCTATACGGCCCTGATCTGGTCGATCCTGCTTGGCCTGTTCATCTTCGCCGATATCCCCGATCCGCCGATGATCGTCGGCGCCACCATCATCATCGGTTCGGGCCTCTATGCGCTCTACCGCGAGCGGGTCGCCGGCCGGCGCAAGATCGTCGCCGAAAGCACGGGGCCGAGCATGGTTCCGGACGGAATCTAGCCAGATCATTGAAGGTTCTTGTATTTCCGACGGCTGGCGTACAGGCTTCGTGGCATGAAGCGAGACATTGCGGGGATCATCCTGGCCGGTGGCCAGTCGAGACGGATGGGCGGCGGCGACAAGAGCCTGTTGCCGCTTGGCGATGGCTGCCTGCTTGACCAGGTCGTGTCGCGCTTCACTCCGCAGATCGAATCGCTGGCGCTCAGCGCCAATGGCGATCCTGCGCGTTTCCTGCGCTTTGGACTGCCGGTGCTTGCCGACAGCGTGCCCGGCTTTGCCGGGCCGCTCGCCGGAATCCTGACCGGCCTCGAATGGGCCGCGGCCAATACGTCTTGCAAGGCGATTGTCAGCGCTGCCGGCGACACACCCTTCCTGCCGTTGAACCTTGTCGAGCGTCTGGCAGCGGCCGTCGCTCAAAGTCCCGGTTCGATTGCCGTTGCCCGCTCGGCCGGCAAGCGGCACCCGACCTTCGCGCTCTGGCCGCTCGGCTGCCGCGATGCATTGCGGCACTTTCTGGTCGATGAGGACAACAGGCGGGTTTCGGCTTTCATCGACCGGCACGGTTTTGTCGAGGTGGAATTCCCGGTTCTGCAATCGGCGGGGGGCGATCCTTTCTTCAACATCAACGAGCCGGACGATCTTGTGTCTGCCGAGCGTCTGTTGCAGAGCATCAAGCCATGAACAGACGCGTCTTCGGCATCACCGGCTGGAAGAATTCCGGCAAGACGACTTTGACCGAAAGGCTGGTCACCGAACTTGTCAGGCGCGGCTGGAAGGTGTCGACGGTGAAACACGCCCATCATGATTTCGACATCGACAAACCGGGTGCCGACAGTTTTCGCCACCGGCAGGCCGGCGCCACCGAAGTCGCGATCGTCTCCGGCGTTCGCTGGGCACTGATGCACGAGCTGCGCGGCGAGGATGAGCCGACATTGGAGACTGTACTGTCGCGGCTTGCCCCTTGCGACCTGGTGCTGGTCGAAGGCTACAAGCGCGAAGCCCACAGCAAGATCGAAACCCGCCGGCTGGATGCGAAGGACCGTACGCCGCTTTCGGCGGAGGATCCCAACATCGTCGCTGTCGCCGCCGATTTTGCGATTGAAGGCGAGCTGCTGCCAGTATTCGATCTCGACGATGCAAAATCGATAGCCGACTTCATCGAGCGCACCACTGGGCTCGTTGCTTGAGCGCTGACGCAACGGCAGAATAGCCTTGCCCATTTTTATGGTTTTGCAGTTGCTTTTTTCTTGGAAAGAGTGGGAGTATCGCGCCAGCGGGCGGTCAAAAGCACCGCCCCACAGAGCCGTTCGGAACGACGGCCGGGACCATAAAGAGAGGACCATAATGCGTATTTCACTGCGTATCGCGCTTGCCGCATCGGCCGCGCTGCTGACGCTCGGCGTCGCCCAGGCCCAGGAAAAGACCCTGAGGATCGGCACCGAAGGCGCCTACCCACCCTTCAACAACCTTACCGCCGATGGCCAGCTCGTGGGTTTCGACATCGACATCGCCAAGGCGCTTTGTGATGAGATGAAGGTCAAGTGCACCTTCGTCGCCCAGGATTGGGACGGCATCATTCCCGCCCTTCAGGCCGGCAAGTTCGACGCCATCGTCGCCTCGATGTCGATCACGCCGGAGCGGATGGAAAAGGTCGACTTCTCGCACAAATACTACAACACGCCGTCGGCGCTCGCCGTGCCGAAGGACAGCACGCTGAAAGGCGTGACCAAGGAAGATCTCGCCGGCAAGACCATCGGCGTCGCCACCACCACGACGCATTTCAACTATGCCTCAAAGACCTACACCGACAGCACCGTGAAGGGCTATCCGAGCAGCCCCGAGGAGCAGGCAGATCTTGCCAATGGCCGTCTCGACGCCATCGAGGACGATATTGTCGTGCTGCAGCAGTTTCTGGATTCGCCTGACGGCGCCTGCTGCAAGATCCTCGGCCAACCTTCGCCGCAGCCGGTCGAGATCTTCGGGCCTGGCGCCGGCATTGCCGTGCGCAAGGGCGAAACCGACCTGGTCAACAAGCTCAACTCGGCCATCGACGCCATTCGCGCCAATGGAAAATACAAGGAAATCAACGACAAGTACTTCAAGTTCGACGTCTACGGCGCCGAGTCCTGATAAATACGGTCAAGACGGCGGGGAATTTCCCCGCCGTCTTTCTATTCGTCTCGGGAATGCCGTGGAGATAAGACCGGTCGATGCCAGCCCAGAGCATATGGACACTTCTCAGTTGGGGACCCGAAGGCTGGCTTGACGATATTGCCTATGGCGCACTGATCACCATTGCGCTTGCGCTTGCCACGCTGCCCATCGGATTGACGATCGGCTTTTTCATTGCACTCGCCAAGCAGTCCGAAGAACCCTCGTTGCGCCTTGCCGCCAACATCTACACCACCGTCTTTCGCGGCCTGCCGGAACTGGTGACGCTTTTCCTGTTCTTCTTCGGCATGCCGATCCTGCTGCAGCATCTCGTCAGGTATTTCCGGCCGGACACCACCATCGACGTCAACAGCTTCGTCGCCGGCATGATCGTGCTTGCGCTGATCTTCTCGTCCTATGCCAGCGAGGTTTTCCTGTCGGCCTTCCGCGCCATTCCCAAAGGTCAATACGAAGGCGGCTATGCCATCGGTCTTTCGAACTGGCTGACCATGCGCAAGGTGATCGTGCCGCAGCTGCTGCGCATCGCGTTCCCCGGCCTGGAGAACTGCTGGCTCAGCCTGCTCAAGGACACGTCCCTGGTATCGGTTGTCGGCCTGGCCGAAACGCTGCGCAATGCCAGCATTGCCGCCCGCGTCACCAAGCACGCTTTCCTGTTCTTCGGCGTCGCCTCGCTGGTGTTTCTTGGCCTGGCCGTCCTGTCGTCCTTCGCCACCAGCGCGATCCTGCGTTCGCTTGGCCGGCGGGAGGCGCAGCGATGAGCGCCACGGCCACAATGGTCGAACGTCCGCCGCCACGTGCGCGCGGTTGGCCGCGCAGGCGTATCGTCGGCTACGCGCTGGTCTGCCTATGGATCTTATTCGGCCTCGGCATCGTCAGCTATCTCTTCCTTGCCTGGAATCCCGATTTCTTCGCCAAATATGCGCCGGCCTATTTGCGAGGGCTTGGGGTAACGCTTTCGCTGGTTTCCATATCGATGGTGCTCGGCGCGATCCTGTCGGTGCCCGTCGCTTACGGGCGCATGTCCAAGAACCGGATCCTGTCCGGCCTCGCCTATTGCTACGTCTATTTCTTCCGCGGCACGCCGCTGCTGGTCCAGACTTATCTCGTCTATTACGGATTGGGCTCGTTCAGGGTCGAGCTCCAGTCGATCGGCCTCTGGGACTTTTTCAAGGACGCGTTCAATTGCGGCGTCTTTGCCTTTGCGCTCAACACCGCCGCCTATCAGGCCGAGATTCTGCGCGGCGCCATCGAGAGCGTGCCTCGTGGGCAGTGGGAAGGCGCTGCCTCGCTTGGCCTGCACAAATTGCAGACCTTGCGCAAGATCATCCTGCCGCAAGCACTGATCGTCGCCTTGCGGCCCTATGGCAACGAACTGATCCTGATGGTCAAGGCTTCCGCGATCGTCGCCATCATCACGGTTTATGATCTGATGGGCAATGCCAAGCTCGCCTTCGCCAACTCGTTCGATATCCAGGCCTATATCTGGGTCGCGCTCGTCTATCTGGTGATGGTCGAGATATTGCGCCATGGCGTCGAATGGATCGAGCGCCGGATCACCGTTCACCTGAAACGCTGACTATTTCAATTCAGCTGCACCAGTCGATCCTGCCCTACGCGTCTTGACGAATTGAGCGCAGAGCCTAGAGCTTTCGCAGCAAATTCCGTTTCTGAAGGGCAAGCTCATGGCATCTGTTGCATTTCTCGGTCTTGGCGTGATGGGCTATCCGATGGCCGGGCACTTGAAGAACAAGGGCGGCCATGATGTCACCGTCTACAACCGCACCAAGGCCAAGGCCGAGCAATGGGTTGGCCAGCATGGCGGTAGCTTTGCGGCGACGCCGGCACAGGCCGCCGAGGGCAAGGATTTTGTCTTCTCCTGTGTCGGCAATGACGACGATCTGCGTTCGGTGACGACGGGTCCGGAAGGCGCCTTCAAATCGATGAAGAAGGGTTCGGTCTTCATCGACAACACCACGGCCTCGGCCGAGGTCGCTCGCGAGCTGGCGGCGGCGGCGGAAGCCGGCGGGTTTTCGTTTCTCGATGCGCCAGTCTCGGGCGGCCAGGCCGGCGCCGAGAATGGTGTGCTGACCGTCATGGTCGGCGGCGAGCAGGACGCTTTCGACAGAGCGAAGCCTGTTATCGACGCTTTTGCCCGCATGGTCGGCTTGATGGGGTCGGCCGGTGCCGGCCAGCTCACCAAGATGATCAACCAGATCACCATAGCCGGGCTCGTCCAAGGCCTGGCCGAAGGCATCCATTTCGGCAAGAAGGCCGGACTCGACATCGAGAAGGTGATCGAGGTGATTTCCAAGGGCGCTGCGGGCTCCTGGCAGATGGAGAACCGTCACAAAACGATGAACGCCGGCAAATATGATTTCGGCTTCGCCGTCGACTGGATGCGCAAGGATCTCGGCATCTGTCTGGCCGAGGCCGATCGCAATGGCGCCAGACTGCCGGTGACAGCACTTGTCGACCAGTTCTACAAGGATGTGCAGGCGATGGGCGGCAAGCGCTGGGACACGTCCTCGCTGCTGGCGCGCCTGGAGAAGTAGGTTTCCGCGGTGGCAGAGCTCTCACCTCAATCCACAGCCGCGGAAGTCGTCGCCCATCTTCGCGCTATCGGGTCGGAGGAGAACCGCCTCGGCATGTTGCGCTACGGCATCAAGATCGACCGTGCGCTTGGTATCTCGCACGGCATGCAGCGGCAGATCGCCAGGAAGATCAGACGCAACCACGAGCGCGCCTTGGAGCTATGGGACACCGGCATCATGGAGGCGCAGTTCATCGCCTCCGTCACGGCTGACCCGAAACGGTTTTCTGCTGAAGATACAAGACGATGGGCGGCCAGCTTCGACTCCTGGGACATCGTCGACGGCGTCTCCGACCTCTTTGTCGATACGGACGCCTGGAAAGAACTGATCGCCGAGTTCGCGGCGGACGAGCGGGAATTCGTTCGGCGCACGGCCTTTGCCATGATGGCCTGGTCTGTCGTTCACCGGAAGAAGGAGCCGGAGACGACCTTCCTCGCCTTCCTGCCGATCATCGAAACGCATGCCAACGACAGCCGCAATTTCGTGAAGAAAGCCGTGAACTGGGCGCTTCGGTCGATCGGCAAACGATCAATGGACATGCACGGCGCTGCCCTGGCTGTCGCCGAACGATTGGCGCAGTCGGCAGACAAGACGGCGCGCTGGATCGGCAAGGACGCCGTAAGGGAGCTGTCCAATGCCAAGACGCTCGCGCGGATCGTCGCCAGGAAAGGCTGACGGCGCGGAAATCCGCTTTCCGGCATGTCTGGATCTCGCCGACATGTGAAGTGGCTGCCGACATGTGATGCGGCGGGAGCGTTGACGTCGTTGACAGCGGCGTCTTTACTTGAGCTTCAAAGGGACGCGGCAATGAGCAATCCTCCCAAATCAAGCCTGGCCTTCGCAGCGGCATTGTTTGTGTCCGCGGCCACCGATGCCTCGGCCGAGACCGCGCACATATTCTGGAAGGATCTGCGTCCGGCTACGCAATCCGCCGCCGAAAACGTCGGGCTGCCGATGATCGCGGCAAAATTGCCCGACCATGGCGAGACGCTGTCCCTCAACCTGCAGGACAAAAGCATTCAGCTAGCCGGCTACGCATTGCCGGTCGATCGCGACGGCGATCTTGTCTATCAGTTCCTGCTGGTGCCGTGGACGGGTGCGTGCAGCCACATGCCAACGCCGCCCCCCAACCAGATCGTGCTGGTCACGCCGGCACGTCCCTACAAAATGTCCGAGGCCTATCAGCCGGTCGCGGTCACCGGCGCGCTGAAGCCGGACATGGAGAAGAGCCAGCTGTTCATCCTCGACGGCGTCAGCGTCATCCAGTCTGGCTACAGCGTCCGCAAGGCAGACGTGGTCGCCGTCGGCAGCGTACCGGACACCGTCACCCTGCCGGTCAACTCGCCCTGGAGTTTCCTCAACAAAAAGAAGAACTAAGCAGGACAACCTGCTGCAGCTCAGGCGGCGTTGGCACCCGATTCCTTGTCCAGCACCATGTAGTCGAGCGGGATTTCGGTCGTGTACTTGATCTGCTCCATGGCGAAGGACGACGACACGTCACGGATTTCGATCTTGGCGATCAGCCGCTTGTAGAAGGCGTCATAGGCGGCGATGTCTGGAACCACGACCCGCAGCAGATAATCGACGTCACCGCTCATGCGGTAGAACTCGACCACCTCGGGAAACTCCTGGATGACTTCCGAGAAACGCCGCAGCCATTCATGGCTGTGCGAATTGGTGCGGATCGACACGAAGACGGTGACGCGCACATTGACCTTTTCATGGTCGAGAATGGCAACGCGCCGCTTGATGACGCCTTCCTCCTCGAGCTTCTGGATGCGCCGCCAGCAAGGTGTTGTCGACAGCCCGACTTTCTTGGCGACGTCGGCGACCGCGAGTGTCGCGTCCTCCTGCAAAAGGCGGAGAATTTTTCTATCGAGGCGGTCCATATTTTGCTCCCCAGGGGAATAGATTGGCTATACTCCCCCTTATTCCGGCCTTTCACAAGAAAGAAATTCTGCCAATTGACGGAAAAGCGAGTGATTTCTTGCTGCAAGGTCAGCCGAGGCGATATCGGATTTCCGAACGCAGAAAAGGCAGCAAATCCATTTCAAACCATGGATTCTTCTTCAGCCAGCCGGTGTTGCGCCACGAGGGATGCGGCAGCGGCAGCACTTTCGGACCGACGGAATTCTCCCAGATGGAGCGCCAGTCCATGACCGTTTCGGTCAGGGAGGGCCGGCGCGCCGCACCCATGTGCCAGGACTGCGCATAGATGCCGATCGTCAGCACCAGATCGATCCGTGGCATCGAGGCCATCAAAGGTGCGCGCCATGCCGCCGCGCATTCGCGCCTCGGCGGTAGATCTCCCCCCTTGGCATCCTGGCCGGGAAAGCAGAAGCCCATCGGGACGATGGCGAATTTTTCGATGTCGTAGAATTCGTCGCTCGTCACGCCAAGCCAACTGCGCAGGCGGTCGCCGGAGGCGTCGGTGAACGGCATGCCCGACAAATGCACCTTGGTGCCGGGCGCCTGGCTGGCGATCAGGATACGGGCGCTGGACGATGGGCGCAGCACTGGTCGTGGCTCATGCGGCAACGGCTTGCCGGCCGGATTTTCCACGCAGATACGGCAGGCGCGGACCCTGGCGACGAGGTTTTCGAGTTCAACAGTCATTCTCAGGCTGATGCGCTCGGCCGGCTGGAGACGGCCTGATGCCAGCGCAACACATTCGCGCAGTCATCCGGCACCTTGATGCGTGCCGGCTTCATGAAGTCGACGGCGATCAGGCCGGTGATATCGGCAATCGAATAGCTGTCGCCGGCGATGAACTCCCGGCTGCCCAGTTCGCCGTCCAGCAGCCTGAGGAACGCCACGGCCTTCGGCTTGTTGGCCTCACCCCATTCGGGGACCTGCGGGATTTCCCATTCCTTCATGGCCGGATGGGTGTGCCGGAAGGCCTGCGTGACGCAACTGAGCAAATTGAATTCCATCCGCCTCTGCCACATCTCGACCTGCGCCTTGCCGAGTGCGCCGCGCCCGAACAGGGCCGGTTCGGGATGCAGTTCCTCGAAATAGCGGCAGATGGCGACGGATTCGGTGATGACGGTGCCGTCGTCGAGTTCCAGCACCGGCAGGCGCTGCAAGGGATTGCGCGAGCTGACCGCCTGTTGCCTGTGTTCAAGCGCCCCCATGTCGATGGGCACCTGCGGAACCTCGATGCCTTTCTCGGCCAGGAAAACGCGGACCCGCCGTGGATTGGGCGCCCGGCCTCCGTCGAAGAGTTTCATTCCATCCTCCTGTTCGTTCTCGGTTCCAGTTCCAGGACGCGCATCACCAGAAGCGAAAAATCTCGCGCACGGCATCGCCGATCGAGGCCAGTGTGCCGTGCTTCTTCTCGACGACTTCGCCGTGATGGCTGTCGCGCCAGTCCTGCGGCCGATCGAACGTTCCCGCCCAGATGCCGGCCTTTCCCGCCCGCGCGACGGCCTCCTCGCTCTCGAAGTCGCCGAAAGCAACCGCCCAGCCTGCTTCGACCTGCGCCCGATTGAGATCCTTGCCGCCGGCGGTGCAGTCGCCGAGCAGCCGGCCATAACGATCACGCTGCCAGCCGGTACAGGAGACGGGCTTGCCGGCGATCAGGCGAACGAGCGACTGACGCGCAAGCGTGCCGCAGGAATAGTCCGCGCCGTTCCTGAGGCAGGTCTGCGTATATTCCGGAGCATCGATGCCGCGCATGCGGATACGCTCGGTGCCAAGCGTGATCGAATCGCCGTCGTTGATGATTGCCACGCCTTGCGTCTTGCGTGTCTCCACCCGGTCGAGGCGGGCCGCCAGCAGGATCAGCAGTCCGAGGATGATGACGGCAAGCCCGTAATCCACCAGCCGGCGCCACAGGCTTCTGGGGCGCGCAACGTATCGCCGGCGCGATCTTGGCGACCATGAGCGGCTCATATGGCAAACGGTTGGTTAATCATTCGAACGTAGCTTAACACTTGGAAACCGCTGCTCGCATAAATTGAAGTTTTGATGCCCTTGCAACGCTCGAACACAGCGGACAAGTTCATTGTGGACCGCAGGAAACCTCATCGCAACAGCGATGTGGCGCGCGCGGTGCGCAAGACGCGTGACCGTCTTTCGCAGCAGGCCGGCAATCCCGATTTCGATCGCGAACTGTTGAAGCTGCATGCCCGCGCGATGACCAGCGGCGCCATCGCCATCCCGCTTCTTGTCCTGTCGATCGCGGCGGCCGGCCGGCTGGCCGGAATCGGCAACGAGATCGGGCTCTGGGCGCTGTTCACCCTGACCTGCTACACCATCGTTGCCTTCATGGCGCGGCGCATCGAGCGCACGGAAGCTTCCGAGCTCAACCCTTCGCAAGCACGACGGGAATTCCTGATCGGCCATTTCCTGTGCGGTCTCGGCTGGGCATGGTTTGTGTGGCTTGGCTGCAGCGTCTGCGAGGTCGATCCGTTCCACATCGTCAAGGCCGTGGTGCTGTTGTTCGCCATGGCGGCGACCGCGGTGATGACCTCGTCTCTGCGCGGGGCGCTGTTGGCCACCTTTGCCGTTCCCGTGGCGCTCTACGCTTATGCCGGCGCCAAGCTATGGATGCCGGTCGAGGCAATCATGGCCGCGCTGCTGGTCATGTCGCTGCCGTTCTTCGCCTATGTGGCCCGGCATCTCAACCACTCGTCCCTGATGATGTTGTCGTTCCGCTCCGAAAAGGATGCGCTGATCGCCGAACTGGAGACGGCGAAATCGATGTCGGACGAGGCGCGGCGGCGGGCCGAAGACGCCAATCTGGCGAAATCGCGGTTCCTCGCTTCGATGAGCCACGAATTGCGCACGCCGCTCAACGCCATTCTCGGTTTTTCCGAGGTGATGTCGAACGAGGTGCTGGGGCCGATGAGCAATCCCACCTATCGCGACTACGCCCATGACGTGCACGAATCCGGCCAGCATCTGCTCGACCTGATCAACGAGATCCTCGACCTCTCGCGCATCGAGGCCGGGCGCTACCAGCTCAACGAAGAGCCGGTGATGCTGCTTGGTATCGTCGAGGACTGCTGTCACATGATGGAGTTGAGGGCGCGCAACAAGGACATCCGGGTCGTCCAGGATTTCGAACACGAACTGCCGCGCCTTTTCGCTGATGAGCGTGCGGTGCGACAGATCACGCTCAACCTTCTGTCGAATGCCATCAAGTTCACCGCCACCGGCGGTGAAATCCGTGTCCGCGTTGGGTGGACGGCGGGCGGCGGACAATACATTTCGATCAAGGACAACGGTCCGGGCATACCGGAAGACGAGATCCCGATCGTGCTTTCCGCCTTCGGCCAGGGCTCGATCGCGATCAAGAGCGCCGAGCAAGGCACCGGGCTTGGCCTGCCGATCGTGCAAGGGCTGCTCGCCATGCATGGCGGCGAGTTCGAACTTCATTCCAAGCTGCGCGAAGGGACCGAGGCGATCGCCATCTTCCCGCTGAGCCGGGTGATGGAGGAACTGCCAGCACTGCCGACCGCGGCGGTGGCGGCTCGACGACGGTAAGCGTCGCGGCGAACTGTGTCGATGGCCAGCAAGAAGGACGGCGCCCCACGATGGCAAAAGGTGATTGGCACGTCGTGGGCATAGAGATCCACTCGGACCGCCTTCGCTTGAGGCTGTTTACAGCCGACGACGCTGAAGACTATTTTTCGCCATCACTCCCGCCATCACCCGTTTCATGCAGTGGGAACCACCTCGATCACTGGCGGCCTTTGCCGAAGTATGGCGATCCTGGCTGACGCCAATCCAGGACGGATCGGATTTGCACTTTGTTGTGCGTGCATTGGCGGACGATCGCTGTCTGGGACTTGTCGGCCTTCATGCAGCGAAGACCGTGTGTCCCGAACTCGGGATCTGGATCAGGGAAGACGCTCAAGGAAACGGCATTGGCCAAGAGGCAATTGCTGCTGTCGCGGAGTGGGCCTCCGAGGCACTCGAACCGGACTGTTTCGAATATCCGGTTGCCGAAAGGAACGTGGCCAGCAGAAGAATAGCGGAACACCTTGGAGGCGTAATAGTCGGCGGCCGCTCCAACCCAAAATACAACGCTGTCGTCTATCGCATTCCCAATTCCGGCGCTAATACCTCAAGACTCTAGCCGCGTACTGCCGCAGCCATGCCCGAACTGGTCAGCGCGGCGGCCTTGACCAGACCCGCGGCAAGGGCGGCCCCTGCCCCTTCGCCATGGCTGATGCCCAGATCAAGCAACGGGCGCAGGCCGAGCCTTTGGGCGGCGCGAGCATGCGCGGGCTCTGGCGACAGACTGGCCAGAAGGCAATGATCGAGCGCGGTGGGATTGACGCCATGCAGTACCGCTGCGGCTGCCGTGGCGGCCAATCCGTCGAGCAGCAGCGGGATCTTCTGCATGCGCGCGGCAAGGATGGCGCCGGCGATCGCCGCGAATTCACGGCCGCCGACCCGGCGCAGCGCCTCGAGCGGGTCGCCGAGATGGCCGTCATGAAAAGCCAGCGCCGCATCGACCACGTCGGCCTTGCGTGCCTGCATGGCCGCATCGGCGCCCGACCCCGCGCCGACCCAGTCGGCGCCCCTGCCCCTGAACAGCGCCGCAAACAGGGTGGCGGCGACGGTGGAATTGCCGACGCCGAGATCGCCGAGACACAAAAGGTCGGTGCCGCCGGCGATCGCTTCCATGCCGAAGGCCATGGTGGCGGCACAGCCACGCTCGTCGAGCGCGGCATCCTCGGTGATGTCGGCGGTCGGGATGTGCAGGGCGAGATCGAAGACCTTCAGTCCGAGGTCGTTGGCGATGCAGATCTGGTTGATCGCGGCACCTCCGGCGGCGCAAAGCTCGACCGCATTGGCGGTCGCCGCCACCGGCCGTGGCGAAATGCCGTGGCGCGTGACGCCGTGATTGCCGGCAAAGACCGCCATCAGCGGTCTTGTCACCGCGGGTGGGGCCCGCCCGCTCCAGGCTGCCAGCCAGGCGGCGATGTCCTCGATACGGCCAAGCGAATTGCCTGGTTTGTCGGCCTTGGCAAACAGCATGCGCACGCGGGTCTCGGCTGCCGTGTCGGCCGCCGGCAGATTGGCCAACAGGTTGCGAAAATCGTCGAAGGGCAGTGCGCTGGTCATCTTGTTGTCGATCATTCCCTAGAGTTGGTGAGCGGCATAACCGCCTTGCGAGGTTGGCACAACCTCCGGGATGATGCGCCTGCTTTGACGCAAAGCCGCCCCCAAGGGCGCAATCGCGAGGGCTTGCATTGGCTTTGCCGTTGCACCATGTGGAGGTGGAACAAGGGATTCCGGATGGAAGCCCAAGAGAAAGTCATGACGGCCATCGAATCCCCGTGCATCCTGGTCTGTTCGATCGACATGAAAACCGGCTTCTGTTTCGGTTGCGGCCGCACGCGCGAGGAAATCGGCGCCTGGATCGGGATGACGACGGAAACGCGCCGCAGCGTCATGGCGCAATTGCCGGCCCGGCTGGAAACGGTCGAGCGCCGGCCGCGCCGGGAAACGCGCCGCACCCGCATCGCGCGCGAACGCGACGCGCTATCGTGAGGTGCGGATGAGCCGGTTGTTCTGGGTCTTGATGGCCGCGATCGGAGTGGGAGCAGTCCTGCTCATGCTCAACGATTCCGCCGGCAGCACGCTCGGCGTGGAGAACAACGATTTCAGCCGGCTGATCTGGCTCGGCGCCTTTGGCGCCCTTGTCGGCGCCGGCCTGCTTCGCTCGGGCCGGCCCCTGGGCGCCATGGCCCGCAACCTCGGCGCCTGGGCGGCCATCGCGCTCGCGCTGATCGCCGGTTACCAATATCGCTATGAGTTGCAGGATGTCGCGAGCCGGGTGACCGCGGGCCTTGTTCCCGGCAGCCCGCTTGCGCTTGGCGTCGAAGACGGCCACGCCACAGTGACGCTCGACAAGGCGGACAACGGCCATTTCGAAGCGCGCATCCTGGTCAACGGCAACCCGGTCCGGGCCGTGGTGGATACCGGCGCGACCAGCACCGTGCTGACGTCGCAGGATGCGCAGGCCGCCGGATTCAATCCGGCCGCGCTCAACTACACCATACCGGTTTCGACCGCTAACGGCATGGCACGCGCCGCGGCCGTGAAAACCGATCAGATTGCGATCGGCGGCATCACGCGCAAGGATATGTCGGTGATGATCGCCGCACCCGGCATGCTCAGCCAGAGCCTGCTCGGCATGAACTTCATCGGTTCATTGTCGGGTTTTGACGTGCGCGGCGACCGCATGATCCTCAGGGATTGATCCCCGAAGCTCAAGCCGCTTCGGCTGCTGCTCCACCGAACTCGATGGCCGCGAAAGCCGTCTTCAGAACGTCGGGGCCGGCGCCGGGTTTTGTCGCGTCGGTGGACAGGATCTGCCGGTAGCGGCGCGCGCCGGGCAGGCCATGGAACAGTCCGACCATATGGCGAGTGACATGGCCAAGCCGGCCACCCTGCTCGATATGGCGTGCCGCATAGTCCGCCATGGTATCGATCAGCGCGGCAAAATCGAACGGCTCGGACTGGACGCCGTAGAAAGCGGCATCGACGCCGGCCAGAATGCCGGGCGTGTGGTAGGCGGCGCGGCCAAGCATGGCGCCATCGACATGGTCGAGATGCGCCAACGCCTCTTCGATCGTCTGAATTCCGCCATTGATGCCAATGAATTCGTTATGTTTTCTGGCCTTCAGCCGATAGACCCTGTTGTAATCTAGCGGCGGGATGTCTCGGTTTTCCTTGGGGCTCAGTCCTTCCAGCCACGCCTTGCGTGCATGCACCCACAACGCGTCGGCGCCGGCATCGAAAACACCATCCGCCAGCGCATCCAGGGCCGGCTCCGGATCCTGCTCGTCGACGCCGATGCGGCATTTGACGGTCACGGGGATCTTCACCGCCGCTTTCATCGCCGCGACGCAGCCGGCGACGAGGTCCGGCACCTTCATCAGGCAGGCGCCGAACGTGCCCGACTGAACGCGGTCTGACGGACAGCCGACATTGAGGTTGATCTCGTCATAGCCAAAAGCCTCGCCGATGCGGGCAGCCTCGGCGAGCTTTTCACGATCAGAGCCGCCGAGCTGCAGCGCGACCGGATGTTCCGTCTCATCGAAGCCGAGCAGCCGCTCGCGCGCGCCGTGAATGACCGCGTCGGCCACCACCATCTCGGTGTAAAGCAGTGCATGGCTCGTCAACTGGCGGTGGAAGAACCGGCAATGCCGGTCCGTCCAGTCCATCATCGGCGCCACGGCCACTCTATGGTTTTGATTTTTCAGCATTTTTTTCTTTAACATCAAATCGTTAGAACCTGCCGAGTGCACACGAATTTACGCCAGAATACGACCCTTTCGCCACGTTTCGATCTCTCAATGCACACGGAGCGCACACGAAAAATGGCCACCTACACTAAACTCTCATCCGGTTCCTGGCGTGTCCAAGTCCGTCGCAAAGGTCGCTACGTCAGCGAGACCTTCCTGCGCAGAGACGACGCACGGCGCTGGGCGACCGAAGCGGAGCGCCAAGTCGATCGCGGCGAGACGCCGACCAAGTCCGCACGGCGCGCCTAAAAACCTTCGGCGAATTCATCGACCTTCATATCGACGACATGTGCGATGTAGGCAAGTCCCCTCGCCGCTCCAAGGCCGCAGCCCTCGATTTGCTGCAGAGGCATCTTGGCAAATGCAACATTTCTGCACTCGACCGCGAACGGCTCATTCGCTTCGGTTGAGATAGAGCCACCCAAGGTGCCGGACCAATGACTCTCGGTATCGACATCGGCTTTGTAAAACTCATTCTGGCTCACGCCGCTGCTGTGCACGGGCTGCCCGTCAAGGTCGAACCGGTTGATCTCCCGCGTATCGCCCTAAAGAGGCTTGGCCTCATTGGGAAAGGAAATCAGCGTGACAGGCGACCGACCCAGGATGAGCTCGACAGACTGATCGCTCACTTCGATTCAAATCCTCGTCAGATGGCGCCAGTTAGCCAGATCATACGTTTCGCGGTCGCAACCGCGATGCGCCAGGAGGAAATCTGCAAGGCACGTTGGTCCGATTTGGAAACTCGCACGCGGATGCTTCTCATCCGTGACCGGAAAGACCCGCGGAACAAGAGCGGCAACAACCAGCGTATACCGCTGTTCGCAGCGACCGGTTACGACGCCTGGACCATTGTTGAGGAGCAGCGCGCCAAGCGCAGCAATGAAGATGATCGAATTTTCCCCTTCAATCATAGGTCAGTCGGCACCGCCTTCCGTCGAGGGTGCGCTGACCTGGACATCCACAACCTTCATTTTCATGACTTGCGGCACGAAGGCACAAGCCGCCTTTTCGAGGCCGGGTTCACGATCGAACAAGTTGCACTGGTAACTGGGCACAAGGACTGGAAAATGTTGAAGCGCTACACCCATCTAAAGCCGGAGGCTCTCCACGCGGTATTGGCAGCGCGCGCGGCATAGATGTGAGTGTCAAAGGTTTCACGACAGAAGAAGGAGGATGCAACCTTGTTGTTCACGTAGCTGTCCTCCTGGCAAGCTGTTGCCGGTGCGCGCCATTGAAGGGTTCCAGGGTTTAGGTGGCCACCGTCATTGAGAGGTCGCTGCGCTCCTCAAGAAAATCGAGCCGGTCGAAAGCCTGCGAGGAGTGGGTGCTCTGTCCCGGTGGCGATCTCGCTTGCAAGCAGTTCGCCGGCAATCAGGCCAAGTGTTGCGCCGCTGTGGCTGAAGGCGACGTAGTATCCCTTGATCTCCCGCAACTGGCCGAAGACCGGTTCACCGTCTCCGGGGATTGGCTTCGGCCCGACACCGTAGCTGTCCAGTTCCAATTTCGGATGACCCTCGAGAACATTCGACGCTTCGGCGAGAAGTCCCTGGATGGTCGATGCGTTTACGCGATAAGTGCCATCCGGATTGACCACCACCTCTTCTTCCGACCAGGCGGAATCGAGCGCGAGCGCGCCATCTGGCGTTGGCCGGACGGCGACGCGCGGCGTGTTGAGCACGGCGCGGAGCGGCAAGTCGACTGGCTTGGTCCTGACCAGCAGCGCGATCGGTGTCCCGTCGGCGATACGCTGACCGGAGTCGGCAACCATTCGCGGCACATCCGCACCGGTCGCTAGAAGCACCGCGTCGGCGGCGAAGCTGATGCCGCTGGTCGTCGTGACGCCGGTTGCGCGGCCGTTGGCGACCGTGACGGTAGCGCTTCCGGCGCCGGTGAGAAGCCGCCCGCCACGCTCCACGAATTCCGCGATCAATATTTCTATCAGCGACGGCAGGTCGACCCAGCCCTCGCCCGGGTTGAAGATCGCGCCTTGCGGTGTGACAGCGCTTGCGCAGACACCCGGCGTGACCAACGCTATGTCGCCCGCGGACAGATGTTGCGCATCATAGCCGAGGCCTTTTTCATGGGCGAAGACATCGGCGATTTCGTTTGAGGCATCGTCCGCATCCCATGTCAGGCCGCCGTCGAAACGCAGCCAGGCGGCATCCGGATATCTCGCCGACAGCGTGCGGTAGCGGTCGATACCGATCATGCGCAGGCGATGATACTCAGCCGAGCGCTTGCGCGCCGAATTGATCCAGGCGAGCGAGCGGCCGGAAGCCCCCTTGGCGAGCGGTCCATCATTGACCAGAACGGTCTCGATGCCGAGCCTTGCAAGATGAACGGCCGAGGAGACGCCAAAAATGCCGCCCCCGACAATAACGACCTTGGAGACCTGATGAGATGCAGCCATGAGATATCTTTCACTGGTGGAGGTTGGATTGGGCGGCCGACTTGAAGGGCTCATGCGTAATCAAAGCACTTCGGCAAGGAAGTGCTTTAGACGCGGGCTTTTCGGCGTATCGAAAATCGCTGCAGGTGTGCCGGCCTCGATGATGCGGCCTTCATCCATGAAGACGACCTGATCGGCAACTTTCCGGGCAAAGCCCATTTCATGCGTCACCACGACCATTGTCATGCCGCGCCGGCCGAGGTCCGCCATGAGGTTGAGCACGCCCTTCACCAGTTCGGGATCGAGTGCGCTCGTTACCTCATCGAACAAGATGACCTCCGGGTCCATTGCCAATGCACGAGCGATCGCTACGCGCTGCTGCTGACCCCCGGATAGGCTGCCGGGACGATGGTGTTTGCGGGCGGCAAGGCCGACATCGGCAAGGCGCGCCTCGGCGACGCGCTCAGCTTCCTGTACCGGGAGGCCCTTGACCTTGGTCAGCGACAGCATGACGTTTTCGAGCGCCGTGTGGTCGGGAAACAGGTTGAACTGCTGGAAAACCATGCCGACACGTCGGCGCAGTCTCTCGGGCTTCATCGCCAGGATGCTCGCGCCATCGAGCAACACCTCCCCACCCTTGGGCTCGACCAGGCGATTGAGACAGCGCAGCAGGGTCGACTTGCCCGAACCTGATGGGCCAATCACGCATGTGACCGTGCCAGGCTTGACTGCCAGGCTGACGCCTTTGAGAACATCAAGATCGCCGTAGGCCATATCGAGATCGGTGATGGCAAGACTGCCGCCCTTGAAGCGGGGCGGCGCGGAGCCGGCATCAGGGCCGGCCTGCGAAGGTGCACTGCCGGTGGCGCCCTCCAGTTCGCTCACTTCGGCAAGGCCGCTGATGACGAGGGCGGCCTTTTGCTTTCCGGCTCGCAGCGAGTTGTCGATGTAGTTGACCACATGGGTCAACGGCACAGTGATGACGAGATAGAAAACGCCGGCCAGAAGCAATGGCGAGAGGTTTCCCGTGACCACCGCCTGGTCCTGACCGACACGGAAAATCTCGCGCTCCGAGGCGAGCAGACCGAGGAAGTAGACAAGGCTTGAATCCTTGACGTTGCCGATGAACTGGTTGACCAGGGCCGGCAAGACGCGGCGGATGCCTTGCGGTATCACGATCAGGCGCATGCCTTGGCCATAGCTCATGCTGAGCGCCCTGCAGGCCTCCATCTGCCCGCGCTCGACGCTCTGGATGCCCGAGCGAAAGATTTCGCCGATGTAGGCGCCGGCGATCAGGCTCAGCGCAAGAATGCCGAGCGGAAAGGGCGAAGGCCCGAAGATTTCACGGCCGATGCGGGCAAAGCCCTGGCCGATCAGCAGGATGGTGACGATCGCCGGCAGGCCACGGAAAATATCCGTGTAGACCCGGGCGGGAATGCGCAGCCAGCGCGATTGCGAGATGCCCATGACCGCCAGGATCATGCCGAGAATGACACCCAGCACCGTCGACGCGGCGGCGAGGATCAAGGTGTTCTTCAATCCGATCGTGATCATGCTGGGCAGCACGTCCGCCATGGCCTGCCAGTCGAGGAAACTGCGCCGCAGGTTTTCGAGCCAGTTCATTCGCCCCCCTTTCGGTTGCGCTATCCGCATCGTCCGCATCAAGGACGGTAGCCCGGGTTCGGCCGCCGGCATTAAATGCCAGCAGCCGGGTGCGGTTTACTTCTTGGGGAGATACTGGTCGGGCATCGGCGAGCCGGGGAACCACTTCTCGTAAAGCGTCTTCCAGGTTCCGTCCTGCATGGCCGCGTGAAGAGCGGTGTTCAGCGCATTGCGGAGCTTGTCGTTGCCCTTGCGCAGGACGAAGCCAGCCGGCGCGTCAAAGGAAGGTATATTGACCGCGACCTTCAGGTTCGGATAGCGAACGCCATAGTCCTTGGCGGCCTCGTAATCGAGGAAATGAGCAGCCACGGTTCCGTTGTTGAGTGCTGAAACGGCGGAGTTGTTGTCGGGGAACTTGACGAGATCGGTTCCGACGAAGTTCTTCGCCGCGTAAATTTCCTGGAGCGTGCCTTGCACCACGCCGAGGCGTTTGCCCTTGAGCCCCTCCGCCGACGTGATGGCCTTGTCGGCGGTAAGCACAGAGAGATAGCCTGCAAGATACCCGTCGGAGAAGTCGACGGTCTTCTTGCGTGCTTCCGTCGTGCCGATTGCCGCGACCGCGACATCAAAGCGCTCGTTAGCAACAGAAGGCATCAGCGCCGAGAATTCCTGGCCGGTGAAGATCACCTGGTCCGGCTTGAATCCAAGGCGGCTCGCGACGTTGCGGAACAATTCGATGTCGAAGCCAGTGAACGTGCCATCGGCCTGGGTGAAGGCGTAGGGTTTGGCATCGCCCATGGTCCCGACGCTGATTACTTTCGCATCAATAAGACCATAGGGATTGTCATTCGCGGCGGCCGCTCCCGAAACCAACCTGGCGCCGACGCACACCGCCATGAGCGCCATTGCGCCGGTCCTGACCGGCGACATCAACGATTTGAGAATTTCTGTCCTGCTCATGTCTTTTCTCCACTCTGAAGGTCTGTTCTTATTGATATTTACGTAGGGCTCGCCATCTGGCGCCTGACCGCACCTGTCGCAGCATCCGCCGCGTCGTCATGACTCTTGGTCTGCCTTTTAAAAGAGACCGGTCTCTTATTGCGTGAGACCGGTCTCTTTGGTAATCGTTATCGTCAGATTGACCTTCCGTCAACAACTCTTGTAGTCGTTCATCCCATGAAAAAAACCGCGCCCAAGACCCAGTCGATAACGGTCAGCGATGTCGCTCGCGCAGCGAACGTGTCGAAAGCGACAGCTGCGCGCGTGCTCGGCGGATACGGCGTCGTCAGCGACATGATCCGGGCCGATGTCATGGCTGCGGCCAAGGCTCTGGACTACCGTGCGAACGAGCTCGCCCGCAGCATGACGACCGGCCGCTCCGGCATCATCGGGGTGGTTGTCGGCGATATCGAGAACCCGTTCTTCAGCCTCGCGGTACGCGGCATCAGCGACGCGGCAAAAGCAGCCGGGTTCAATGTCATCCTGGCCAACTCCGGCGAAAAGATCGAGGCGGAAAAGGCAGCCGTGAAGTTGCTGATCGGCAAGCGTGTCGACGGGCTGATCGTCACGCCATCGGAATCGCGCGACATTGCGCATCTGCGCGATATCCACCGCTCAGGCCGACCGCTTGCCCTGCTGGATAGGGCGCTGCCGGATCTGGATGTCGATACCGTCACGATCGACGATCGCGGTATTGCCATACAGGCGACCCGCTGTCTGGCGGATGCGGGCCACCGCAACATCGCCTATGTGACCGCGGTCGATGCCGAAGGCCATGACTACCGCGATCTCGGGCAGATCTACACCTCGTCGGTCCGCGAGCGCATCGACGGTTTCCTCACCGTGTGCCGAGAGGCCGGACTTGATCGGCTAGAACGCTATGTTCGCCTTGGCGCAACAAGCCCCGCCGAAACGCGCAGGATTGCAGGCGAGATGCTGTCGGCGCCGGATCGGCCGACGGCGATCCTTGCCTCGGACAGCGTCATTGCGCTGGAAATCTTTAAGGTGATCCGCGAGCGCGGCCTGCGGGTTCCCGACGACATTTCGCTCATCACCTTCCATGATGCGGACTGGACGAGCGTCACCACTCCGCCCATTACCGTCATCGACCAGCCGGTTTACGCGCTTGGCAAGAGCGTCGCGGAATTGCTTATCCGGCGATTGAAGGGCGAAGTTCGACCGCCCGAACGGCTCATCTTGCCGACCGCCATCATTGAACGCGGATCCGTCGGCCCGCCCGCAAATGAAAGGCCGCAAGGGCGCCAGGCAAAGGTCTGACGGCGACACGACCCCATTGAAATACGCGAACGCAACAAGGCGAAGCTGGACGCACTCCCGCTTTCACACTTATGGGATCGATCAAGCCCAGCAAACACCCTGTTCGCAATGCTGCGTCCACCGTCATGGCGACCGGCACGCGTGCCGGCTCATGGTTTGAAGAGCGAACGCCCAGCCGCATCGAAGATGTGGAGATCGGCCGGGTTTGCATTCAGCCGCAGCTTTGCCCCGCGCTTGACCTCGACATTGCCGGGCAACTTGGTCACCAGCGGCAGGTCGGCGCGACCGATGTCGACATAGACCAGCTGAACCTCGCCGAGCTGCTCGAGATAGTCGACCGTCCCCTCGAACAGATAGTCAGCGCCGCTGGCGATGATCAGGTCTTCCGGCCGCACGCCGAAGCTCACCGCGGCACCCTTTGCCGAAGCAGGCGTTGCGATCGGCACGGTTGCCTTGCGTCCGCCGACATGGCTGACGACGGTCGAATTGCCTGACTTGTCGATGGTCGCGGGCAGGATGTTCATGGCCGGCGAGCCGATGAATTGGGCAACGAACAGATTGCCTGGCTTCTTGTAGAGATCCATCGGCGTGCCGACCTGCTCGATATGGCCGTCCTTGAGCACCACGATGCGGTCGGCCAGCGTCATCGCCTCGACCTGATCGTGGGTGACGTAGATCATGGTCGTGTTGGGCATCGATTCCTTGAGCTTGGCGATTTCGATGCGGGTGGCGACGCGTAGCGCGGCGTCGAGGTTCGAAAGCGGCTCGTCGAACAGGAACACCTTCGGATTGCGCACGATGGCGCGGCCGATGGCGACGCGCTGGCGCTGGCCCGCCCGACATCGCCTTGGGCAGGCAGTCGAGATATTTGGTCAGCTGCAGGATCTCGGCGGCCTGACGCACGCGGCGGTCGATCTCGGCCTTGTTCTCTTTGCCGATCTTCATCGAGAACGCCATGTTGTCGTAGACGGTCATGTGCGGGTAGAGCGCGTAGGACTGGAACACCATGGCGATGCCGCGCTTCGACGGCGGCACGTCGTTCACCACCTCCCCCGCGATTTTCAGCTCGCCGGAGGTGATCTCCTCAAGCCCGGCGATCGATCTCAGCAATGTCGACTTGCCGCAGCCCGACGGGCCGACGAAGACGATGAACTCGCCCGACTTAATATCGAGGTCGATGCCGTGCGGAATGTTCAGATTGCCGTAGGATTTCCTGATTTGCCGGAGGCTCAGATCAGCCATTGTGCTCCCCTCGATTGCGTGACGATGAGCCAGATGCCCGGCTACTTCTTGCGCCTGCCTGGCTTCAGTGCCGCCAAAAGATTGGTGATCCTGCCCGCCTTGCGGTTGCCGATCTCGGCGTCGTTTTTGTGGCGCACCGCGGCGCGGACAAGTCTGGCGCCGAGATAACGCAAAGGCTCGGGCGGCAGCGACATGCGCCGCTCGATGCCGACCAGACCGCTTGCGCTCCAGCGATCCTTTCGCTCGAGCACGAGGCTGGCCAGAATGCGTCCGGCGATCGGCGTCTGCGCGATGCCGGTGCCGTTGAATCCCATGCCGTAGAAAATGTTGGGATGATCGCGCAGGTGATCGAAGACAGGAACGTGTTCAGGCACGCAGTCGATCGGCCCCGACCAGTCATATTCGATCGCCACACCGCGCAGCGACGGGTAGACCCGATGCAGCTCTCGCATATTGTCGCGGCCGTGCTCGGGGCTGCGGTTGAAGCTGGCGCCGAAATTTCCACTGAAGGCGACGTTGCCGCTGCCACGACCGAAGACCACCCTGCCCCCGATGGTGCGCTGGTAGTAGAGCACCTGGGCCTGGGAATCGCAGATCGAGGCACCGTCGCGCCAGCCGATGCTGTCGAGCAGTTCGGGGACGGCGGCAGTGGCAATGACCTCGCTGCCGACGACATAAAGATGTCGCCGCAGTTCCGGCAGCGCCGAAAGCCAGGCGTTGGCGGCAAGCACGATTTTGTCAGCCCGTACCGCGCCATGCGCCGTGCGCACCGTGCATGTCGTGCCGGGTTCGATGGCGAGGACCGGGCTGCGCTCGTGGATGATGACGCCGCGTGCCAGTGCCAGCTTGCGCAATCCGATGGCAAGTTTGGCGGGATGGACCGTGCCGGCAGTGGTCTCGACGACGCCGACATAGGAGGCCGATGAACCGGTGCGGCGTCGAATGTCCTCGGCTGTCAGCGGCCTGAAACGGTCTTCTCCAACAGCTGCCGTCAAGGCCACGGCGGTCTCCCAGGCGCCTTCCTGCGCAATGGAGCTTGCGGTCCACAGCCATCCATCCAGCCTCAGGTCCATGTCTATGGTGCCGTTTTGCTGCAGCGCCTTCAGCTCCGCGATCGATGCCATCGTGTCGGCGCACAGCAGGCGCGCTTCCTCGAGACCGACGACCGCACTGATCTGGTCGATTTCGGCGAACCAGGAATGGACCTGACCGCCGTTGCGCCCCGAGGCCCCCGATCCGCAGAGATCGGCTTCAAGGATGATCACCCGCGTTTGCGGCGCCAGTTCAAGGATCCGCAGCGCCGTCCACAGACCGGTATAGCCGCCACCGACGATCACCACGTCGGCGCGCTCGTCGCCTCGCAATGGCTCGGTCGCAGGGGCGACGGCAATGTCCTGCAGCCAAAACGACCGGTCAGATGCAAGCGCGACCGCAGGCTGCCGCAAACGAAGTGTACTCACGCTTGGGCTCCCTGCGCATCGACAATGAAGCTGGCATATTTGGCTGGCAGCCAATTGGGTATCGGACGCGGTCTCTGGGGAAACCCGCCAAGATGGGTGCAGGTCTGGGCCGCGGCGATCGACGCGCTGTGCAGTGCCTCCAGGGCGCCAAGGCCGCCGAAATGGAAGCCGGCGAGGAAACTGGCAATGAAACTGTCGCCGGCGCCACACGTATCCACGACATCGATAAGCGTTGCCGGCGCATGCACGACATTCGTGCCGTCGTCGAAGTAGGAGCCGCGGCGGCCACAGGTCAAAACCACCTGCCTTGCACCGGCAGCCCTGAGCGCCCCGAGCGATGGCTCTATGGAAACATCGACATCGTCCGAGCCGGACGCAAACAAAAGCGGGACACCGTTGAGGGGCAGCGCCAGATGGGCGGTCGATAGATCAATGCTGAACGGCACATGGTCCGCCACCAGTCGCTGGACAAGGTGCTTGTTGGCGTTGGTGCCGAGATGCACCCAGTCGGCCGCGGCGATGACCGCATAGTGCGCGGGCGTCGGCATGTAGTTTTCGCCGACACCGAAGGATTCGTGCAGGAACTTCCGGTCGCCGTATTCATCGCGCAGCAAGGTGACGGCCGTATCGCCGGGACGCCGTTCGACATCGTCCTGGGATAGGCCGGCACCTGCCAGCTCGGCAAGCACCACGTCGCCTTCGGAATCGTTCCCGACGGCGCCGAAATAACGCGCGGACCAGCCGTTGCGCCGCCATTGCGCCGCAACATTCAAGGCGTTGCCGCCCACCGTCATCAAGTTGTTGGTCAGATAGACATCGAGGCAATTGTCCCCGACGGCGACAAGCTTGTTCGACGTCATGCCGGCACCGTTGCGCGATCGAGATAAGGCGCGATGGCGCCAAGGCAGCGTGTCCAGGCTTTTGTCGGATCGAGCGCGTAGGAGCCGTTGCCGAACGGCTCGAAGGTAAACTTTCCGGCATAGCCGAGGCGCGCGAGTTCGCTGACATAATGGCCGAGCGGCAGCGTGCCCTCCCCCCACACCAGATGCCCGCCTGGTGTGCCATCGACCAGATGAACATGCGCCAGCCGCGAGCCGAACAGGTCAATATAGCCGGCCACGGTGTCGCCGGCCGTGGCCATGGCGACAGTGTCCAGCACGACATCGACGTTGCCGGCGCTCACCTCGTCCAGCATTTGGCGCAGGCCTGCCGCATCATTGACGAGGTTGCTCTCGAACCGCTGCAACGGCTCGAGCAGGCAGCGCACCCCGTTTGCGGCGGCATGCCGGGTGATCTCGCCGATCGCGTCGACGGCGCGGTCCCATGCCGGTTGCCGGGGTTGGCTCTCGTAGCCCCGGCCAGGCGTCAGGAAGAGATAGCGGGCGCCAAGCGCCGCGCAGATTTCGGCTGCACGGCAAAACCGCTCGATGCTGTCCTGGCGCAGTGCGGCGTCGCCGGAGGCGATGTTGATTGGGTACAACACCTGCTCTGGGGTGAAGCACCAGGCCGACAGCTCGTTGTCTGCAAGCACCCGGCGAACGGATTCGACACGCGCGTCCGTAGCATGGAACAGGTCCAGATGCGGGGCAATCCCCCACAGCTCGATCTCGTGCATGCCAAAGTCGCGGATCGTCCTGGCGACCTCATCGAAGGGGATGTGCTGAAAGCTGAAATTGGCTCCGATCAGCTGGTGGGCAGCGAGCTGCGGCATGAAGGCTCCTTTCGGGAATTGTTATTTGCCGATGCCTTCGGCCAGGCCACGGATGAAGTAGCGTTGCGCGGCAAAGAACACGATCACGATAGGCAGGGCCGAGATGGTCATGGCCGCGAACACCACGGCGTAGTTGGTCCCGTGGGTTGCCATGATCGACGTCAGTCCAACCGGCAGCGTCTGCACATCCGAGCCGCTCGTGAAGATCATGGCGAAGAGATATTCATTCCAGGCGAACAGGACGTGCAGGATGACGCAGGAGATGATGATCGGCCGGCACAGCGGCAAGGTGATGCGCCAGAAGATCTGACCCTCGCTGGCGCCATCCATCGTCGCCGCCTCGTCGATGTCTTCAGGCAGATCCAGCATGTAGGCGCGGATGAGGAAGGTGGTGAACGGCACCCGGAACGCCGTGTAGAGAATGATCAGCGCCCAGTAGGTGTTGTAGAGACCGAGGGCCTGCAACATCTTCACCAGTGGAATGATCGCCACCGTGGGGCTCAGCATCAGCCCGCCAAGAACGATGGCGATAACCAGCGGCTTTGCCGGCATCTTCGTGCGGGTCAGGCCGAAGGCCGTCCAGGCGCTGATCAGCACGGTGCATATGGCCGAAGCGATGGTCACCAGCACCGAGACTGTCACGTAGCCGCGCACGCCCTGGTTCCACGCCTGCACGTAGTTGTTCCACGCCCAATGGGTGGGCAGGGCGAAGGGATCGCCAAAGATCTGCGCATTGTCCTTGAAGCCGCTCAGCGCCATCCAGATCAGCGGATAGATGACGACGACACCGAGGCAGACCAGGAACGAATAGAGCAATGTCCTTGCGATGACCGACCACACATTGACGTGCCGGCCGCGACCGGCCGCGATCGTTGCGCTCATAGCTGCACCCGGCGGCGCTTGGTGTACCAGAGCTGTGCCGCACCTGTGAGCATGGTCAACATGAAGATGACGGCGGCAATCGCGGCGCCATAGCCAAAATTGTCTTCAATAAAGGCCTTCTGGTAGAGCCATGTGCCCAGCACCTGGCTGCTGTTGTTTGGCCCGCCCGCGGTCATGACCATGACCTCGTTGAACACCTGGAACGCGCCGGTGATCGTGACAATGATCATCAGCCCCGTCATTTCCCGGGTCAGCGGAAAGGTGATGCTCCACAGGCGGCGAAGCGGACCGGCGCCGTCGATCGTCGCGGCGTCGTAAAGGTCGCGCGGGATCTTCTGGATGGCAATGGCAAACAGCAGCGTCGAATAGCCAAAACCCTGCCATTGGCTCATGGCAATGATGGCATAGATGGCGGTGTGCTCATTGCCGAGCCAGGGCATGACGAGCTGGCTGAGACCAACACGGCTGAGGGCTGCATCCAGCAAGCCGATCTGCGGCTGGTAGATGAAATAAAACAGCAGGCCGGTCACAGTGATCGAGATGGCCGACGGCACGAAATACACCGCGCGCCACAGGCGGCGCCAGCGATCGCTTTTCAGGTCCTCGATGATGGCCGCCAGCAGGAACGCGCCGAAGACCTGGAAGATGACGGAGATGATGGCGTAGAGGCAGTTGTTCCACAGCGCCAGCAACACGACCGGGTCATGCAGCAGCCGGTCGTAATTGGCGAGGCCGACACTGGTGACCTCGCCGGTGTAGATGTCCTGGTCGGAGGTGCTGACGATGAAATTGTCGACGATGGGATAGTAGACGAACCAGCCGATGAGGATGAGCGCAATCGCGGCCCACCGCAACGACAACAGATTGGCGAAGCGCGCCCGCCGGCTCTTTGGCCGTTGCGGCCTGGCGACGCCGCGAATATCGGCGCCGCTGTCCACTGTGTCCGAGGCCCTTGCCATGGTCTGCTTTATTTGGCCGCGGATGCGGCTTTGCGCACCTCGTCCATCACTTGCTCGGGCGTCATCGAGCCGCCCGCCAGCGCCTGCAGGCTGGACAGCCAGACGGCGGCGACGCGCGGTGGGTTGGCCGTATCCAGCCAGGGCATGAGGTATGAAGCGGCGTTGATATCCTTGAGGCCGTCGACCACAGCCGCGCTCATGTTCGATTCCGAGGCGCCGCCGATGGTGGCGCTCGGCTGGCCATAGGGTGGCGCGGACAGCACCTGCGCGTTTTCCTTCGAGGTCACGAACTTCATGAATTCGATCGCCAGCGGGATGTTCTTCGACGCCGCATTGATCATGTAGCCCTCCGGCGCGCCCTCGATCGACTTGGGGTCACCGTTGGCGCCGGCGAGCACCGGCAGCCGGAAGAATCCGAAATCGGCGGGCTTTAACGCTGACTCCGGCGTGGCGGCCTGATCGAACTCGATGATCTCCTGGTAGTACATGGCCGACTGCGCGTTGGTGAAGGCCTGGAGAGCCGAGGCATAGGATGTGCCGTTGACGCCGGCGCCATCGGTGCAGCGCTCGACAAGCTGGCTGAACTGCTTGAGTGCTGCGATATAGCCCGGATCGCTGTATTGGGCGGTGGCCGGATCGAAGTCGCGTTCCAGCGTTGCCTGCGGCACGTTGTAGGCGAGTAGCTGGCCTGCAAAGTGTATTGCCGGCCAAGCCTCCTTGTTGCCGAAGGAGATCGGTGTCGCGCCGGATTTGCGGATGGCGTCGCAGTTGGTAAGCAATTCCTCGAAAGTGGCGGGTGCCTTGAGGCCTAGCTTGGCGAAGATCTGCTTGTTGTAGCCCATGAACTTGGCGTCCTGGTAAAGCGGAATGCCATAGAACCTGCCGTTGTATTCGAACGCCTTGACGGCGGCCGGAGACAGCGACTTGCCCCACTCGGTATCGGGACCAATGACGGGCGTGAGATCAACGGCGCGATTGCCGCGCACGAAATTGCCGCCCCAGCTGCCTGTCCAGGAGAAATAGATATCGGGCAGCGAGTTGGAAGCGACCAGCGTCTTGGTCTTGCCCTTCACGCTGTCGTCGCTCTCCTGGATAAGTTCGACCTTCACATCCGGATGGAGCTTTTGAAAGGCCTGCGCCAGGTTGACGAAATAGGGTGACAGCTGTTGAAGCCCGAACTTGGTCAGGACCGACAGCGTGCCGGTGTATTCCACCTTGGCGGTGGGGTCGGCCGCGACAACCGGCGAAGCGGCGGAACTGCCGCCTATCGACAATCCCAATGATGATACAGCGGCCACCGTGACCGCCACGACTTGCAGGGAACGTTTCATAGATAGCTCCTTCAGAGGTGAGAGGGATCAATATTCAACGCGTTTGTAGTAGCGACGGGTGGTCAGCGGGTGGTTGCGCAGCACCTCGAGATGGGCGCTCAGCCGCTCGAGCAAGGTGGCGAGCAGAACCGGCGAGATCATGCCGCGGACTTTTGCGGAGATGCCCGGCAACTTGACCGAGGCCGCATCCAGCGTGCGAACGCGGTCCGTGTAACGCCTGGCGAAGTTCTCGACCCGGTCGGTCAAGGGCCGAAGGGCATCCTCGCCCTTGAACACGAAAACGCTGACGCCCGGCTCGACCAGCTCGAGCGTACCGTGGAAGAAGTCGGCGGCGTGCACCGGGCGGGTGCGAATCCACTGCATCTCTTCGAGGATGCACATGCCGTAATAGTGTGCCTGCGGCCACACCGAGCCGGCGCCGGTGAAGATGTGATAGGTGTCGTCCTTGATCGTCTGGGCCAGTTCGGCCGCCTTGTCCTCAAAGGCAGCCTTGGCGTCGGCAAGCAGGTCCGGCAGCAGTTTGAGTTCGGCGACAGTGCCATCAAAATCATCGTATTCGCCGCGCTCTTCCAGCAGGGCCAGGACGATCAGCAGCGTCTGAAGGTAGAAGGATTCCGACGAGGTGTCGTCTTCGGCGAAGTTCGTGAAATTGTGGTCAGCCTCCCGCGCGATCGGCGTATCCGAATGGCCGGTGAGCGAGATCGTGCGCACACCGCGTTTTTTCAGGAAGGCCATGAGCTCGACGCCTTCCTTGGTCGTGCCCGACAAGGACGGGATGACCACCACGGCCTTGCTGTCGAGACCGGCGGGCGGATCGATCACGACCTGCGCCGGATAGGCACCGCTCACCGGGAAGGTGGAACAGCGCTGCGCCAGCTCGATCGCTGGCAAGGTTAGAAGCTGCACGCCGCCGGTGCCCATGAAAAACAGTCGCTCGACGCCGTCGGCCAGCAGTGTGCGCATCAGTGAGCGGACCTCACCTGCGACGGCGACGGCCCCACATTGGATCTTTATGAAGCGGTCCCTATCGAAGTTCAGCATGACGTTTTCCTTGTATTCGCATGCGACAGGCCTCTGCCTCGCGTCAGGCATCGGTGTGCCGTCCAATTCGTTTTCCGATGTGAGATCGATCTCACAAGCAATAATGGGCACGCAATTTCGCCAAAGGCAAGTCCTTGAGACGAAATTTTCCGGAAAATGAGGAATCGTCGATTAGCGCATGGTGCGCCGGGCAACCGATCCGCGCACGATCAAGCGAGTCTGAAATCGGGTACGCCGCGGTGAAATCTTTTTGCCGGCCAGCCGCTCCAGCAGGTATCTGGCAGCGAGCGGTCCGATCTCTGAGATGGGTTGCGCCACGACTGTTATCTGCGGATCGGTGAAGGTGGCGAGATTGAAGTCATCGAATCCAACCACCGACACATCATGGGGAATCGAGAGCCCCATTGAACGCAGGCCAAGAAGCGCGCCTTGCGTCATGAGGCTGTCCACTGTGAACAGTGCGGTTGGACGATTGCGCCGGCTGAACAGGCGGATCGTGGCTTCGATGGCATGCTCGACGGTCGAGCGCGATATGCCGATGAGCGCTTCATCGATTGCGATCCCATGCGACTGGAGTGAGTTTTGGTAGCCAGCCAGGCGCTCCTGTGCCGTGAAGATGCGTGACTCGTCGCGCAGAAGACCGATTCGGTCGTGACCATTGCTAACGAGATAGTCCACTGCCTCGCGCGCCCCGCCCTCGTTGTCGACGACGACGCTGTCGCATTGCAGATCCTTTACCACGCGGTCGATGAGCACGATCGGTGCGCCTTCGCGTGCCAGTTGCACGATGTGCTCGCTGTCGGTCGCAGACGTTGGGGCAAGGATGAAGCCACGAATGCTGAGCGAGCGCAGGCTCTCAAGCAATTCTTTTTCCTGTTCTACATTCTCCTCGCTGCTGGCGATAAGGAGATTATGGCGGTGCTTGCGCAGTTCCACCTCGATGTCGTGAGCGATTCGGGCGAAGAAAGGGTTCTGTATGTCGCCCGGCACGAAGCCGACGATCGGCAACTGTCCACTGCGCAGGGCCTGGGCAACGAGGTTCGCCCGATAGCCCAGTCTTTCTGCCGCCGCCAACACGCGCAGCGCCGTCTCGTCACCAACGTAGCCATAGCTGTTGAGCGCCCGAGCAGCTGTCGCGCGCGATACGTTGGCTGCGGCAGCCACGTCTTTGAGAGTGATCCCCTTCTGCGTCACGGCTCATCCTCTTGCGACCTGCACATTGCGTCAGATCACCATCCCGGCTCGTATTGGCTGGCATCTTTGTGCGGCATATCGGCTGATTCGCAAACTGCGAACATAGCAGGCGCGATTTCTTGCGATCCTGTTCGACGCCTCGCATCTCTTCAATCCGTGTTGACGAGTGACGGGTTGGCGCAAGAGCCGCAGTTAGTCGCTGCCCTGTCGTACGGTCTCTACCGCGAACGACGGGCCGGCAGGGCCTGCAAAAAGCTCTGTCTCGGATTTGGTGAGGTAAATCCATGCGGCCCTGTTGAGCGCTGCGTCCGAGGGCATCCGCTGCAGAGCGTATCGCTTCACCATCTCCAGCCGTGCTGCCTCGTCGAACCCCATGACAACCCTACTGAATGTGGCCTGAGGATCAAAAACAAATGAGCTAACAGAGTGTTCCTTGAAATCGGTGGGAAATCGACGTTACATGCAAATCATCGTGCCGGTCGAGTATGGGCGCTGGTCAGCGGTAGGTGTTTAGACTTGGCGATCGTTTCTGCAGGGGGGAGAAATGTCGATTTCGCGGGCTGCCAGCAGATTTGGTATGCTCGAGCCGGAGGAAATCTCCCAACTTCAGCAGATTTTCGAGGATGCGTGCAGCTTGCTCGGCCACGAGCCTCGCTCGTTGGAAGCGGAACACATTGCCCATAAGATCATAGCGTCTTATCAAGCTGGCACGCTTTCCTGGATTCGTTGAAGGCTACAACCGCGGCCATCAACAGCGCTCAACCTACAAAAGGTCCCGAGGCCGGATTCTTAACCGCGGTTCGGAACTGCGGATGGGGCTCGCTGCACCCGGCCTTCGCTGCACAGTCAGTGGACCGCTTACTCGTCTTTCGCAACATCGTTTGTGACAAGTAGTACCTGCGCGGCGTTCGCCACGGAAGGAGCATCCCGATCCCCTTCCCGCCAAGAACATTGACGCGGTTGGCTCGTACGGCCTCTAAATGCACTGCTATACACACGTAAGGCTCGTCCTGTGGCGCGTTTGCGAAGGGAATTCGCCAAAGATTCGCTGGTAGAAGGCGGCAAATCTGCCCAGATCGGCAAAGCCGTAGTCGAGGGCCGCCTGCGTGACGCTGATGTTTGCTGGCTTCGCTGTGTTAAGCGCACGATGAACAGCTGACAGGCGCCTCAAGCGCAGGTAGGCCACGGGGCCGATCCCCAGCGTATGCTGAAAGGCCCGATGAAGGGTGCGCCGCGACACGATCAGGGATGAGCACAATTCCGATATGTGCACCGGCCGATCGATTTCGACGCTGTCGACATAGTCTTCCACATCACGGACCAATTTAGCGCCACCGTTGACCCGTTCCTCGCGTTCGTCGGATACTTCGTCCACGATGCCCGCAATGAAGGCTTCCACCAGCGACCGCTGGAAATAGAGTATTCCCGCGCCTGTGGCTGGGACTATTCCATTGCGCAATTGCGAAATCTTTTCCGCGATCTCCCGGCTGGCAAATGCCCGCAGCGCAGGCGCAGGACGAAACCGGTCGATTTTGGTCCAAATTTCCCGATCCTGCAGAATCTGTTCACCCGTTGTATAGGCGGCAAGCGCCTCTTCGCTAAGCGTGATCGTCGCATATCGGGATTGGCCTGTATAACGGCCCTCCTGCTCGACGGATTTCGGAAACACAACCACGTCTCCAGGAACAACGTCGTAATCCCATTGAGAGACCTCGCCGCTGCTCTCCAGCATCATGCCGATCGTGACTAATCTCGGGTTCATGACACCGCGTGCTCGAATATCAGGCCCGAAATCGCCGGCGCTCACAGCGAGCTCGCCGATTTGAGCATGCGTCAACTGGCCCTCGAATCTGCCCGGCGCCAATTGCACCACCTTTAGATCCGCGCCATGCACCGCTTCCCGAAGATCTTCTGTATTGCGCAACTTTAACGTGCATGATTTAAGTTCGATGCCATCGACTGAGCCAATTTGGCCAACAGGCAAACGCTGATCGCTACTTCTAACCGGCTCTGAACGCTGCTTCTCCGCCGAAGCGCCGCTCGAAGTAATTGACATAGGATAACCTCGTCGGATTTGCTCCCCGCGCCCCGGGACTGTAGCATTTCTTGGCGCAAGCTGCCTAGCGCAGAATTGTTGCGATGGTTAAGTGCGGCAGCAGATACCTCCACCAGTCAGAAGCTGGATTCTTGGTCCTTCAGATGAAGCGCGACAACGCCAAGACGTTCTGTCTACTGCCGGTTGCGATACGGCACAAACTGCGTAGCGCCACAATTATCCGCGTCATAGCCTGCTGCTGAACCTGAGATGCGATTTGCGGCTCACCGAACACCGCGCGGCAGGTTTGCAGGCTGTCGGTGAAGATGCGAGCGATGTTGGTCGATTATCGATCCCTGCAGATGCCGAGCGAGATCTCGGCTCAGCTGAAATCGGGTAATAAAGGGAAGCACTCTTCAACGTAAAGAGGCGTTGGTAATTGTAGCGCGCGGGTCTGTGCAAAAGACGAGGAAGCGTGTCGTGGACGAGGGCCGGGAAGACTGCCTGAAGCCGGGCGAATATTTGGGCGTTTCGTATTCGCAGGCCCGGGAAGAGCTTGAAGCACTTCTTTCGGCGCCCCTGTTTCAATGCTCGGAACGCAACAAGAAGTTTTTGCGCTTTATCTCCGAAGAGCTTTTTGCCGGGCGAGAGGGCGCCCTCAAGGCATACTCCATCGCTGTCGACGTTTTCGGCCGTCCGGCATCTTTTGACGCTTCGACCGACCCCATTGTCCGGATCGAAGCCACACGTCTTCGGTCGGCCCTTGCCCGCTACTATGAATTATACGGCGTGGATCGGAAGGTCAGCATCGAGCTCCCGAAAGGCAGGTACGTGCCGATGTTTTCCCGCCATTGTCGAGAACCTGGCGACTGGACGGATCATCCAGAGGGCACGCAATCTGGTTCCGAAGCCCTCACTGTGCTCAAACCGATGCCGATGCCAGCGATCGGTCGAAGCGCCGGGACCGTCCTAAAAAGGATGGGCCTGGCGGGCGTCGCCTTGCTTGGTGTTGCGCTGTTTGCCGGGTTGAACCTGCTGAGCGGGTTAAACAGCATGCCTATCTCGGAAAGGCCTTCCCTTTCGGTCGACCTCACGCGCGACGGCTCGGACGACGGCGAGGCCGTCGCGTTGCGGGATTCGCTCATGGCGGCGCTTTCCGATTTCAGCACGCTGCGGCTTTCAGCACCGGACCTCTATACGGCAAGCACAAGCGAAGGCGCTTCCGCCGCGCCGAGCCGGAGTAATTACCGCCTGGTTCTGAAATACAGCTCGGATGCAATCCAGAAGACGGTCTGGTGGCAACTAATCGACCAGCGGACAGGGGAGGCTCTCCAGTCGGACGATGAGCGTGTCCGTATCGATGCCATTTCGTTCGTCGATCCGGCCGAACTTCTTGTCTCACGGCTGGCCGCGCGTATCGCCTCGGCCCAAGGCGTGATCAACAGCATCGAAACCGCACGCGATCTCGAACATCCAACGCTGGGCAACGGTTGCGTGCTGCGGGCCAGCCTTGCCCTGAACGTGAACACACCACAGCTCCTCGAGCAAGCCAGACGCTGTCTCGAGCGCACGCTTGAGCTGCGGCCCTACGATGCCGATGCCCATGCGATGCTAGCGCCGATACTCTTGTCAATCGACACCCCAGGTGCGGCGACAGCATTGGCCATGGCGGCTCATGAACACGCCAATCGGGCGGTCGCGCTGACGCCGGAGTCATCCCGTGCCTTCATGGCGAAGATGATGGTGGAGGCTCAGGCCGGCCATCTGGAAGCGGCGATATCCGCGGGCCGGCGGGCGCTGGCGCTCAACCCGTATAACACATTGATGGAAGCGAAATTCGCCAGGATTCTCTTTACGGCCGGAGAACATGACGAGGCGGTAAAGCTTGCCAGCGAAGCGCTGGACTCCGATGGATTGCCGCTGGCGGATGCGGAATGGACGCTAGCGTTCGATGCCTATCGCCGCAGCCAGTTTGGAGACGTGATACCGCGCCTGCAACATATGGCCGATGGGCGGTGCTATCTCACTGACCTATTGGTGGCGGCAACGCTCGGCAACTTGGGGCGCAGACAAGAAGCATCTGCGGTTATTTCCGGCATCCGACAAACTCGTCCCGATTTCGAGCGAAGTTTCCATTCCGATATGTCCAGCCGCCGCCTGGACCCGCGGTTGATCGCGGCTCTTGCGAAGGGCCTGGAGTCCGCAGGCATCCGTCTTCAGTAGAACACGAAAGCGCGTCGCGCCGAAACTGATCATGCGCCGCGCTTAAGAGTCGCTGTTTTATGCATGTCGTTCTTCCAAAGCTAGGTGCGCACCCCAAACGCTTTCGGCCGCGGAGCGCCTTTCAGAGCCCCTTTAGAACTCCGTTCCAGAACCTGCTTGCCCACCAGCCGCTCAGGCGTGGCGACCAGAGCCTAATGTTTCGTGATCAGAGCGGCCGAAGCAGTATCGTCATCGAAACCGCCTGCCTCATACTTGCCAATCCAGACGCGGATCAGAGTGCGCCTGATCGAGAACGGGAAAACAGACATTGGCACAAACTGCATAGTCGACAGGTGATCGTTGGTCTGGCGTTGAGTTTGCCTGAGCGGCTAGCGATAGTTCGCAATCGACGTGGTGAAACTGGGGCATTGTCAATAGAGACACCCCCGAGACTACCTAGCTACATCCCGGACTGGTTCAAACAATGTTCACGCAATGCACCTTTGACCGGTGGAGAAATAGTGAGCCGAGTAATCGCATCTAGGCCTGCCCAGCAATTGATGCAGAGCTTTCTAGACGACCGCTAGGAGCAAAAGATTTAGCTTTTACTAATACGCCGGTTCGCAAAGGACTTGTGTCGGTTCTTTCGGATCCACAGTCCCAATGTCCAGAACGCAAAAGTAATTTTTGCGCTCTGTCTCTGAGTTGCTCGTCGCTGAGTGCGCGGGTAGCCTGGACCCACACTGCATGGCTGTCGATAGGTTGGAACGGCCGCCATCTTTCTATTCTTTAACCGTCCGAATTGCTCAGACCGATGCAGCCGCCCTCGGGTCGACCCTGACCCACTATCGTGAACCGTGTGGGACCGAGCAGAGCGTCCTTATCGAGCCGCGGAAAGATCCATGTTTGGCACTTGTTGGACACAGCGGCGCTCGCCGCCAAGCAAAGCGGTGGATACTCTCTTGCCAAGGCGGCCAATTCTCGCGTGAAGGTCACTGTTACAGTTACGTACTTCAGCTTGGCGCCTTCGCCTGCGAGGCTTCGAATTGCGTTTGCCGCGGTCGGTGTATGTGCGGCGGCATGTCGGCGTCTGAACATGCTCTGCTGATAGATATCGATTAGTGGGGCTTGCCAGCATCACCACGAAACTCCTGTGGCGGGGGATTCCGGGGGAATGCAATGCGGTCACATCTAGATGTTCGCCCGGGCGGAAGGTCCCAACCGCCAGCAAAACCTGTGGAAACGGGGGGGCAATCGCGTTTTGGAATTTCATTCACATTAAGCCCACATCGCCCTTGTCTGGTCGGGCTGGGACCCTGAAGTCGACGCTTTTTGCTTCGACGTCGCGGGGCTCGCTGCTGGCTGGCATGGTGTTCACGGCGACGTTGATTCCTCAGCCAGTGGAGGCACAGACAGTCGGCCCCGGCACAGTCAACACGACCGTCAGCACCGGTTCGGGCATGACCACCGTGGTCGGCAACACCACGATCTCAACAACGGCTTCTACGGCCGCAACAAATGTCACGGGTGGGACACTTATTTTCGATGCGACCAAAGGCCCGATCGCTGGGCGCATCATCGTTCAGTCCGTCAACGGCAATGCCGTCCAGGCCAACGGCGGAGCGATCACCGTAACAAATGGGATCAACGTCAGGACTCAAGGCGGCCATGCATTCCTCGCGAATGGCGCTGCCAGCAGCATCGATATCTCCGGTGCGGCTATCTCGACCTCAGGGGTGGGCGCGGGCCTCGCAGCCATTGGAGGGACCATCACGGCGCTGGGAGTCGATATCAACAACACCGCGACCTCCGCGCCAAATGTCTATCTCTTCCGCACCAACGCCGGATGGGCGCTCTGGGTGCGTGGATCACCCAACAGCGCCAAACGCAATATTGTGCCGCTCGATGGCCTGGTCGAGACCGAATGGCTGGAGTTCCCGTTCACCATGAACTGGCGTTTCACCCGACCGGGCACGGTGCAGTTCGAAAAGGGCGAACCCTTCTGCTTTCTGACGCTCGTCCCCCATGCACTTCTGGGCCAGGTGCAGCCCGAGATCCGTTCTCTCGACGAAGACCAGGCACTCAAGACGCGTTATGAGGCCAGCAAGCTTGCCGCACATGATGGCAATGCCGTCCCGCAAGGATGGCAGCGTCATTACGTGCGGGGCGAGGATGCCACCGGACGCTCAGCCGGATTTCACCTTTCAAAAAGGAAGCTTAAGCCGGTCAAATACTGAACACTTTTCCCGGCTTGAGAAATGCGGCTGTCGTGTAGCTGGTCGAGTTGCCCGCCATCGGGGCGAGTTGGTTTTCCGATAAGGGGTCAGAAAACTAGGGGGCGCACTCCAAACTGAGGTCACTTTTGGGCGACATGCACTAGCTTGCTGGCTTCGGTTTCGCGCTGGAGATCGCGGGCCTCGCGCTGGTCCCGCTCCAGGAAGAAGTTCAGAAAGGTGCGGATCACGGCAATGGCCCCCAGTCGGCCGACGTCATCCCAGCTCGGCGCCACGGAAGTCTCGATAATGTCGGCAGCAAGCTGGAATGTGAGGCCCGCAATCAGCCATCTTGCATGACGCATCCAGACCGAGCGAATGGCGTAGTGACCTTCCGGATGGCTGAGCATCACCCTGATCCCGTTCACGAACGCCTCGAGGGTACCTGCAAGGATCATGACCAGGGCCAGCAGGTCGATGATTGGCGCGCTGATTTCCGTCAGGCGGCTCAGCCATTCGGCGAGGATCATGAACGGCCTCCCCCTGGACGGACAATGCAGCGAAAGCCAAGATGGGAGATCGAGGTGTCGACCGGTTGTGCCATGCGTGCCGCGGGGCGGTAGCGCCGGCAATAATTGGGCGCGCAGAGATGCGAACCGCCCTTGGTCACTTTGCGCGGGATTCCCACGTCCGGCTGGTGTGGGTCGTAGCTCGCTTCGCGCGCGGCGCCCCGGGGGTTTTCAACCGTACAGCACGGACTGTTGATCAGGCTGTGCTCCTGATACCAGTCCGTCGTCCATTGCCAGACGTTGCCGGCCATGTCGAAGAGGCCGTAGCCATTGGCCGGAAACGAGCCGACCGGGGCGGTGTACTCGTATCCATCGTCTAGCGTGTTGCGGTGAGGAAATTCGCCCTGCCAAGTGTTAGCCATGTGCCGGCCACCTGGCGTGAGTTCGTCGCCCCAGACGTAATCGGCGCCGTCAAGGCCGCCACGGGCAGCAAACTCCCATTCGGCCTCCGTTGGCAACTCCTTGCCGGCCCATCGCGCATAGGCCTCGACATCCTCATACGCGACATGCACCACAGGGTGACCGGTCAGCTTCTTGATCGAACTGGCGGGGCCTCTCGGACGGCGCCAGTTGGCGCCGCGCACGTAAACCCACCAGTTGTAGTGGTTGCGCATGTCGATCGGGCCGGCCGGCTTCTTGAACATAGTCGAGGATGGCGAGAGCATTTCCGGCAAGGCGCCGGGATAGTTGTCCGGATTGGCGGGCTTTTCAGCCATCGTCACATAGCCGGTCGCGGCGACGAAGCGTTCGAAATCGGTATTGGTCACGGCAAATCGGTCCATCCAGAAACCATCCACGATGACGCGATGAACCGGCGCTTCCTCAGGATAGAATGTGTCGGAGCCCATCAAAAACGAGCCGCCCGGAATCCAGACCATGCCGTCTGGTGGGGAACTAATGGACTGTGGGAGCATCTCCGGTTTTTCGACGAACACGTCGTCGGACCTGGTGAATTTGTCCATCCGTCAGCCTCCTTGCGCCCTGGTCACGGACAGGCCGCGGCCGTCGATAGTGCCAGCAATCGGGCTGCCGGATTCTGGCCTTTCCGCAACCCGCGTCGTTTGTCCCCAAAATAGCGAAGACAGAAACATTGCTGCCATTCCCACAATGGCCAGCAGATGGATCCAAGCGTCGATCCTGGATAGCCGCGTATTCTTGCGAGGCATCGAGATCATCCATCCATTCCAGGAGGTTCCCGCGGGCTCCCTCATCGTCCGCTCTTCGACAGCGCTGAAGCGTGGGCGCGTTTGCGCCAGTTCACATAGGGAATGCAGACGACCGCGCCGACGATCAGGTGCCACAGCACGACGGCGATCACGGCCTTCTCGTCGGGAAAGGTGGCGCTGGCGATCGCCATGGCGACACCTGGATGGCGGGTGCCGCTGGCCAGCGCAAGCACGGTCCGGTTGTCCGGCTCGGGTCCACCGAGAAAATGGCCTACTGTCACGCCGATCAGCGTGAAGATGGCCAGAGCGAGCAACGTACCATTGCCGACCATTGTCATCAGCACCGGCAATAGCTTGATCAGCACAGGTATGAACGAGACGACGAGAAGCACCGTCGCGAAGATGGACAGTGGTCGCGCGAGCCGGCTCGCAAACGCCGGAGCGATTTGGCGGATCACCAGGCCGATGACCAGTGGCGCGACCACGCTCATCAGGACCACCGAAGCAATCCTGGCGGCGGGCACTCCGATGCTCAGATCGAACCACCGGCTGATCGCGCCGATCCCCAGCGGAACGACGACGATGGAAAGCGCGGCGATCGTCACAAGCAACCCGACGACGTAGGAGGTCGAGCCGCCCGCTTTCGTCTGCTTGCCGGGCAGTATCGGCGGCACGGGCGAGAGCGCCAGCGCAACGAGGGCAAGCTTCACCGCCGGATGCAGGTTGAACAGCACAGCCACCAGCACGGCGAGGACGGTCATGACGACGTTCATCGAGAGGAACGAGCGGACGAGCAGTGCCGGTTGGCGCAATAGCGAAATCGCGTCGCTCCAGCTGGCATGAAGGCCAAGCGCCAGCACCATCAGTCCCATGCTGAGGTTAATGGCCACCGGAATGAGTTGCGCGATCGTCATACTATTGCACTCGCTTCATTGACATCTCTGGAGGCCTGAGCCGGGCACAAGCAGCCAATTCACCTTCTGCACCGCCGGGCTTCCACGAGCCTTCGGTGATGGCGAGTTTCGGCCAATACGAGCGAATTCAGAGCGAAGAGTCCCCGTCCTTTGGCGACGGAAGCCAGTTCGCCTCCGGTCCGGGCGATTCCGCTTGCACGTAAATCGACAGCGATCCACCGTAAGTGTATCTCGGCGCCTTGTTCTTGGTGCCGAGACAGCAGCGTTAAGGTTTGCCTACGGTTCAAGTCCATGATCGTGCTCTAGATTCCTGCCACGGCAGAAGGCGGCGGGGATGCCCGCCGCCTTCTCTTTGGCTTGCTAGTGAGCCGCGCCGCTGCTGGCTTCGGCCATCTTCGCCATCGCGTCGTCGAGGCTGAAGCTCCCGGGCGCCTGGGCGCGCGGGAATTCCTTGAATGTTTCCACGAACTTGGCGGCGGCTGTCTGCGCGACAAAGATGAAGTACATGTTGTGCAGCAACCAGTCGTAGTAGGTGTTCGAGGTGATATCCGCACGCTCGTAAGGGTCGGTGCGCAGGTTGAAGATCTTGGGCAAACGCAGCGGCGTGAATGGCTCCGCCCAGATGCGCAAGAGTCCCTGGGCACGCTGTTCCATGAAAACGATCTTCCAGTTGTCGTAGCGAATGGCCAGCACGTCGCCGTCGTCGCTGAAGTAGAAGAACAGCTTGCGTGGGCTTTCCGCAACCTCCCCGGTCAAATACGGCACGAGATTGAAGCCGTCGATATGGTTCTTGAAGGTCTTGCCGTTAGCTTGATAGCCGCCCTTCTTGAGCTTTTCGCTGACATCAGGGTCGCCCGCGATTGCAAGAAACGTCGGCAACCAGTCGTGATGCTGCACGATGCCCGTGGCAATCGAGCCGGCCTTGATATTGTTGGGCCAGCGCACAAGCATCGGCACACGAAAGGCACCTTCCCAGTTCGTGTTCTTCTCCGAACGGAACGGCGTCATACCGGCATCCGGCCATGAATTCATGTGCGGGCCGTTGTCGGTTGAGTACATGACAATCGTGTTGTCTGAGAGGCCAAGTTCGTCGAGGTAGCTGAGGACCTCGCCCACATTGTTGTCGTGGTCGACCATGGTGTCGTGATAGGGCGACTGCCAGCGGCCGGCCTGGCCCAGACTTTCCTTTTTGGTGTGTGTGAACAGGTGCATATGGGTGAAATTGACCCAGATGAAGAACGGCTTGTCGGCATCTTTTTGGCGCTTCATGAAATCCTTGGTGGCGGCGACAAATTCCTCGTCGACGGTCTCCATCCGCTTGGCCGTGAGCGGTCCGACCTCAGTGATCTTCTGTTTGCCGACGCGGCCCCAGCGCGGTTGCTCGGTCGCATCGTCAATCTCGGTCGCGTAGGAATGCACTATGTCGCGCGGTCCAAACATTTCGGCGAAATGGGGGAGATCCTCCTTCTTCGGATAGTCGTACATCTCAGGCTCTTCCTGGGCGTTGAGATGGTAAAGGTTGCCGAAGAACTCATCGAAGCCATGCACGGTCGGCAGAAACTTGTTCAGGTCGCCGAGGTGGTTCTTGCCAAACTGGCCAGTGGCGTAGCCCTGGTTTTTCAGCAGTTCAGCGATCGTCACGCTCTCGGGCTGCAGCCCCTGTGGTGCCGCCGGAATACCAACCTTGGAGAGGCCGGTGCGATAACAGCTTTGGCCGGTGATGAACGAGGAGCGTCCGGCGGTGCAGCTTTGCTCGCCATAGCTGTCTGTGAACATCATGCCTTCCTTGGCCAGCCGATCAATATGTGGGGTCCGGTAGCCCATCACGCCATGTGAGTAGCAGCTCAGGTTCGACTGGCCGATATCGTCGCCCCATATGACAAGGATATTCGGCTTGCCGCTATTCGGTGATTTCGCCATCTTTTCTGCCTCCTGTTGTTGATCCTGCCCGGCCAGCATCGATCGGGAAGTTCGCTTCAGTTCGAAGTCATTCAGCCAGCGGCCGCGTCGTTGAACGGGCCAATACCGAACACCATGCTGGCGATGGCGAAGAGGCCAACCACCAGCAGAATCACCGCCGTTATCAGCGTGAAAGAAATGGGATACCCACTCTGTGCATGGATCAGCTCGGCATCGCGCATGGCGTCGCGTTCCTGACGAAGGCCGATCATGAATTGCACGTGGTAGACGATGCCGACCACCAGCATGACGATGCCGAGCAGCACCAGCGTCACCCCGAAATTGCGCGGCGCCGCGGCATGGGTGAGCGTGCCGGCGTCCCTGAGCTTCTGGAAAACCTGATAGATGGTGAAGCCAAAACTGATCAGCGACAGCGCTGTGCGAATGACCGACATCAGCGTGCGGTCGGCGCTCATGCGGGTGCGCTGGAATGACATGCCGGTACGGCGCGATGACAGCTCGGTGTTGATGCTGTCGGATGCGGATTTTCCGGTGACGGGTTCAACGCTCATTGCAGGATCCTGCGAACGGGGCGGTGTCTAGATCGACCAGCACTCTCGGATTCGATTGGGGGATTTCGAAGTACGTTACGGTAACGATACGTGCCGGAGTGACCGATGTGGTGGAATTAAGCCATCGAGCCGCTGATCTGAAAGCTCATAGCCTGATCGCCGATCTTGGAGACTGCGACCCTGACTTTGATAGACACGGTCCACCCGTGCGCCATGCATCATAGCTCGTCGTGGCATTGAGCGTGGAGGGATCCTGCCCGCCCAGGCTGTAGGCAACGAGGGCCGTGGAAAAGATCGGCTCAAATCCTCGCGATCGCTTGGTCCCGCGACGGGCAAAGACCAACGCGCGTGTACCGCTACTTCCCGATGGCGAACTGGAGGTTGACTCCCGCGAAAACCTGCCATTGCGGTTGCCCCGCCCCGTGGCTGAAAAGGGTATATTGCGGTTCGATGAAGGCGTTCATCGTGACCTTGTCGTTAATTGGGATGACCTTGCCGGCGCCGAAACCGACAGGGATCGAGTAGTCGCCGCTTTCCAGATCGAAATTCCAGGTCGCCGACGATCGCAAGTAGAAGCCGTCAGGGAGATTGTAGTTGACGATTGGCTGGAAGGTCGCCAGCGAAACATCCTCGCGCTCGCTCTGACCGGCAACAGAAGCCTGATAGGTCGCCAGGCCGCCCACAAGGCCCCAACTCTGCGGCGCGATTGCCATTCCTACGGCGCCGAGCTGCCATTTTCCAGTGCCCAGTGCCTCGTCGGTAGCTGTCGGCAAAACGACGAGCGGACCGGCACCAAACGACACCTCTTTTCCGGGGAACACGAAGATGTCCATAAGCGTAAGGTCGCCCAGCCCGGTAACATATCCATCAGGAAATTCGGGTGCGGTGGCGACAGGCAGGGTGAAACGGACCAACTGCGGCATGCCGAAGAGGTCCGACGGGATCAAACCGCGTAGAAGGAACTGGTTGGCGTAGCGATCGGGAAGATCGGTCAGCTCGGGAACATAGTAGTCATGAAAATTGATTGTGATCTTCGGCGTCAGCGGGTTGTTGGCAGCGTTGACGTCATCATGCTCTTGGGCGGCGGCTAATCCAGTCCAGAGCAGGGGTATGCCAAGGAGGGCTAACCGGCGGGCCAACATGTTCATATCCTTAGCCTCTCACTGCTGATGTCAGGGTCTATTCGACGAAACATATGCCCGATCTTCACGCGCTGCGCCTGTTCGAAGGCCGCGTGCCGAGGCGCCGGAACGCGAAGCCGCGACCAGTGTGCGGCTCGATCTCATAGGCCCTCTCTTCTCCCTAAAATGCGCCGGAAACGCTGAAATAAACGGCATTGCCCTTCAAACGGTTCTTTGTCCCGAATTCGGGGGCCCAGCTCAGCGATATATTGACCGGCTTTGTGTCGGTACCAGCGTTGTATTTTAAGATCGGCCCGATGGCGAAGGAACGGCCTTTGAATCCATCGAGCTGATCGGCCAACGGCCCCTTGTCATTCTCAAACTGATAAAGTACCGAGCCGAAAACACCGATCGCTAGTTCCTTGCTCAGATATTGCATCAGCGAGGCATCGAGGTGCGCCATGGCCCCACTGGTATAATCGGTGTCGGGATTTCTTGTGTTGATATCGATGCCGCCGACCATCGAGAAATCAAGACCCCTGGACATGTCGAAATATGTGTAGGAAAGCGTCGGCGAGAAGGTCCAATAGTTCATGCCGATGTTTGCGATCCGGCCGGCTTCATAAGGTCCTGTCGGCGCAAAAATGCGCAGGCTGGCCGACAAGAAATTTTTGCCGGAATGCCAGCCGAGCGTCGGCGCGAACATGATATCGCCAAGAGCCGTGTCATGATCCTTGCTCTCAATCGCGCCCAGCGAGGCAGTGGCCTCCATATACTGGACAGGAATTGAAATGCTGAGGGCAAGTGTCGTATCAGGTGCTATCTCTACACTGGGTACCCAGAGGCCGGTGAACGTCGTGCCGACGATTGTGGCATCGAGGCCAAAGCTAACCTGATTGCCTATTGGAATGTGCAAGTCAGCACCAGCGCTGGCGCTGTAGTACATGTTTGCGCTGCTCCAGTAGAAACCTGGCGCCGGAGGAACAATGCCGGCAAGCGGTGTCGTGAAGACGCCTGTAACATAACGGCCCATGGCAGCTTCCGTCGCGTGGGCAGCGGCCCGCACCCAAAGAACGGCCGCCGCCGTCGCGACCGTCAGACCAACGCGTTTCATGAATATCCCCACCGACGGCCCCTCTCCTGTGCTCCGACTTTCTGAGCATTATAGAATTGGACCAGAACGCCGGGATGCGAAGTACGTAACAGTTACAATGGCCGGGTCGGCTCGCGAAGGGTAGACAACCCTGCCGACAATCAGAACAAGCTGCTCTCATTGGCACATGCGGATAATGTCGTTTTCCAGCTCGACGCAAAGCTCTTCGTATTCAGCTAGAACGGCGCGGTTCAAGTTTCCCTTTTCCCTTCTCAGGCGCTCCAGCATCGCGCTGGCATCCTCGAAGGCGCCACACAGGCTGAGCAGATCAGGATTCGTGGAGCTCAGGATTTGCAGCCGGCCGCGCAACGCCGGCATCTTCAGCATGAGCTTGATCAAGCCGAGATGGTCACGGTCGTTTTGCGCACTCATGGCCATTGGACTTCAAGCCACGTTAAAGAACCAGGTTAAAGAGCGATAACGATTCCAGCCACATGTGACACTGGAGCCGATGAGACATGGTCCAGAAACATCACTCCAGCGGGGGCGCGAGCGCCAGCACTTTACTGTTACATCAGGAATATCTTGGGTGGCTTGCGCCCAGCAGGCTCGATCTCTCGAGCACGGCGTAGGCGCGGAATTTTCTGCAGCCGGCCAGACATTCGAGACATCCGATGCCTGGTCGCCGGTTCGGGCCTCAAACCGAGACCGCATCGGTTCAAGCTGTGGGCAGATGCGGCTGTTACCGTTTCGTAGCGGTATGTGCAGCCTATCAACCTTGTGCCGCTATCAGCAATTTCTACACTGCCGAAGATGCCCTGTCCGCCCTGAGGCGGCCCTGTTGGAACCCGACATGGCCTGAGAGGGACTGCGTCGGCGGAGCGACCAAGAGCAGCCAGGGCCTGGCACTCGGATGCTTGTACGACCACGGTCCCAACCATGTGCTTCGGAGGAACATCATGTCACATCGGCAATATCCCAAGCGACTAGCGGGCATGCGCGGCGGGCTTCTCGCCGCGACCTTTCTTTTCGTGCCGCTCGGCGACGCGTTCGCGGATGACGCGCGCGACCTGCTGAAGGCGATGTCCGATTACATGGGTGCGCAGCAGAATTTCTCCTTCTCCTACCAATCCTCGGTCGAAGCCGTCTCAGCCGATTTCGAGAAACTGCAATTCGTCAGTTCCGGCACGGTCAATGTGAGCCGTCCCGACAAGATCAGGGTCACGCGCACCGGCGGCTTTGCCGACGTCGAGATGGTCTACGACGGAAAAATGCTGACGGTGTTCGGCAAAAATCTCGATGCCTACGCGCAGGTAGAAGCCAAGGGCACGCTTGAGGACCTCGCCGACCGGCTCGCCGACGCCGGAGTGGAACCTCCCGGAGCGGACCTGCTGTCCCCGAACATCGCCGACTCCTTGTTGGACGGCATTACCGACGCCAAGCACATTTCCAGCGCCAATATCGACGGCGTGCCCTGCGAGTATCTGGCGTTCCGCACGCCGGACGTGGATTGGCAAATTTGGATCGAGGACGGCCCGAAGCCGATCCCGAGACGCTATGTCATCACCAGCAAGAACACCTCCCAGGCGCCGCAATACACGCTCGAAATCCGCGACTTCAAGAGCGGCGGCGAAGCGGCAGCCGCCACCTTCGATTTCCACGATGCGGGCAGCGCCAAGAAGGTCGACCTCAGCCAATTGGAGATGATCGACGAACTGCCGGCGCCGAAAGAGGAGGATGTGCAATGACAATCCGATCAAGATATGTGGCGCTCGGCCTGGCCGTAGCGTTTCCTGTTCGGCGACCTCCGGATCGACATGGATCAGCCAATGTCGGCCAGCATCAGCCTTGGCACTCCGGCCGAAGCCAGGATCGGCCGTCCGCTGACGCCCCTCTCCTACGCGGGCGTCGCCCGGAGGACCGCCCGCCGCACCGCCCGCCGGACGGTCCGGCGGCTCGCCGTTCTACCCGCAGGTTGCGTTTACGGTCCGTATTACGGCGCCTATTACTACAATTGCGGTGGCGTCTACTACGTCCGGAGCAGCGGGGTCTATGTGGAAGTCATCGTACAATGACCATGAAGACAGGTTCTGCCATGGTCGACAGACGCGCCGTGATCGTCGGCATGTTGGCAGCCGGTCTGGCGGTGGCCACCCGCGCGACGGCACAGGCACAGGCTGATCCGCTGCCGTCTTGGAACGAGGGTGCGGCGAAAGCTGCGATCCTCGACTTCGTCAGACGTACGACGGTCCCCGGGGGGCCGGGATTCGTCCCGGCCTCGGAGCGCATCGCCACCTTCGACAATGACGGAACCCTGTGGACCGAACAGCCATTTTATTTTCAGCTGGCGTTTGCGCTCGACCAGGTGAAGGCGCTGGCGCCGGAGCATCCGGAATGGAAAAACACGCTGCCGTTCAGCGCCGTCATTTCAGGCGATATGCAAGCCCTAATGGGTTCGGGCGAGCAGGGATTGCTCGAAATCGTCGAGGTTACGCATGCCGGCATGACGACGGACGAGTTCGCCCAACAAGTCATCGACTGGACGCGTAGCGCTCGGCACCCTCGGTTCAACCGTCCTTACACCGAATTGGTGTTCAAACCCATGCTGGAACTTCTGGCGTATCTGCGACAGAACGGGTTCAAGACCTTCGTCGTGTCCGGTGGCGGGGTCGAATTCATGCGCCCGTGGATGGAAGAGGTGTACGGCATCCCGCCGGAACAGATCGTCGGCTCGTCAGGAGTCACCCATTACAAGATGCAGCCCGACGGGACGCCCATGCTGGTCAAGCAGGCTAAGATCGAGTTCGTCGACGACGGTCCCGGCAAGCCGGCGGGGATCAACCGCTTCATTGGCCGCAGGCCTATCTTCGCCTTCGGCAATTCGGACGGTGACCAGCAGATGCTGGAATGGACGGCGTCGGGAACAGGTCTGCGCTTCATGGGGCTGGTGCACCACACCGACGCTGAGCGCGAGTATGCATACGATCGCAATTCGTCCGTCGGCAAGCTGGACAAGGCATTGGACGAGGCCGCGAAGAAAGGCTGGACCGTAGCCGATATGAAACGGGACTGGAAAGTGGTCTTTCCTTCCTGAAGCGAAACGGACGCCAAGGTTTTTCAAGTCCCGCTTGGTATGACAGCGGGCAAGACACACCTTTGCATCGAGCCAACTAGGAACCGACAATGGCAATAAATCGACGAGAAATCCTGTCCCTGTTGTCTTCCGCGTCCCTAGTGGCGTTATATACCTTATCCAGTGCTCGGTCCGCTTCCGCGTCTCCGACACCCGACAATCAGACTTTGTCGGATGCCTATGCATATCTTCTCAGCCGCATGCTGGTGATCCGCCAGGAGCACATGGATGCCCACGCGCCCGCCTTTGCGTACAACACGATCAAGTACAATCCGCTCGGTTCTGCAGACTTCGTCAATCCCAATTTCGACGTTGCCTACCTCGAAGGCTGGATCGCCGTGAGCGACGACACCGCTGTCCTGCTTGAAGTGCCCGAGGTGCAGGGGCGCTACTACACAGCGCAGATTCTTGATGAGTGGGCCGAGGTCGTCGCCAACATCAACGAGCGAACTTTTCCGTCAAAGCCCTACGGCAAGTTCGCCCTTGTCGCCCCCGGTTCCAAAGCGAAAATACCGGCCGATGCCGCCCGCATCGAGTTGCATTCAATGAAAGCCAAGATACTTGGTCGCGTCGAACTGAAAGGCGATCCCGATGGAGCGGTGAAGCTGCAGAAGGCGTTCAAAACAACGCCGCTCGGCAAGATCGAAGTGAAATCGCCGCCGAAGATCCCCGACTTTGACAACAAGTCGCTACTCGGCGCCGAAATATTCGATCACGCCGACGCCGCCTTCTTGAGCGCGCTCGACGTATCGCCGGTTGCGGCAGAGATGCAGCAGACCGTCAGAGCGGTGGCGGCCTATGTGGCGAGCAGCGCCGACGCCCGCTCCGAGGTGGACAAGCGCCTTAAGGAAAAAATCATACCCGAGTTCAAGGTGTTCGCCTTTACCAAGAGCGCGCCATACCGAAATCATTGGGTGGGCGGCGCTAGGACAGGCAATTACGGTTCGGACTTCCGGCTTCGGGCCGTGGTGAATTATGCCGGCATCTGGGCCAACACTACCGAAGAAGTCATCTACTTCGTCGCGACGCGCGATGCCGAGGAGAAGGAACTGGACGGCAGCAAGAGCTATGTCATGCATTTTCTGGCCGATGGCCTCCCCGACGACGTCGTCAACGCCTATTGGTCGGTGATTCTCGTCGGTGTGCCCGATTATCGCGTCATGCAGAATCCGTTGAAGCGCTACAACTTCAACAATCATTCCGGTCTTCAGAAGGGAGCCGACGGCTCGCTCAAGATCGGCATCGGACCGAAAGCCATCGCCGGTATCCCCGAGTCGAACTGGTTGCCGTCGACAGCGGGCAAACCCTTCTCGTTGACGTTTCGGACCTACGTTCCCAAGGACGTGGTTGGAAAGGGACAATGGGCGCCACCCGCGGTGACAGCGGTCGCCAATTAGACGCAAGCAGCATCTTCATTCAATCGGAGACATGTCATCGTGAGAAATACGCTTCGCCCCCGCCTCCTTCTTGCGACTACCCTTGTGGCCATGTCGTGGGTTCAAGCCTTCGCCGCCGACGCTGTGCCGGTCACGCCCGACAATTTCGTCCGCGCCGAGTCGGACCTCTATTTCAGTAATATCGTCAAGGACGGCGGCCTCGGCAAATTTGTGCATCGCCGCGAGCCGGCGGAGGTCGACAATCAGACTGTGGTCCGGCTCAACCGCGACACATTGTATTCCGCAGCCATATTCGATCTCGATGCAGGCCCAGCGACAGTCACGATACCCGAGGTCGGCAAACGCTTCGTGTCGATGCAAATCATCAACGAGGATCAGTACACGCCGGCCGTTTATTACGGCAAGGGCAAACACACGCTGACTAGGAAGCAGATCGGCACGCGCTACGCTGTCGTGGCTGTCCGCACGCTGGTCGATCCGGCGGATGCCAAGGACGTGGAGCAGGTTCACACGCTGCAAGATGCGATCAAAATCGAGCAGAAAGATGCCGGTAAATTCGAGGTTCCGAATTGGAATCCAGCGAGCCAGAAAAAAGTCCGCGAGGCGCTCCTCGTGCTAGCTTCGACGCTGCCGGACGCGAACCGGATGTTCGGTACGAAAGCGCAAGTCGACCCGGTACGGCGGCTGATAGGAGCGGCCTCGGCCTGGGGCGGCAACCCCGACAAGGAGGCGATGTACCTCAATGTCACGCCGCCCAAGAATGACGGCAAAACCGTCTACAAGTTGACAGCGAAGAACGTCCCCGTCGACGGCTTCTGGTCAGTTAGTCTCTACGATGCCAAGGGGTACTATGAGAAGAACCCTTTCGAGGCTTATAGCTTCAACAGCATCACGGCTCAAAAAGGCTCCGACGGTTCGGTGACTATCCAGTTCGGCGGCTGTGACGGCAAAATCCCGAATTGCCTGCCTATCATGGCGGACTGGAACTACATGGTCCGCCTGTACAGGCCGCGAGCCGAGGTTCTGAGCGGCAAATGGAAGTTCCCCACGGCGCAGCCGTCGCCGACATGAGGCGGGACTGGAAAGTGGTCTTTCCTTCCTGAAACCTGAAGTGGAGCGAGGCTCTCCAGAGGAAAGCTTCCTGCTCAAATCAATCATGGCAGCGCATTTCAGTTCTGCGCGATTGCCCTAAGCCAAAGGAACGGCAGATGCGCAAATTTCTTCTGGCCCTCATCCTGCAAGGCGCGGTGCTGTCGCCCGTCGTCGCCGGCCCGGCGACCACCACGGCAAAAATCAGTTTCCGCGCAGGACCGGGCACGGGCTACAACAGCATCGGAACGATACCGCAGGGAGCCAGGATCGACCTCGCCGAATGCGACGGCTCGGGCGGCTGGTGCGCGGCCACCTACAAGGGCAAGACAGGGTTCGTCAGCGGCAAATATGTCATCGAAGCGGATTCAGGCCGCCCCGGTTGGCCACGCTCCTACACCACGGACCAGGGCGCCGAGATCGTTCTTTATCAACCCCAGGTGACGAGCTGGGACAATTTCACCGACCTGAAGGCGCTGGTTGCCACGGAATACAAGGCGTCCAAGGACGCCAAGCCGATCTTCGGCGTGATCGGCCTTTCTGGAACCACGATAGCCGACCAGGACACGGGCGAAGTCGTTGTCGGCGACATCAAGGCGACCGAACTCGATTTCTCGGGTCTCGACCGAAAGGCGCTTGCCGACCTGGCGCTCGAAGTCGGCAAATTGCTTCCCACCGGCACGGTGACGCTGGCGGAGGAAAAACTGACCGCCAGCCTGGCCGGCTACCAGAGGATGGATGACGTGAAGGACTTGAAGTCCGATCCGCCACCGATCTTCGTCAGCAAGGTTCCGGCGATCCTCCTGCAGACCAACGGAAAGGAAGTCGACGCGCCGTTGAAAGGCGTGAACGGACTGTCGTTCGTCGTGAACACCAACTGGGATCTCTTCAAGGTCGACGCCGGCGGTGCTTACTATCTGCGCGACGAGAAATCCTGGCTCACCGCCACCAGCCTTTCGGGCGACTGGCAGCCAGCGTCTAACCTGCCCGATCAACTCTCGAAGCTCCCTGACGAGGAGAACTGGAAGGAAGCTCGTGCCGCAATCCCGCCCGCAGGGTTTGCCGAAGGCAAGGCGCCGAAGGTAGTCTACTCGGCAGAGCCGGCCGAGCTGATCCAGTTCGAAGGCGAGCCGGCGCTCGAGGCCGTTCCGGGCACAGGACTTCGGTGGGCATCCAACAGCGACAACGAGGTTTTCTTCCACAAGCAGACAGGCGCCTGGTACGTTCTGTTGTCGGGGAGGTGGTTTTCGGCGAAGTCGCTCGACGGTGCCTGGACCTTTGCCACCCCAAGCCTGCCGACGGATTTCCAGGAAATTCCAATCGACGCGCCCTATGCATCGGTTCGCGCGTCCGTGCCCGGCACATCCGAGAACGCGGAAGCGCGGCTGAAGGCGAACATCCCTCAGATGGCGAGGGTTTCGACGGACGGCTCCGTGACCGTCGACGTCGCCTATAGCGGTGAGCCCAAATTCGAACCGATCGACGGCACGTTGGTGACCTATGCCGTGAACACCAACGAGACCGTTATCCATGCGGGCAGGAAATATTTCGTGCTCAAGGATGGCGTCTGGTTCGTTGGCGACAGTCCCACTGGACCGTTCAGCGTCGCCAAGGCGGTGCCGGACGAGATCTACAAAATCCCGCCGTCCTCGCCCGTCTACAATGCCACATATGTGAGGATCTACCGGACTGAAGGCGATGCCGTTTGGTTCGGCTATACGCTCGGCTATCTCGGCGCCTATCTGGCCTGGGATGCGGTGGTCTATGGCACGGGATGGTACTACCCGGCCTACTGGGATTACGGCTGGCAGGGCGGCTATTGGCCGTACTATGCCCGCCCGGTCACTTATGGCGTGGGCGCATTCTACAATCCTGCGCGCGGGGCGTTCGGCCGCTATGGCTACGCCTACGGCCCTTATCGCGGCATCATTGGCGGCGCGAGCTTTAACCCTCGGACGGGCACCTATGCGCGCGGCGCGGCGATCGCCGGCCCGGCAGGTGAACGAGGCTTCGTCGCGGCGTACAACCCGCGAACCGACACCGGCGCGTTCGCCCGTGGCGGCGCCAACGTATACGGCTCCTGGGGAACCGCAGGCGTGAAGCGCGGCTCGGACTGGGCCCGCATCAGCGGGGGGTCGACGGCCGCCGGCGGCGAAGCGGCCCGCTGGCGCACGTCCAACGGCAATCATGGCTTTGTAGCCGAAGGCAGAGGTGGCGACGTCTATGCCGGCCGTGACGGCAATGTCTACCGCAAGGAGAACGGCCAGTGGCAGAAGCATACCGATGGCGGTTGGCAGCCCGTCCGCAGGCCGGACACCGATATCGGCGGAAAATCCGCCCAGCAGATTGCCGCCAATCATCCGAACGCTGCCGACGCCGTCAAAAACCGGCCCCGGGGCGAAGGCAATGCACCGCGGGCGCAGCGACATGCCCGCCCTGCAGCGCCTGCAAGCCTCGGCATCGACCGTGCAGGCAGATTGGCCGGCAATCAGCGGTCGCTTGCCCGCCGCACGGAGTTCCATCCGGAATTCAACAGAAGCCGTTTCTCAGGCGGCGGCTTCCATGGCGGCGGCGGCTTTCGCGGCGGCGGAATGCATCGGTTCCGGCGCTAAGAGCCCCGGAGCACCAACGCTTTCGAGCAGGGGGCATTAAAACCCTCAGCGTTGACAACTCTATTAGAGAGGACCTGAAATGCCGAGGTTGGTGAGAGCATGATCGAGAGACCTTTTCTTAGCGCAGTCGCCTTTGTCGCCTTGCTGACCGGAGGCGTAGGCCATGCTGCCGCCGCTTCCATGGAAGCCTTGCAAGGCGCATGGACAATGAACGGGACAGGATGCGCCGACACCTTCAAGAAGACCGGCAAGCGTTATGAATACAAGGATCGAGGTTCTTCGCAGACGACCGGAATCATCGTTTCCGGAAGCAAGATCCTCGGGCCCAACACCACATGCACGGCCGAGAAAATCCTGCAGAAGGACGACCATTTCTCCGTGCGGTTGAGTTGTTCGGATGCCGTCCTGTTCAGCAGCTTTTCGGCATCTTTCCGTGTCATCGACAAGACGCATTTCGAGCGCTTCGATCCCCAGTTCCCCGAGATGTCGGTCATCTACTACAAGTGCGAACCCTGAATGTCGCACTTAGCGAAAGGCCTGGGCCAAGGCGCGGAAGATTGCCGCTCGCCAATCAGGAAGTTGGCCGCTGTTCCTGGTCGTGGGCGGGGCTCGGTCGCTGCCCATTCCGATCAAGTCACTGGTTCCCTTCGTCAGGCCGCGACGAGTCCCTTTTCGTGGATGGCCTTCGGGCGGCGAGCCTGCTTGCTTCTGTTGTCATGTTCGCTGCCTGCCTGCGCGGGGGTGCATGAGGGCATTATGAAGCCTGTAACCGCGGCTGCGCCTGCCAGCGCTTCGACGGTCACGATGCTGGTCGCCACCACTCGCAAACCCTCGGGAAATCCGGGCACACTGTTTTCAGGCGAACGCAGCCCCAACGTCTCCCTCGACAGGATCGCTATCTCCATCCCGCCGGACAACATCCGCAAAGCCGGGGACGTGCAGTGGCCAGCGAGGCTTCCTGCTGATCCGGGGAAGAACTTTGCGGTTCTTTCAGTTGAGCCCCAGTCGATCGGCGACGCAGGCAACTGGCTTCGAACCAGCCGGCACAACGGTCACGTGCTGGTATTCGTGCACGGCTTCAACAACCAGTATTCGGACGCCGTGTTCCGTTTCGCCCAGATAATTCACGACTCCGGTGCGGATGTCGCGCCGATCCTGTTCACCTGGCCCTCTCGCGGCAGCCTGTTTGACTACGAATACGATCGGGAAAGCACCAATTTTTCGCGCACGGCACTGGAACGGACGCTGCAGGCGCTCGTCGCCGACCCCGCCGTGAAGGATGTTACCCTCATGGCCCATTCGATGGGAACCTGGCTGGCTGTCGAGTCGCTCAGGCAAATGGCGATCCGCGAAGGGAAACTGCCTTCCAAGATCCACAACGTAATCCTCGCTTCGCCCGATCTCGACGTCAACGTCTTCGCGCGGCAATGGACCGAGATGGGAAGCAGCCATCCCAAGTTCACGATCTTCGTTTCCCAGGACGACAGGGCGCTTGCCGCGTCTAGCCTCATCTCCGGCGGCGTGACGCGGGTTGGCGCGATAAATCCGGGACAAGAACCCTATCGTAGCGCCCTGCAGCGAGCCGGCATCACCGTCATCGACCTGACCAAGCTTAAGACGGGCGACAGCCTGAACCATGGCAAATTCGCCGAAAGCCCCGCGATTGTCCAATTGATTGGTCAACGCCTCGTTACGGGCCAGACGTTGACGGCGTCGGACGTAAGTCTCGGCGAAGGCGTGGGTGCGGTCCTTCTGGGAACCGTCAACACAGCCAACAATGTTGTCGCAACCGTTGTGACCGCGCCGGTCAAGGCCTTCCAGCCGAGAGCTGTGCCTGTCCAACCGACGCCGATCAACGATATCTTCAGCAGCGACCCTAACGTACAGCCATGAGGCGGGAGGGCACGGATCGCCGCACGCAATAGTCGGGAGCAAGCCCGGGTCCATCGCGAGGAGGAAAGAAGCGATGATGAGAATTGCTCAGGTAACTCCGTTGGGCGAGTCGGTCCCGCCGCGCGTAGAACGCTGGAGGCCTGGGCCGAGGTCGGAATGCCCTGCCCCGGCGGCCAAATAAACATCGCCAGATACCCTGCCCGACGGTCCAGCTAGGAACGATGAGACTTGCACCCCAACATGGCTTGTTCAAGGTAGGAGCAACGACGGACATAGCTGTCCTTGCTGGCCGATCTGACCGGAGGGTTACCGCACGATGTTGCTCATGAATCGACGATTGGGAGCCAGCAACCTGGCGCGCCCGGCACGGCGTCTCGGAGGCCTGACAACGATGTTTGCCCTGATTGCCGGGCCGCTCGTCATTGGGATCGCCCTCCTGCTGGCTGGCCCGGCACAGGCGCAGTCGCCGGCTGCCGTCGCGCCCGACAAGGTCAAACAGCTGTTCGAGCTTCTCGACGATCCATCGGTGAAGGCTTGGGTGGCCGAGCAACGAAATCCGGCCGCTGGATCAACGGAAGCGCCTGCTGCGGCTGGCGCTCCGCCGGCCGACGCCGTGGCCGCACCGGGCCAGATGAATACAATGGCATCCTCGACGCTCGATCGGATCAAGCGTCACATCGAGAAAATCGTGCGAACCGTGCCCACACTGCCGGGCCAGTTCGCGCGCGTCCGGGCCCAGACAATGGACGATATGTCCAGCAAGGGTCCCGTCAGCATATTGGTGCTGATTGCTATCTTTATCGCCGCCGGCCTGGCGCTCACCTGGGCAATATACAAGCTCACCCGTCCATTTCGTCTTTGGATCATTGCGCAACCCAGAGATACGCCCATCGGGCGGGCCAAGAAGATCGGCGGCCGCACGCTTTATTCCAGCATGCTGATTGTCTCGTTCGCACTGGGCAGCGCCGGCGCGTTCATGCTGTTCGACTGGCCGATGCTGATCCGCGAGATTGTGCTGACATTTCTGATCGCGGCGGTCGTTACATGGGGTGTGCGCCTGTACGTGATGGCCATGCTCGTCCCTTCCTTCATGAACGTCGAGAACGCCGTTGAGATTCGTGCCCTGCCAATCACCAACGAAACGGCTGACTACTGGTCCTATTGGCTGCCCCGGATCGTCGGCGTTTTCGCTTTCTTCGGCGCCGCGTTTGTCCTCTTGCCGGGTCTCGGCATAGACCAGGACGGAATGGTGGTCCTGTCCGTCGGCGCCGATTTCATCCTGCTGTTGCTATTCCTGCTGGCCATTTGGCGTCGGCCAAGAACGCAGCGCGACGGTGCGCGCCACAACGGTCGCACGGCAGCGACATGGCTATTGACTGCTTATTTCGTCGTTTTGTTCCTGCAGCGCAATGCCGGCCTTTATATACTCTTCTGGTTTACCTTCGCCGCTTTCTTCTTGCCTTTGGCAATCGTGCTGACGCAGCGCGGGGTTAATTTCGTCCTGCGGCCCGGTTCGGAAGATGCTGGCCGGCCGACGATCCCGGCGGTGACGATCGCCGTCATCGATCGCGCAATCCGAATGATTTTCATCCTGGCGGCGGCTTACTTTCTCGCGCGTGTCTGGGGCCTGAACATGCAATCCATGCACGACAGCGATACGACGACGATGTTCATATTGCGCGGCTTGATCAATGTCGTGGTCATTGCCCTCGCAGCCGATTTCGGCTGGTCGATCATCAAGGCTTTGATCGAGCGAAAGCTGGGCATCCAAACATCGCACGAGGTGATCGGCGACGAGGACGTTCCACCTCCCGACTCGCATCAGGCGCGGCTGCACACCCTCTTGCCGGTCATCCAGAACATTCTGCTCGCAGTGATCATCGTGATGGCGGTGCTGATGATGCTCGCCTCAGTAGGCATCCAGATCGGCCCGTTGATCGCCGGCGCCGGCGTCGTCGGCGTCGCCGTGGGATTTGGGGCACAAACAATCGTCAAGGACGTGATCTCAGGCGTGTTCTATCTGCTCGATGATGCGTTTCGTGTCGGCGAATATATTTCATCGGGCAGCTACAGGGGTACGGTGGAGAGCTTTTCGCTGCGCTCGGTGAAGCTGCGCCACCACCGTGGCCCGCTGTTCACGATACCTTTCGGTGAACTCGGCGCTGTGCAGAACCAGAGCCGTGACTGGGTTACCGACAAGTTCAACATCACTGTCGGCTATGACACCGATATCGACTTCGCCCGCAAGCTGATCAAGCGCATCGGCCTCGAACTGGCGGAAGATCCCGAATTCAAACACTGGGTGATCGAACCGATCAAGATGCAGGGCGTACAGGAGTTCGGCGAGTACGGCATCGTCTTGAGGGTCAAGGTCACGACCAGACCGGGAGGTGCCTTCAGCATGAAAGGCAGATTCTTTTTGCGCCTCCGCCAGGCTTTCAAGGAGCAGGGCATCGAACTCCCGTTTCCGACCGTCCACGTCCAGGGGCTGCAGGACCCACATGGGGCAGAGAATGCGCCGTTGGGAATCACACCCGAGTTGCAAATGGCCGTCGCGCAGTCGCACACCAATCGGCGCAGAAAAAAAGCCAGCACAACGGAATAGGAAAGCTGTGACACCTGCCGGTCACAGCACGACTTCCCGCGCATCGCCTGCGGCAGGGATACTCTTTCATGTTCAAATGTTTGAGACAAATGTTTAAGACAAAAAAGTACCGTCACGAGCCTCGCCGACCTTGACGGTACCTTGAAAATTCGGCCGGCAGTATGCCGGAGCGTCGCTCACATTCTCATGTCCCATTTGCCGCCCGCCATGCTGGACCGGAACTCGGTGCCCGACCGAGCCGATCAAACTGGCTGAATGGATTTGACATTACCTTCCGCGTCGACGAGGCAGCTTGTTTTCTTGCCGCCGGCATCGAGTTCGACCTGATAGGTGTTCGAATCGAGCTTGCTGGACGAGACGGGAAGGACCTTGGTGGTATCGATGCGGTCCGCCTTGGCGACCGCGTTGGAGCAAAGCAGCTGAAGGTCCGCTGGAGCGGTCTCCACCTTGGTCCTAGACATCTGATCTGGCGTGGGCGGAGGCGTGCTGACGCAGGCGCTCAATATCGCCGCCAGCGACCCAAGGGCGGTCGCCGAAATCGATCTTTTCAGTGCATGCTGTCTCGTCGACATTGCTTTCCCTCTCCGATGCCGCCTTGTCGCTTCACACGCCCTTGTAAAGGGCCGCTCCCTGCATCAACACAATGACCTTCGCCCCAACCTTGATGCGGGAATGGAGATCGACGATGTCGTCATTGTTCATCCGGATGCATCCAGAAGACACATCAAGTCCGATGGTCCAGGGTTCGGGCGTGCCGTGGATGCGATAGATTGTGTCGTTGTCACCCTCGTAGAGGTAGAGCGCCCGCGCGCCGAGCGGATTATCGGGGCCTCCCGGCATGCCGTTGGCCCATTTGGCCGCTTTGGTGTCGCGAGCGACCATTTCCGCCGGGGGTGTCCATGTCGGCCATTCCGCGGTGCGGCCGACACGCACGATCCCCGCCCACCCAAACCCGTCCCTGCCAACGCCGATGCCGTAGCGGATTGCCTGCTGCCCAGGCTGGACGAGATAGAGAAAATGCTGATTGCCGTCGATGATGATCGTGCCCGGCAGCTCGGCGGTCCGGAACTTGACGACTTGCTCGCGAAACGATTCCGGCACCTGCTTGTGAAGCTTGTAATATTTGTACGCCTTGGTGCGATCGTAGTCGGTCCACTGCCTCGTCTGCGGATTGTAGACCTGCGTTCCCGCGGCAAACGCGAACGACACAGAAACGGCGAAACCCGCGGCCATCAGCAGCGCGATCCGCGAGGACCGTCCGCGCGCTGCGAAGCCTGAAGGCCTTACGCGATCCACTTCCTTCGAGCGTGCAGTCATGGCTTTGCCCACCCGTTTACGCGATCCTCGTGCTTCTTCACCCATTGTTCGGCAAATTCGTAAGGATCCTGTCTTTCAACCTGAAGAGCATAGCTCATTTGGATCGCCTCCTCTGGTTTGAAATCAACGCGATCCAGGAAACGAGCAACCTCGGGATGCTTCTTGCGCAAAGCGGTCGCGTAGGCGATGTGGTACTGCGCCGTATCCCACCCCACCGCAGCACTCGACTTCGACAGCCATGATGGATCCTCCGATGGCAGGACGATCTTCCACTTGGCGGCGTCGAAGGGCGGTTCGGTCAGGCGAACGATATCGTGCAGCTTGAAAACCGCATGCGGAGCATAGCAGCCGAAAACCATCGGGCGATCCGTGGCCTCGGCGGCATCCACTGCCGCCATGCCGACATCCTCGGGCATTTCCAGCAGCGTCATCGTCTTGGCATAGCCATAGCTGTTGGCGCGGATGCGCTCGATGGTGGTCGACGACCATGTCTCCGCGCCGATCCACATCTCGCCCTTGCCGTCGCCATCGGTGTCGAGCGATGCAGTCTTCTTCGGATCGCTGAGGTCCGAGATGTCCTTGATGCCGTATTTGTCGGCAGCCGCTCGCGTCGCGCAAATGCCCTGCCATGCCGGCACACCGATCGGGCTGATCGCGACAGTGCCTGCATCGGTTGCGTATTTCTTGACCAGGTTGTCCAGGTTGGGCAACCAGACTTCGGGATGGATGTCGACCTCGCCCGTATTGAGCCCCGCGAAAGCGATCAGGGTACCCATCGGAACGGCATCCGCATCCAGCCCGAACTCCTTCTTCAGGCTGACTTTCAGGATGTTCGCCGTCGCCTCTCCCGACGACCAGTTGGGCGTCGCGATGACAAGATCGGCGGCGTGAGCGCCGATGCTCAACATGGCCGTGGTCGCCGCCAGAATTAATGTACGGAACGACCGAACCAACGCCATCATGCCGATCTCCTGTCTACCGCAACGCATCGACCTGGAGGTCAATTCCCGACTGAGATGTCATTAACGATCTGCTTTCGGTATTTGGCAGGCGTCCGTTCTCGGCGAGAAGAAGCTACAAATAGAGAAAAAATCGGTGTCTTGCTCTTGGTGGGGCTATTTTTCTTCTGTCGCTGTCTGACCGCGCTGCAATCCTTTCTGATCCTGAGGCTGGTGGCAATTCTGTAACTGTTACGTATCGAGTACGCGCCCGCCTTTGCTGCCGCTGTGCGAGCCTCGCCGTTGACGCCTCGCCTTCCCAGGTTGGAATGGCGGCCAGCGAGGACTGTCGCGCATGGCTTGGCCGGCTCTCCGGGCGAACTGGTGTTCCGTCACAGTGATTGTGACTCGTTGAGCGAGGGTGTTGGCGCGGGCCTGCTCTGTGGAGAACATCCATCGGATTCGCGCGCCGTTGGCGGTTCGGCGGCTTTGCCAAGCGCGGACCTCGGTTTCGAGCATTGTGCGGCTTTCGATGCGGCGGTCGAGGCATTGAGCGATCGGGAACCGAGAACCGAATGGTGCGCGTACAGCAACGCTGCCGTGATCAGATCGAGGAGAAACAGTACGGCATCAAGAAGGGGAACGAATATATCCCAGCCCTGGGAGTTGCACACGGGTGAAAGGCACGGAAACATGTAGAAAAAGACATGAGGACGACGGCAATCAGCGCCAGTCGCCTTTGTGTACGACTGGGTGGCATGCTCGAGATCAGTAAGGCCGTTCCTCCACTGATCCCCTCGCTTCGATTCCGCCAGTCGACGGGTTTGGAAGTGACGGCCATTTTATCGAGCATGGAGGAGGAAGCACCCGTAGCGGCCCGGGAATTCGTCCGCTCAAGTTGGGAAGATCAAGTTCGGCAGTTCCTCGACAGCTAAGCCGCTGGGGGCATGGTTTCATATGCTCGCGATCTCGTGGCCAATGCGTCCGTCGCGGATACGCGGGCCACGTCGCCAACGCTCGATTCACCCAGGAGCACCATCGGTGCGCGATACCAGGCCAGCCCTGAGCGCTCGTTCGAGGTCGCCTTGTTCGAAGGGCTTCCCGAGGACGGGAACGTTGCGGAAGCTCTGCGGAATACCCCCAGCGCCGTAGCCAGTAGCGAATATGAACGGGATTGATCTTTCAGTGAGGGCATCAGCGACGGGGTAGGTGTCGGCACCATCGAGGTTCACGTCCAGGATCACGGCGTCAAACTCCAATGTGGCAACTTTGTCCATCGCATCGTCAACGCGTGAGGCCATACCTGCAAGGGCGCAGCCCAGGTCAGCAAGGACGTCTTCAATGAGCATCGCCACCAGCGACTCGTCCTCGACAACAAGGACGCGCAGGCCCTTCAGCGCCGGAACCTCGCGGCCCGGATCGTGCCCATTGCCCGCCGATCGCCCCATGCCACTACCCTTCCGCTCTCCCACGAGCACGTTCAAGCGGTGCCTTGATTGTGCATATGACACCCGCCGGGTCGAAGTCGATCCGCACCTCGCCACCAAGATCCTGCTTGAGGCCACGCTCGATCAATCTGGAGCCAAATCCCTGCCGAGAGGGTGGTTTGACCGAAGGGCCACCCGCTTCGCTCCAGCGAATGCTCAACTCCCGAGTGCCGTTCAAACCCGCCACGGTCCACTCTATCCTGACCTTGCCTGCATCATTCGACAGGCCCCCATACTTGACCGCATTGGTGCAGAGCTCGTGCATTCCCATGGCAAGCGCCAGAGCGAATTTCGGCGACACCCACACGCCTGGTCCTTCGACTTCGAACCGATCGCGCAACTGACCCCGATAGGGTGCGATCGCCTTCTCGATGATCTGGTGCAGGAACGCGCCTTCCCAGTTTTCCTGCGTAAGCATGTCGTGGGCCTTCGACAACGCGATCAGCCGCGCTTCGATCAGCTTTTGCGCCTGCATTTTATCCGGGCTGTTGCGAAGCGTCTGCATCGCCATCGACTGCACCGTCACCAAGGTGTTTTTGACACGGTGGTTCAATTCGTTCAGCAACAGCTTCTGGTGGTCTTCGCGACGCTTGCGCTCCGTAATGTCGAGTGCCGTGCCTATGACGCGGATACACGTCCCGCCGGCGTTGAACACGCCGCGCCCCTTGGCTGCCACCCAGCGCGTCACGCCATCCTCTTTGCCGATAGTGCGATACTCAACATCGTAAAGCGCCCGCCTTGCGGGATCGAGCGCAGCCGCAAACGCCGCCTTGGTGCGTTCGCGGTCTTCCGGGTGCAGGCCCGCATAAAAGTCCGCCATGGACACGGCGGCCTCGGCGGAAATGCCGAACATGGCCTTGACCCGGGCCGGCCAGAAGAGCCTGTCGTTGACGGGATCCACATCCCAAAGTCCGACATCAGCGGCTTCGGTGGCAAGGCGCAACTGTTCCTCGCTATCGCGCAGGCGCTCCTCGGCGCTAGCGCGCTCGAGGAGATCCGCAGCCTGGCGGGCAAGCAGGTCAAGCAGCCGCAATTCGCTGTCGGCCGGTCTGTGCGGCCTGTTCCAGTGGGTGGAAACCATCCCGAGCAGCTGTCCGCTGCGGGACAACAAGGGCGTCGTTTGTACCGCGTGGATGCCGGTCTGTAGATACGTCTCCAGGTCCTCGGTGCCGGCCATGTAGTCCGATCGGGAAACATCCTCCACGACCACCCGCTTTCTGGTGCGCAGGGCAACACCGCACGTGCTTTCGGATTCGATCCGCACCCATTCCCAGAACTCCGCAGCCTGGGCATTGAAGCCACGAAAGGCCAGCAGGCGGAGCTCGCCTTCGCTACCCCGGTCCGGATAAAACATCTGCATGCTGGCATACTCGGAGCGCATGATCATCGCCGCCGCATCGACGAGCTTTTGATACAGCGCGTGAATATCCTGTTCGTGAATCAGTTCCGCACCGATTTCCTGTAATTTCCTGGTCGCCTCCAACTCGGCCGAGAGGTTGGCATCGGATTGTGCGAGTTCCTCTTGAAGCCTTTCCGTCCGCTTGCGATCGGTGATATCGACGAGCACATTGACCGCGCCGGTGAGCCTGCCTGAAGCATCGAACAAGGGGGTCGGGTAAGGCAGGAACGGCACCCGTGTCCCGTCTGGCCGTTCCGCAACCGCCTCCATGCCGCTGTTGGGCTGCTGCTCTTTCAGCGCCAACGCCATCGGACATTGATCGTGCGGCAATGGCGTTCCATCGGGCCAATAGAGCTTCCACGTCACGCACCATTCATCGCTGCCAAGCGAAGGCTCGCGGCCGGCGAGCTTGGCCGCGGCCTCGTTGTAATAGGTGATCCGGCCAACCGCGTCCGTGGTATAGACGGCGGTCGGCATGGCTTCCAGGATCCCGCGTACGCGTTCCTCGCCTTCCATGGTCTTCGCTCTCGCCTGGTGCAATTCCGTCGTGTCGTGGAAGCAGTTGATTGCGCCAAGCACCGCGCCCGTCGTATCCTTCACCGGTTCGATGTGGACCGTCGCCCAGATTTGCGAGCCGTCGGGACGTTCGACCATCCCTTCCGCCCCCTGGATGGCCTCCCCCGTGCGTAACGCGACCGCCATCGGCGTTTCAGCGCGATTGATTTCCTGGCCGCCGAAATAGAGTTTGTATGAGCCGCAGAAGAGCTCGGTGTCGTCGCCGATGCGCGGAGCGCGGCCCCACAGATCGACGGCACGCTTGTTGAACCATAAGACACGCCCTGAAGCATCGCAGGCATAGGCGGCGACCGGGAGCAATTCGACGAAATCCGGTGGAATGTCGAGCATGGCCTGAAGGCGGTGTGAGTCGGACTGGATCTCACCGATGGCGTGAGAGCTTGACTGGGTCATTTTGGCGCTCCCTGATGGGACTTCGGCACTTGCCCGTCCGGTTCCCTCAGCCAGTGCAACGAAACATGTTGCGACTGGCCGAACAGTCTGACTGGATTCCTACTAAGCTCTTTCTGATTAACACCGACTCCCGCCAAATGCGATATGAAACGCATGGCCGAACGGCAGCCGGACCGGCGCCCTGGTATTAGGTGGTTCGCCTTCCCATCGAATGGTATATCGGGCACCGAACATGACGTAGGTCGTTTCATATCCAGAATCGGACGCACATTGGATCTCGCACCCGACACGCCCCTCAACCAAGCGCTTGAGGCATCGTTCCATGGACATCAACCCTACCACCGATCAATCTCCCTGGCGGAGATCCTGGGGCAGGATCCGAACGCATCTTGCCGCCTGCGCTCTTTCGGACGGTGAACTCGAAGCAGTCGTGACAAGCAACGCAACGGTACAGGGGTTCAACATCCCATTGCAGCGTCCACCACTTCAGGTTGACAGGTCGGGGTCATCGATTTAAGTTCGCGTTAGTGGTAACTAACGCGAACTACTGGACAGCGCTCGGAGATCCAACGAGGCGCACGATCTTCGAACTGTTGGTCGAACAGCCTTGTTCGGTCAGCGGACTTGCTCATGCGCTGCCTGTAACCCGGCCGGCGGTCTCTCAGCACTTGAAGGTACTCAAGGATGCCGGGCTTGTGGCCGACACGCGCTTTGGCAAGGAACGCATATACCGTATCGATCAGGACGGCCTGGCAAGGCTGCGCGCGGAAATCGACCAGTTCTGGAGCAAGACCCTGGCGGGCTACAAATTAGCCGTCGAGCATCCAAAAGGGGACCAGCATGAGTAAGAAACCTGCACTCGCGCCCGTAAAGCACTCCGTCGTTGTTGAGGCACCTATCGCGCGTGCCTTCAGAGTCTTCACCGAGGATTTCGGCAGGTTCAAACCTCGCGAGCACAATCTTCTCGCAGTGGCGATCGCAGAGACGATCTTCGAACCTCGGGTCGGTGGTCACGTTTACGACCGCGGAGTAGATGGCAGCGAGTGCCGCTGGGCTCGTGTGTTGACTTACGATCCGCCCAACCGGCTGGTTCTGAGCTGGGACATCAGCCCTCGGTGGCAGATCGAGACCGACCCGAACAAGACGAGCGAATGGGAAGTCCGGTTCACCGCCGAGACCGAGAATAGTACCCGGGTTGAGATCGAGCACCGGAATTTCGAACGCCATGGCGAAGGCTGGGAGGGCGTACGCGGTGGGGTGGATGGCGATCAGGGCTGGCCGCTCTATCTGCAGCGGTTCCACGCTCTTTTCCCTCCTCGGACCTGACCCGTTCTGCGGTTCAAGGGGCGTGACTCGCAAATACCATTTGGTTCACTGCGATTCCACGGAGCGGAGACAACATGGAAGGCTATTGGTTAAGCATCCTCGGCTTACTCGCGCTCTGTCTGCTATCGGTAGTGTTGGCAGTCTACTCGGGTTCGTCCAAGGGATTTGCAGGAGCGCTTTCAGGACCGGTAATCCCGGCAGACGACGACAACCCGCTCTACAGGATCGACCGAATCCACATGAACTCGGTCGAGGCACTGGCGCCCTTCGTCGTGCCGGCGGTGCTAGCGATGATGGTTGGTGTTGGAGCGGCCACTTTGGCGGCGCTTGTGTGGGTCCACCTGGCGATACGCTTGCTCCATCTGGGAATCTACCTGCGTGGCGGAAACGCTGCCAAGGGAGGCAGTGTCAGGACAATCTTGTACGTCTCTGGAGCGCTGGTCACGCTTGCCCTCATGCTTGTGACTGGATGGGCAGCACTCAATTGACGCTTTGGCTTCACCTCTCGGAGAGGCAATGTCGCCTGCGCCGGCGGCCACGGCCAGGATTTCGTGATTTTCAAGGATATGGCTACCACGGCCAAGGGCAGCTGCTGCGGTTGACGACGTAGCGCCTTCGGTCAGTTCCGGTGCCGATTCTAGAGGTTCGGATCGTGCTGGCCGAGGTCAGTCTTCACGTCCGGCTCGGTCATCGTGAAAGGTAGCTCCTCGCTCTGTCCGCCCGCATGCAAATGCAGCTTTGCCGTGAAGGCGTGCGGCTCGGCCGGCGCTGTCTGGCTTTCGAGCCAGTGATGATCGCCATCGACCCGGGATAAGCGGCAGCGTTTCGATCACGCCCCCGGAACGCTCGATGGCAACGCGTGCATGCAGCCCTTCGGCGTGCCGGGAAACCCTCAGGCGCATGCGTTCGCCCTGAGGCGTGGCGACAATTTGCAGAAGGCCGTCGCCAGTCTGCCTCCCACGTGAAACGGCTGTGGCGCGTGATGAGACAACCGCCCTGATGCGCTTCCTACGCTTCGCGCGGAGCGGAACCACCGTTCAGTTCTCGGCATTTTCACTTCCAACATTTCGTATGAAGGATAAAAACACGGATCTCCAAAAGGCCTGAAGATATGAACCCTTCAGCTCGTTGCTAAGCGCAGCCTCCTCGCACCAGCTTTCGCAACAACATGACCAGGCCTGGAATCGCGCAAAATCTTAAGGCTGAGGCTCTTAGCTCTTGGCATGCGGCAGAAGCGCAAAAAGCAACCATCTGGGAATGGCGTCGTAAGGGGGGCGCCATTACTGGCTCCGGTCCTGCCGTGGCTCTAAGTCTATCGTCCCCGTCATAGTGCACCTTGTCTCGATCTCCGTCGTTCGTTTTGACAGGGGTTTGGCAGCAGCCTCCCGTGTGTCCCGAGCCTTACCCTTGCAGGCCCCTGGCCCGGCATGTCGCGTGATGATTTCGGCGTCCATGATAGTTTTCCCTTCGGATTTGTTGTCCGGACGAAACACGTCGACGATTGTTAAGTTCCCCTCTTCCGCGACGAGGCACGCGCGCCAGATATTGCGCAAATACGCGATCCACGAGCCGAATTCGGTCACCCCGCGGCAGTGACGCCCAGCGGCGGGTGTTCAGCGCTTGGCTTCGGCCGCTTTCGGCGACTTCGCCGGCCAAGCTTTAAACATCGGCGGTACATGCCACCGGGCAGAGCTTCTTCTGAAATGGCTGGCGTGTCTGTCAGCACTAAGAACACCGGCACGCGGATAGAAAGTCCGGTGGGGTAGCCCGGCCAAGATCAAAGGTAATAATGCACCAGCTTCGGCGGACGTCTGAATTTTAGTCGGTTGGATAATCGCTCATGCAGCGGAACAAAGCCGATTGACGCTTGTTAGCTCGACAGCACATCCGTGCCCAACGAGGACAAGCCCCTATGAAAACTCACCTTATTCTGGCTTCCCTGGCCACCGCCACAGCCATGACGTTCACCCTGCCCGCGTTCGCCGCCGACAGCGCGCAAGGCTTCGTCGACAAGGCTGCGGCCGGTGGGATGTTCGAGGTTGATTCCAGCAAGATCGCCGAGGGCACGGCTCAAGACCAGTCGGTCAAGGATTTCGCGCAGAAGATGATCGACGACCACGGCGCAGCCAACGCCAAGCTTGAGACCATCGCCGGCAAACAGAAGCTGACGTTGCCGAAGGAACTGGACGCCAAGCGCAAGGCTGATCTCGACACCTTGAAGACCGCTAAGGGCGCCGTCGACAAGCCTTATGTCCAGATGCAACGCGATGCGCATTCGGAAGCGGTCACGCTGTTTGAGAGCTATGCAAAAGACGGCGACAATGCGCAGTTGAAGACATTCGCCGCTGAGACGCTGTCGACGCTCAAAATGCACAAGGACATGATCGAGAAGATCGCCACCACGGGCGACGCAGCGTCCACCACGAGCTCTACGACGCCAGCCGTAGCCACGACCGGCGCCACAAACCCCGCCGCCCCGGTTCCCGGCGCCAACAGCTTCACCGAGGAGCAGGCCAAGACCCGCCTCCAAGACGCCGGTTTCACCGATGTGTCCGCGTTGACTAAGGACGACAAGGGTATCTGGCGCGGCCAGGCAACCAAGGACGGCAAGAACACGACGGTGGCGCTCGACTATCAGGGCAACGTCGTTGCCGGCGCCAACTGACCAACCGAACCCAGATCGAGGAGATTTACCATGAAGACCGTAACCGGACTTTTCGACGATTACGATGACGCCTCCGATGCCGTAGGCGAACTGGAAGCCAGCGGTGTTCCGCATGGCGACATCAGCATCGTCGCCAACAATTCAGATGGTCGGTACGACGATGGCTACCGCTCTGACGCTGCCGAGGATGCAGCCGGCGGTGCCGGTCTCGGCGCGGTGATCGGGGGCGCCGGCGGTCTCCTGACAGGGCTTGGCCTCATGGCCATCCCGGGTGTCGGCCCCGTGGTGGCCGCAGGCTGGCTGGCTGCTACGGCAGCCGGTGCTGTGGGCGGCGCAGTCGTGGGCGGTGCGGCCGGTGGGATCGTCGGCGCGCTCACCGATTCCGGCGTGCCGGAAAGGGATGCCCATGTGTATGCCGAAGGCGTCCGTCGTGGCGGCGCTCTGGTGACGGCCAAAGTCAGCGACGGGCTTGTCGAGCAAGCGGAGCGCATTCTCGGGCAGACCAACTCGGTCAATTTGGAACAGCGCCGCAGCGCATATGAAGCCGACGGCTGGAGCCGCTTCGATGCCGATGCCGAACCTTACGGCGACATAAAGGCCGAGCGCGACAGAATTCGCAACGCCAGCCCGCTCTGAGGATCAAGGCCCCGCCGCCAAAAAAAGCGGCGGGGCGTTCGTCCCATTCCCTTATCCAGGAAGCATTGAATCGATCGCAACCAGCGCGGGTCGCGAGGATCGAACTCGGTAGGCTGGATGACCCGCCGTCTTCAATGTGCGCGCCGGCCCAGCGGCGGGAGCAAATTGGCGAGGCCGCAAAGTTCTACAAGGCGACTGGCAACTTCCCGTGCAACGTGGAGGGATCAACTGCTGAGCCATTCACGTTAATACCGTGAAGAGTTTTGGAGAGAGATCCTGATGACCCGTATCGCAACATTCAACGTCAACGGTGTGAACGGTCGCCTGCCCGTGCTCATCAAGTGGCTGGGTCAGACCGACTATGACATCGTGTGCCTTCAGGAATTGAAGACCTCGGATGAGAAATTCCCCGCGGAAGCCATCAGGAACGCCGGTTACTGCGCAATCTGGCACGGGCAAAAGTCCTACAACGGCGTAGCCATACTCGCTCGTGGAAAAGAGCCGCTGGAGCGCCGACGTGGGCTCCCGGGCGATCCCGACGATACGCACAGCCGATATCTCGAGGCTGAGGTGGATGGGATCGTCGTCGGCTGCCTTTACCTGCCTAACGGCAATCCCGCTCCTGGCCCGAAATTCGATTATAAGCTGCGCTGGTTCGACCGCCTGATCAGCTACGGCCAGCTGATGCTCAGGGAAGGTATCCCCAGCATTCTCTGCGGCGACTACAATGTCGTGCCCACCCCGATCGATGCCGTGGTGCCGCGACGTTGGCTAGGCGATGCAGTCTACTTTCCGGAGAGCCGGCAAGCCTATGCCCAGATGCTTGATGGCGGCTGGATCGATGCTGTCCGACATATCCATCCGGAGAAAGGCGTCTATACGTATTGGAACTTCGCCTATCAGGGCGGCTATGATCGAAGTTCCGGCCTGCGGATGGATCATCTTCTGGTCAGCCCATCACTTACGAACAGATTGTGCGACGCCGGCGTCGACGCTGACGTGCGAGGTTGGGAAAAGCCGAGTGATCATGCGCCAGCCTGGATAGAACTCGACCGGTCCGGCAATTACACGACGTGATCGGTTGTTCGGGATGGCTACGCGTCTTTGCTATTTGCCACTGAAATCCCGGCGAGATTTTCGTTTCCGGCGATGCGCTCACCCTGCTTTTCTGACGGCTGTCCTGAACGGACGGTCGATGGTGAAGACACCTGGACGGATGGCTCCCTCAACCTGGCTCCAGGTCATCGGATGGGCGATTGGACAACCGGGCCGGACCCGCGGCGAGAAGGCGCCGACCGGAGCGTTGCCGAGCCCATTGGGGAGATAATCAATGAAGATGCGGCCTGTTCGGGCTGACGGCGCGGCGGACAGCAGGTGGCGTCGCTTCAGCGAGCTGATTGGCGATCGACTTGGCCAAAAGGCGGCCGCTGTCCTGCGTGATCTTCGCCTCCAGCGGGGCATCAGGTGAATGCCCTTGCCCAGGTCACCTTCGTTCGGCCAGCTCTCCAGCCCTTCCGCTTCCAGGATGTCGCAGAGCGCCAGTGGCCTCGATGAGGTCCCGCTCGACGCCCTCGCCTAGGCCAAGGCCCAGAACGATGCGGCAGTCCCAGCAGCCGGCAAGGTCTGCACGCCGCACGCGAACACCTTCGCCACCTTCGCGCTTCTGCAGCCGCAACTGATGCACCCCCGCCGGAATCTTCGGCAGTGCGCCTCTGTGATAGAAAGTCGCGCCATGAGATGGCGGACCAGCTCAGCGGACGGTGGCCGAGATGGACCAGGGCGGCAGTGATGGCGTTCTTGTAAGGGACATGGATCACGCCTTCGGTACGACCGAGCAAGCGGACAACTCACAAAGTATGCCCCCCGTCTTCTGAACTGCAGCCCGAGCCTGCGCGGCGGTGACCTCATTCACGAATGTAGCGTCATGTGGGATTTCCGAGGAGGGCATCCGAATATCGGATGTCAGTTCATTGGCCAAACGATCATAAGCATCGGCACCGCAACAATGACTACGAGGAAAGATAGGGGCAGTCCCAGACGCGGATAGTCGCTGAAGCGGTAGCCACCCGGGCCCATGACGAGCGTGTTGCACTGGTGTCCGATCGGGGTGAGAAAGTCACAGCCGGCGCCGATGGCGACAGCCATCAGAAACGGTTCCGGCCTGTAGCCTAGATCACTAGCAAATTCGGCGGCGATAGGCGCCATGACAAGGACGGTGGCGGCATTGTTGAGGAATGGCGTAACGGCCATGGCGGCGACAAGGATGAGCGTCAGTGCGCCGGACGCCGGAAGGAGGGTTCCCAGTCTAGCAAGCTCGCCGGCAACTACTCCCGTCGCTCCTGTACCGCGTAGCGAATCGCTCACTGGAATGAGAACGGCGAGCATGACGAGGATAGGCCCATCGAGTGATTGGTAGACGTCGCGGAGCGGAATGACCTTGAAAAGCACAATCGCGACCGCGGCCGCGAAGAAAGCGACGGAGACTGGCAGTAGCCCAAACGCCGTCGCCACCATGGCGAGAGCAAGGACTACTACCGGCACGATACCCTTGCGGACGCTACCAAGAAGGATAGCCCTTTCTGCCAGCGGTAGGCAGCCGAGTTCACGAAGTATCTCGGGCATCGTCGCCGCACTCCCCCGCAAGACGACAACGTCGCCGAGCCTCAGCTCGACTTCGGCCAGCCTGCGGTCGAGGCGCTCCCCGCGACGGCTGACAGCCAGGAGGTTGACATTGAAGCGATCGTAAAGGGCAAGGCGCTGGGCGGTCCAGCCGATCAAAGAGGAGCTTTCACCGATTACGGCTTCGATAGCGACCATTTCGTTGGTGGTGTCGTCACCACCGACCCTATCCCCGGTCACACTGAGCCTGCCCTGGGAGACAAGGCGATCCAGCGCTTCTGGGTCGCCCTCGAGCAAGAGGATGTCATTCACCTTGAGGACCGCGTCGGGCAGTGGCGTCATCCGCATCGTGCGATTGCGCAGGATCGACGTCACGATTGCATCGCCGCCGGCGAGCTTCATGAGGTCTGCGACGGTTTTCCCGAGCACTGTGGAATCGCTGACAATTCGAGCCTCTGCAAGGTAATTCTTGATGTCGAGGGCTTCATTCAGTGACCCGCCAAGCTTTTCGCGCACCGGCAACAACCAATAGAAAAACAGCAGGAAGATCGTTCCGGCAGCGGCTATGGCAGCTCCAACAGGTGTGAAGTCGAACATTGTGAAGGCGGTTCCGGTCAGCTCCTCTCGCACTCGGGACACAACGATGTTGGGAGATGTTCCCACCTGCGTCATGAGACCGCCGAGCAGTGACCCGAACGCCATAGGCATCAGGAATATCGAGGGTGAAATGTTAGACCGGCGCGCGAACTGGAAGGCGATCGGAATCATGATAGCGAGCGCCCCGATATTCTTTACAAAGGCAGAAAGGATCGTGACCACGATCACCAGCAGCGCCAGTTGCGACCGAACTCCCGATAATTTCGGAGCAAAGCGCTTGATGGCGGCCTCCATAATACCCGAGCGTGCTATCCCTGCGCTCACCAGCAGAGCACTGCCGACAATAACCACGATATCGTCGCTGAACCCGGTGAAGGCTTCGTCAAAAGGCACAATGCCAACCGCGAGAGCAAGCAACAGTGCCGCAGCCGCGACCAGATCATATCGATAGCGACCCCACACGAATGCTGCCATCATCACGAAGGTTACGGCAAATGACAAAATTTGCGGCGTAGTCATGTCTTCGAATGCCCCAGCCGCCAATGCGACTGATCAGAACGGCCAAACCGCCCCTTTTGTTGCTTCGCTGATTGCGGCTTTGCCAGCACGATCCTGAATGCCGTCGGGCGGATGGCCGCTGACCCACGGCTTCCAGCGCAGTCGCCTGCGATCGTCAGCTTTCAGGCAATGGCAAAACTGACCTGTGCTTGATGGATCCGTCCCGTGCTCTCAAACGGGCGGGATATCTCGTGATCTTCTCGTCACGGGTGAGCCGGCTTAAAATGTCGTTGATCAAGTCCCGTTCGAGGTAGAAGTCGGCGACGTGGCGACCGACATAGTCCTCGGCAGGATAGCCAAAGAGATGGAGCTCTGCCTTGGTGGCATGGAAGATGAGGCCATCGGCGCTGATCAGATCGAGCAACCGCGCCGCTTTCAAAAAAATCCTGGTAGTCGAAATCGCTGTCATTGCCCGACGAACCGGGGTTGTTGAAGGCGACAACATTCGCCCGTAACACCCCATGCATCCCAGACCCCAGCTATTTGTAATTCAACCAATTATAATGGGGCTTGGAGCAATGGTTACCGTCGCTTGGCATCTCCACCTTAACCGCATGGGAACTTGTTCCCGAAGGATACGCAGCGTCGATTCCTGCTTGATCTACAAATGTGCGATCATGCACATATGGGCAGGCCGGGCAGCAGAAGATGACCGGATAACTTTGCTCTGAGCACCTATCTTCGGCCTAACGCAGGCGTTGCCGGAGCAGTTGCCGCGCCTCACGAAGCAGGGAATTGCGGTCGGTGCCGATCAGGCGAATGAGCTCGCGCACCTGACCCTCGGTGATGCCGGTCTCTCTGACAATTGACCGCACTACTGCTTCATTCTCTTTCTCGCTCTGACGGTCGTCGTTGTCGTCGCCCATGGTGAATTACGCCTTCTCCATAGCCCCAACCTCTCAGTCTGGTAACTTGTTCCTCGACAGCACGGTAAACCTTATTGTGCGCGTTTGAGCGGCAGGCAGAAGTAGCCTCAATTGTTTCCGCTTTCAGGACCCTGGCCTCGCGCAGCAACGATGACCAGTCAGCTCCCACCACATTGAGCAGGACCGAATGGGAACAGTGTGCATCCCCGAGCGCTTCACGTCAAAGCAATGGAACAATTATGGCTAGGTTTGGTTCATCTCCGCCGTGCGGCTATAGCCGCCAGAAATGCACGGGCCGCTGCATCGCATGCCACGCGCGAAGGGCCGTTGGAAACCATGATGATTTTTGCGGCCTTGATCGTCAAACCATGTTTAGCAGCGAACTCGGAGGCTTCGTATGCCGGATCGTCTGGGTCAACATTTCCCCCCAACCTTACTTCGGCCACGAGACCTCCAGATCTCGTATGTTCTGGCGGGTTTGTTGCAGCGAGTGGTGCATGCGAGCCAGCAATTCATCGGCGGCCGCAGTCGGGCTGCCTTCGTGGGCGAGCAAACCCGCAATGATGTCCTGCTTGGAAACGATACTTTCGGTGTGACCAAGTTGGCCCATCAAATACGCGAATCTGATCTCTAACTGTGCAGACATCGGCTTTGTCCCTGCTGGGGTGAAAGCCTGATGATCGCTCCCAAACGCCCCATCCCTGTTTGTTCTTGCTTTTGAGGCGACTTCGACAGTCTGCGCTTGTTAGGCGTCTATAGCGATCGTTCGTTCGGTTACGTTTTGACGTGCGCGTTAGGCTGCCAGCCGACCTCCGCTGCGCGACTATCCCGTCGGGGGAGTGATGCGCGAACTGCCTCGGAACATCTATGCTGACGTGGTTCTAGCCATGGTCATCTACTTGATGACCACGCAAAGATGACATCGGTTTCGCTCGCAGATGCGATTGCGGAAGTTCACAGGGTCGTCAGTACCAAACTCGCCAACGACATTGAAGTGCTTGTTGTCAAAATGGCCTCATCGCGCGCCTTGGCGGTGATACTTGACCGAAGAGTGGCCGGAACCTAACGATCGGGGGCGAGCTTAAGTCTAAAAACCCAGGGCCGGCATGAGGGCGCCGAACCCGATGATGAACGGGAGAATTCCTCGGCGATAGGCGGGACCTTCGGCAATGATTATAGCATGAAAGCTCACCATACGCCGCCCGATCTCGGCCCATGATGCGAACCGGCTCATTGAAAGATGCGCCCTGCCCGGGAGATTTGATGGTCCACGTCAGTGTCAGTGAAGCTGCCCGATCAAGCGCGCGTACTCGGCTTCGGGCTTTCCGTATGAGCCGGCCGCGGTCTCGATGAGACCGGCCCGGTCGCGGATGACGACCTTCCCACGCGTTGAGCGGATCAAACCCTGGCCCTCCAGTGTCTGGAGCGCGATCGTCACGCCCGGACGTCTCGTCCCGAGCATCACCGACAAGAATTCATGCGTTATTGCCAGACGCTCCCGTTCGACGCGGTCAGCACACATCAGCAGCCATCTGGCCAGTCGCCCGACGATGTTCAGTCGGGCATTGATCAGCCCGGTGTAGCTGGCCTGCAGGTGAAAATAATGGACGTACCGGAGGAGGAAAGGCCGCAAGGTCGGGCTCTTTGCAAGCGCTGCGGCGAACGGGCCAGCATCGATGCTCAGAGCATCGGCGTCCACTTGAACGTAGCAGTCATGCATGGATTGATCGTCCCCCATGATGAGGGCCGATCCGGTCATCCCTTCAAAGCCGATGATGCCCACCTCCGCTTCGATCGCCGAACTCAGTTCGGCCACCACCGACCCAACCCCGCTCTCGAAGAAATATACCGCCTGGATCTTTGCCCCCGCTGTCTCAAGCTGGGTTCTCAGCGGGAGGGACACGCTTTGCAGATGAGGCCGCAGAAGTGCCAGGTCTGCTGGGTACATCCTCAGCAAGAGCTCATTCCTGTAAACAGGCTCTTGGATGATGATAGGTTGGGCAGAAATGTCCGATTGTCGATTGGAGCTAGTCATAGCCACCTGCCTGGTTGGGGCGGAAGCACGATGATCGCTCACAGCCGGCGGTGCCCTGAAAACTGACCGCCGATCAACGCACGGTACGCTTATCTCAGCGCATGTCGAATCTTCTCGTTTACCTTCATCGAAACCTCGTGCGCTTTTTCGACGATCTGCAGCAAATCTCTTATCGATTCCGCCATGAAGGAGCGATTACGACGGCATTCCTCCCGAAGAGCCTCGCCGTCCTCTGAAAGGACCATGTGAACGTGCACAAGCTCATCGATGCGTCGCTGACCCGGGTTCATCGTCCCTTGCCACGCAACACCTCGTAGAAAGCAGCCTCGTCAAAAACCTCGCCGGTGTGTCGGAAGAGCGACATTGCTCGCGCGCTCAATTCCGCCGCGTCCGGGCTACCTTCACGCAGCACATTTTCTCGGCAAATCCGGTCATACACCCTCCGCAATGCGGCGAGTTCTTCTGGATACGCGATGCGAGTTGAGAGTGGAGTTCGGTCATGGCTTCCTCCTCATGGAGCGGAAGCGCGATGGTCACTCACAGCCGGGGAGGCCCTGAAAAACTTCCGCTAACAGACATGGTAGAACCGAATCTATGAGAGTCGAGCCGGGTCCTGGTTTTGGTTATGAACGTACAATCGGACAAACAGTGCTGATCTTTGTCTGCTATAGCAAATGTCCCGAGCACTGAACGACCTTGCTCAAATGAACGAAAACCCCGCCACTTGAGGTCCCACCATCCGCCGAGACTCGGCGGCATCTAATGCGGGGAACCTGCCGTTTCGCTCCTAGCCAACGGTCCGCACAATTGACGTCTGGCACGCCCGCCGGGCGTCGTTTTGCATTCGACAGGCGCTGAACGGTGGCGTGCCCCGCCACTGCACAACAGACGCCAAATGTCGGTCCAGTATGCCGTGACCAGCGAATCCAACGCACGGCAGCCTTGCCCGCCAATTCCCGAGCTTCCACCGGTCACGCCGGCCCGACCGCGAATAGATGCCGGCTGGCCCGGTGGAGAGCTCGGTCCAGCGCGCGCTCTCTCGTCCAATGATCGGCCCAACACCGCGAAGAAAATGGTTGCACGCCCTGGCAAGTGGGCGACGTGGCTGTCGGCTCGCCATTCATCTTCCTTGGCAGGACATCATCCCTGCCTTCGCCGCTATCAACCCGCACGCGACAGCCCCAAAGCTCATGGGGTGGTCCTTCGGTCTACCAGCGTCGCTATCTGACTGGAAAGCGCGAAACACTCGTGCCTTTCATGTTCATTTTTCGGCTCTATCGCCGCAGCATCTCCAGATCAGTGTTCGACTGTCCTGCTAAGGTTGCACCCAGTTGCCTGGAAATCGAAACAATCCAGGCTCGCAACTCAGGACCAAAGGACTTCTCCAGTATAGCCCGATCCCAAGCCAAAAAATAGGGTTCCGGCAGTCTGATCCGCTTGTCGAACGGAGCGACGAGCCTGCCCGACGCGATATCGTCGCCGGCCATCGACAGTTGCGCCAGCACAAAGCCCCTTCCGTTGGCCGCCGCATCAATCGCCGCGCTCGACAGGGAAAAGGCCACTTCGCCGGATGTTCTGCGGTGCACCTCGCCGATGGTTGCGGCCCATTCCGCCCATGTCGGCGGCGAGCGGTGATCGCGGGCCCATTCGATGCTGAGAAGCGGCAGATCGAGAATATCGGCGGGCTTGCCGACCGGATGTTTCGCCAGCAGCGTTGGCGAGCAGGCCGGTACCACCCAGTCTGTGAACAATTCGGTGTAGTGCTCGAAATCACGATATTTCGTGCCGTACGAAATACGGAAGTCGACTTGTTCGGCGCCCAGCCTTGGCTCCGTCTCGGCGCCGACCAGCCGCACGGTCGCGCCTGGGTGGGCAACCTGCCAATCCAGCAATTGCGGTCCGATCCATTTGCTGGCCAAGGACGGCAGGCAGGAGATGGTCAAAGTGTCCGCGGACCGGGCCCGTTCGATGAGATCCTGGGCTTCGCGAATGTGTTCTAAGCCAACGGAAACCGCTGCGTGGTAAACGCGGCCCAGCGCGGTAAGGGCGACACTCCTGCCGCGCCGTTCCAAAAGCCGCGCCTCCAGGGCCTCTTCGGCCTTGCGGATCTGCTGGCTGACCGCGCCGACGGAGACGCCGAGCTCGTTGGCCGCTGCCGTCACGCTGCCACGCCTTCCGAATGCCTCGAAGGCCTGTATCGCACGAAGTGGGGGCGTCTTCTTCACCTGGGCAACGATCTTGGGGTCAGCTTGATTTAGTTTTTCTAAAATAGAACGCAGATGCAAGCCCTATGTCGCCCCAGGCCCGCAAGATATTGGTTTAAACGTTCACAAGCTCGGGAGGACGCCATGTTTCTTCGAAACTGCTGGTACGTTGCCGCATGGGACCATGAGGTCGCCGACAGGCTGGTGCCAACCCGGATACTTGGCGAGGATATTGTCCTCTACCGCCGGACCGATGGCGTGGTGGCGGCGCTTGAAGATGCATGCCCTCACCGCAAGCTGCCGCTGTCCATGGGCCGCATCAAAGGCGACACTGTCGAATGCGGCTATCACGGCCTGACCTTCGACAGCACGGGAACCTGCACACGGGTGCCAGGCGCGGAAAAAATACCACATGTTGCCTGCGTCCGCTCCTATCCGATCGCTGAGCGCTACGGCTTGCTCTGGGTCTGGATGGGCGAGGCGGCAAAGGCCGATCCCGCGCTGATTTTCGCGGTCGACCACTGGGGCGATCCGGCGTGGGGCGTCAATCGCGGCGAGTCCATGGCGCTCGATTGCAACTACCTCTACATGACCGACAACCTGCTCGACCCCTCGCATGTATCGTGGGTCCATCAATCCTCCTTCGGCGGTGTCCAGGCCATGGAGGATGCGCCGCTCGAAACCACCGTGGGCGCTGATGGCGTGACGGTGTGGCGCTGGGTAGTCGATGCCGCGCCGGCTCCCTTCTATGCACCCTTCCTCAAATTCTCCGGCAATTGCGACCGCAAGCAGCACTACGAGGTGCGCTACCCCTCCAACGCCATCATCAAGGCGATCTTCGTGCCGGCCCGCACCGGCGGCGAGGACAAGCCGCTGCACGAGGACGTGTTCCTCATGGACAGCTACAATTTCATGACGCCGGTCGATGAAAACCAGACGAAATACTACTGGTTCCAGATGCGCAATTTCGCCCCCGACGATCTGGAGGTTTCGCGCCAGTTCGCCACCTCCGTGCGCGGCGCCTTTGACGAGGATCGCACCGTGCTCAATGCCGTGCATAAAGGCATGGCCAACAAGCGCACGCCCAATCTCGATCTCAAGATCGATGTCGGACCGCTGCGCTTTCGCCGCAACCTGGCCAAGCTGATCGCCAGCGAGAGCCAGCAATTGGCGGCTGCCGAATGAACGCATTCACCGCTCGCGACACCATCGCAACGAGCGGGTTTCGCGACCTGAAAGTGGTCGCGAAGGTGCGCGAAAGCGCCATCATCACGTCGTTCCATATCGAACCGGTCAATCCACAGGACTGGCGCGACTTCGAGCCGGGCCAGTTCCTGGTGTTCCGGATTCCGGTAACGCGGGAGGCAGCCGGCGAAAGGGGATATGTGCTGCGCAACTACAGCGTCTCCTGTTCCCCCGACAGCACCCGCTACCGGATCAGCGTGAAGCGTGAGGCAGCACCCGCGCCAGGGCTGCCCGACGGGGTAAGCTCGTGCTTCCTGCACGACCGGATCGAGGTCGGCGATGTGCTTCAGGCCGAAGGGCCGCGCGGCGATTTCGTGCTCGACAAGGGCAGCAACCGGCCGGTCGTGCTGCTCAGCGGTGGTGTCGGGCTGACGCCGATGGTGTCGATGCTGCATGCGCTGGCTTCGATGCCGGACCGCCGCGCCGTCTTCATCCACGCTTGCGAAAACGGCGATGTGCATGCCCTGCGTGACGAGGTGACCGGCCTGGTCACGATCCGGCCCCGCCTGGCCGCGCACTACTGTTACCGGTCCCCGTCCGAGCGCGACAAGGCCGAGCAGCGCTTCCACAGCGAAGGCATGATTTCGCGGGACGTGCTACAGCGCCTGCTGCCGATCGATGATTATGATTACTACCTCTGTGGTCCACCGCCGTTCATGCAGGCGATCTACGCCCTGCTGCGCGAGCTTGGCGTGCCGAGGCATCGCATTGCCTACGAATTCTTCGGCCCGGCGACGGTGCTTGAGCCCGATGTCGTGCAAATTCCCGCGGTTCCGGCGCAGCCGGCAAGGGTCGAGCCGGCCGGGGAAGCGACAACCGTGGAATTCCGGAAGTCGGGGCTGACGGCCGTCTGGGATAGCTCGGCCGCATCGTTGCTCGACTTCGCCGAAAACCAGGGGCTGTTGCCGCAATTCAGCTGCCGGGCCGGGATCTGCGGCACATGCAAGTCGCAGCTGATCTCGGGCGACGTCGCCTATTTCGAAGAACCGCTGGACGAGCTTGGGGAAGGCGAAGTGCTGCTGTGCTGCTCGAAGCCGCGCGGATCAGTCGTTCTGGATATTTGACTAGTCATAATGCCGCGTGCGGGTGCGGGGAAACGGAAATTGGGATTTGGAACAGTCGGTCAAACCAGCGTCGAGCCTGCCGCTCAATCCATATGTTGCCGCCTTGCCGCCCTACAATGCCGGCATGAACATCGCAATGGCGCGGGCGCTGAGTGGCCGCCACGATATCGCCCGGCTGGCCAGCAACGAGAACCCGGATGGGTGTTCTCCCGCTGTCTTGGCCGCATTGGCTTCGTCAGCTTTCGAGCCATGGCGCTATGCCGATCCGGCCTGCATTGCACTGCGGTCGGCGCTTGGCGAAAAACTGGCGGTCGATCCAGGCCTGATCGTTGTCGGCAATGGTTCCGAGGAGATGATCGCTGCCATCTCGCGCGCCGTCCTGGTGCCGGGCGCCTCGGTCGTCACGACGGTGCCGAGCTTCGGCCTGCATGAGATAGAGCCGCTGGCGGCGGGTGCCGATGTCGTTAAGATTGCGATGACACCCGAAATGGGGTTCGATCTTGCCACGCTCGAAGCGGCGATCGCCGTCGGGCCTCGGATCGTTTTCATATCCTCGCCTTGGAACCCGGTCGGGCCGGGTCTTGACCACCCCAGCCTGCAGCGGCTGATCGCCACCGTGCGGCCCGGCACGCTTCTTGTCCTGGACGAAGCTTATTTCGAATTCGCCGATCCCGGCGCGCCCGACGGCATCGAGGTCCTGCGCGACACCAGCATCGATTATGTGGTGCTGCGGACATTTTCGAAAGCTTATGGGCTGGCGGGGCTGCGCGTTGGCTATGCTGTCTGTTCCGGCCTCGAACTGGCAAGAGTGATCGCAGCCGCCAAGACGCCGTTCAACGTCAATGCGGCGGCGCAGACCGCCGCCATCGCGGCACTCGCCGACGAAAGCTGGATGAAGGCGTCGGCGGGCCGCGTCAGGGCCGAGCGCGCGCGCACCGCCGCCGCACTTGCCGGCCTTGGCTTCGGGGTTGCGCAGTCGCAGACAAACTTCCTTTTTTTTGACTGCAGGAGCGACAGTTCGAGCCTTGCGGCGGGTCTCCTGAAGCAGGGGATCATCGTCAAGGCGTGGCGCGAAGCCGGCTACGAGCACTATCTGCGCGCCACCATCGGCTTGCCGGCCGACAACGACCGGCTGATCACAGGACTTCAGGGATTGGCGGCGCGATGAGCAGCCTCGCGTCTCCCAGCCAAACGACCTGCATCGAGCAAGCGGTGCCGTTGTCGGTTGTCGCCGCGATCCGCGATGTCGTTGGCGCCTCGAATGTGCGGACCGGTGATGATGTCGGGGCGATCGAGCTTGGTTCGAACGGGACTGATTGCGGCGCCGGCATCGTCGTTGCGCCTTCATCGACCGGCGAGGTCGCGGCAGTGGTGCGCTTCTGCCGCCAGAACGAGATTCCCATGGTGCCGCAGGGCGGGCGGACCGGCCTGGTCGGCGGCAGCGTTTCGCGGCCGGGCGAGATCGTTCTTTCCCTAGCACGCATGAACCGGATCGAGCGGCTCGATCCCGTCGAACGCGTGGCGGTCGTCGGTGCCGGTGTTACCCTCGAAGCTTTGCAGTCTACCGCATTTGAGCACCGGCTGGAGCCCGGTATCGATCTTGCCGCGCGCGGCTCGGCGACGATCGGCGGCATGGTGTCCACCAATGCGGGTGGCGTGATGGCCTTTCGCAACGGGGTCATGCGCCACCGCGTCCTTGGCCTGGAGGCCGTGCTGGCCGACGGATCGGTCTATTCCGATCTGACCCGGGTGGTGAAGAATTCCGCCGGCTACGATCTGAAGCATCTTTTCATCGGTGCCGAGGGCACGCTTGGCATTGTGACCCGCGTGGTCGTCAAGCTCGACCCTTCGCCGCGAGCCACCGCCACCACCCTTTTCGGCCTGCCGTCGGTTGAAGCGGCTCTGCAGACCATTCGCCTGGCGCTTGAATCGGATGCTGGGCATCTGCGCGCGGCGGAAGCGATGTGGACCTCGTATTTCAGCCTGGCCGCCGCCGCGCATGAATGGTCCGAACCGAGCGTGCCGCTCGACCAGCCGCTGTTCCTGCCTGTCGCTTGGCGGCGCGCGCGAAGAGGCGTTGCGCGAGGATTTCGAGCGCATCTATTCGGAAGTGATGGAGTGCTATCCCGAAGCCACCGGCATCATCGCCGGCTCGCGGCGGCAAGAGGATGACCTGTGGCGGTTGCGCGAGGACACCGGTGTGCTCTATCGCGCCCATCCCAATGCGCCGTCCTTCGACGTGTCGGTGCCGTTGTCGGAAATTCCGGCCTATCTCGGAAGAATCCTGCCCGGGCTCGCCGCGATCGAACCGGGTCTGGCGCCCTATATCTTCGGGCATCTGGCCGATGGGAACCTGCATATCATCCTCAACCGCCAGGGGCCGCTGGCGCCTGACATGGCGGAAGCTGTCGAGGGCGTCCTGTATCAACAACTGCAAGAGATTGGCGGTTCCTTTTCGGCCGAGCACGGTGTTGGGTCGAAACGCATCCATTCCTTGTTGGCGACGGCTGATCCGACGAAGCTCTTCGCGATGGAGCGGGTGAAACGAGCCCTGGACGATCGATCGATCATGAACCCCGACAAGGTGCTTCCCTCCGACGCCTGGTTCGTCCGGTCCTCCAGGCCATTCCTTTCCGGCAAGGAGCGCCGATTGCCCTCACAACGCGAGCGATCACAACGATGAATAGGCCCACGGTGGAACGACAGGGAATAAACGGATTGACCGCAACCGCCAGCCGTCCCGTGGGATCAACCATGCGCCATGATGAGCCGGCATCAGCCTATGCCTTTGATTTCGCCACCCTGCGTCAGGGATTTCGCGAAGCCGCTGAGCGGGCGGGCGCGGAACTGTCTGAATATGTCCATCCGCTGAACGGCCCGGATGGCGAGACGCTGGCGACGGATGTGGCGCTGCTTGGCCGCCGCGATGCGCGCAAGCTGATCGTGCTCATCTCCGGCACGCATGGTGTCGAGGGGCCGTTCGGCTCGACCTGCCAGACCGCCTGGCTCGGCCAGAAGAACCTGCGGCGCTTACCCAACGACACGGCGATCCTTGCCATCCACCTCATCAATCCCTGGGGCACAGCTTGGTCGCGGCGCGTCAACGAAGACAATGTCGACCTCAACCGCAACTTCATCGACTGGTCTTCGAGCACTCCGGTCAACAACGGTTATGCCGGCCTGCACGACGCCGTGGCCTATCGCGAATGGGAAGGGCCGGATCGCATAGCGGCCGACGAGAAGCTCGCCGTGGCGCGCAAGAGGCTTGGGCATGCCGGGCTGGCGGCGATCGTCGAAGCCGGCCAGTATGAGTTCGCCGACGGCATGTTCTACGGCGGTGGCGGCCCGGCCTGGTCGAACCGCACCTTGAACGAAATCCTGAAGACCTTCGCCGGCGCAGCACGCCAGGTCATCGTCTTCGACCTGCATACCGGCGCCGGGCCTTACGCTTATCCGGCTCTGCTTTCTGTGGCGAATTCCGAGCATGACGGCCTTGCCTGGGGCAAATCCATCTTCGGGCCGGCGCTGGCGACAGTCCTGACAGGCCAGGGTGCCAAAACCGACACCGGCATCGCAGCAACGGCGACCGGCTATGTTTCCGACGCCGTGCGCAAGGCAATGCCGAATGCGCGTGTGCTGCCACTTGTCGTCGAATGCGGCACGCTGGACGGCCCGGCCGTCATGGAGGCGGTGCAGGCCGACAACTGGCTGCATCAGTTCGGGAAACTTGATTCGCCCCTGGGCAAGCGGATCCGGGACACGCTGCGCGCTGCCTTCATTCCCGATGATCCGGATTGGCGGCGCACCTGCCTGTCCAGCAGCCTGCGCTATTTCGACCGGGCGCTGGCGGACCTGCGGACTGTCGAGGTAACCCAGGACGCGGCCCTCAGCAGGGAACAGACGCCGCCAACAATTCCCGCCGTGGCGGCCGACACGGCGCCCGCCGACGAAGCGAACATCGCCACGCCGGCCGTGCAGATCGACGAGCTTCACAAGAGCTTCGGCTCGCTTCTGGTGTTGAAGGGCGTCAACCTCACCGCCCATGCCGGCGAAGTCATTTCCATGATCGGCTCGTCGGGCTCGGGCAAGAGCACGTTCCTGCGCTGCATCAATCTTCTGGAGCAGCCTGATGGCGGCAAGGTCGCCATCGACGGTGAAGTCATCAAGATGAAGCCGCTGTCGAACGGCCGTCTTGGGCCTGCCGACATGGCGCAGGTCGAACGCATCCGTGCGCGCGTCGGCATGGTTTTCCAGAACTTCAATCTGTGGCCGCACATGACGGTGGTGGAGAACATCATCGAGGCGCCCCGGCACGTGCTGAAGGAGCCCCGCGACAAGGCCGTCGAACATGCGCACGCCTTGTTGAAGAAAGTCGGGCTCGCCGACAAGCACGCCCACTATCCGGGCCAGTTATCAGGCGGCCAACAGCAACGCGCCGCGATCGCGCGCACGCTCGCGATGCGTCCCAAAGTCATCCTCTTCGACGAACCGACTTCGGCGCTCGATCCCGAACTGGTCGGCGAGGTGCTGCGGGTGATCCGTCAACTGGCGGAGGAAGGCAACACCATGATCCTCGTGACACATGAGATGCAGTTCGCGCGCGAGGTCTCCCACAAGGTTCTGTTTCTCCACCAGGGAAAGGTGGAGGAAGAGGGTGCGCCCGCGGAGCTGTTCGGCAGCCCGCGCTCGGAGCGTCTGCGCCAATTCCTGGCACGGACACTGTGAGGGAAGCCCGCATCCTCGAAGCGTCCGGTTCGCACCGGACAACCGCAATGAAGATCAACAAGGGGAACTGACATGAAACTGAAATTCTTGACGCTGCTCGCATGTCTCGCGGGAAGCATGGGAAGCGCATTGGCGGCCGAAGGCGAGTTGTCCATCGGAACGGAAGGCGCCTACCCGCCATGGAGCATGTCCGACGCCAATGGCAACGTCACCGGTTTCGACGCCGATGTCGGCGCGTTGCTGTGCACCAAACTCGCGGTGACCTGCCATTTCGTCGTGCAGGCGTTCGACGGGTTGATCCCGGCGCTGAAGGCCAAGCGCTTCGACGTCATCATCTCGGGCATGTCGATCACCGCCGATCGCAAGAAGGAGATCAATTTCAGCGTCGGCTATGCCGAACTGGCCAACATGTTCGTCGCGGCCAAGGGTTCTGATCTGGCCGCCATCACCGACGTCGACACGCTGCTGAAGTCGCTCGACGGCAAGAAGGTCGGCGTGCAGGCTGGCACCACCCACGCGCATTTCCTCGAGAAGCGTGCGCCCAATGCCGACCTGAAAACCTACGACACGCTCGACCAGATGCAGATCGACCTGGCGAGCGGCCGTATCGACACGGCTTTCGCCGATCAGTCCGCCTTGCAGGATTTTCTGGACAAGCCCGATGGCAAGAACTTCCAACTGGTCGGCGTTGAGATCAAGAGCACATACGACCCGACGCTTGGCGAAGGCATCGGCGTCGGCATCGCGCAGGACAACACCGAACTCAAGGCCAAGATCGACAAGGCGCTTTGCGAGCTGATCGCGGACGGCTCGGTCGGCAAGGCAAGCCAAAAATGGTTCAAGACGGACATTTCCCGGCCCTGCAAATAACGCGTTGGAAACCTCGCATGCGCCCGGACCGCCGGGCGCATGCGCTTCATTGGCACGACAGACTAGGGCAACGCAGATGGAATTCGGTCTCTGGCAGGTTTGGGAAGCGGGTTGGGTGACCGCCATCCTGCGTGGCGCGTCGATAACGATCCTTGTGGGTCTTGTCAGCATGGCCGCCGGGTTGGTGATCGGCATTGTCTGCGGCCTGATCAAATGGGCCCGGATAGTTCCGCTCTCGCTGCTCGTTGATGCCTATACTTCGCTCGTGCGTGGCGTGCCCGAACTGCTCATCATCTACCTGTTGTTTTTCAGTTCGGTTGAATTCGTGACCAAGGTCGTGACCGCCTTCGGCTATGCCGGTGTCGCGGAGAGCGGCTATGCGTTCGTCATCGCGGTCATCGCCATCGGCGCGATCTCCGGCGCCTATTCGACCGAGGTCGTGCGCGGAGCCTTGGGGGCGATCCCCGATGGGCATATCGAGGCCGCTCGCGCGCTCGGTCTATCGGGCGTGCGGATCTTTCGCCGCATCATCGCGCCGCAGATGCTGCGCATCGCGGTTCCCGGCATCAACAATGTCTGGCAGACCACGATCAAGGACACGGCCCTGGTCTCGGTGGTGGGCCTTCAGGAATTGATGCGCATTTCATTCATTGGCGCCAATTCCACCCGCCACCCGTTCATCTTCTACCTGATTGCGGCTGCCGTTTATCTGGTCATCACGCTTGTAAGCCAGGCCGGTTTCGATGGAATCGAGCGCCTGCTCAGGCTCCGGACAAGAAAGTAGCACGATGGAACTCATCCAACTCGCGGTTCCGGTTTTGCTCAAAGGCCTGGGGATGACGGCGATATTGACGGCCGTTTCGGTGCTGATCGGCTTCAATCTTGGTCTGGGATTGGCGCTGATGCGGCTATCGTCGAACCGCTTCCTGTCGGGCTTCGCCAAATATTACTCCAATGTCTTTCGTGGGACGCCGCTACTGGTGCAGATTTTTCTCTTCTATTACGGGCTCGGCCAGCTTTCCCTGATCAAGGACAACGCGGTTTTGTGGTGGTTGATTAGTGACGGCGCGCGCTGCGCCGTGCTGGCGCTTGCGCTGAACACCGCAGCCTACACGTCCGAGATCCTGCGCGGCGGATTGATGTCGGTTCCGATTGGCTTCGTCGAAGCTGCCCAGGCGTGCGGCATGTCGCGCATGCTGCGGTTCCGGCGCATCGAGTTTCCGCTCGCCATCCGCCAGGCGCTGCCAGCCTATGGCAATGAGCTCATCCTCGTCGTCAAGGGGACCAGCCTTGCCTCGACGATCACGGTGCTCGAGATCACCGGCTACGCCAAGCGGCTGATGAGCCAAACCTTCGCGATCTTCGAAATCTTTGCCATTGCCGGCGTGCTCTACCTCGTGATCAATCTGCTGCTGATTGCGATCATCCGCGCCATAGAGCGTTTTCTCATGCGCCACGAGGCCTCCTCTGGCCGACATTTGACCGGGCCGCAACCAAATCGGCCATCAGCGCTGATCAAATGGAGAGCAACCGCGCCGTTGTCGAAAAAATCCTGGTAATCGAAATCGAGGCCGTCATTGCCCGACGAGCCGGGGTTGACGCCATAGCTCAAGACCCCTCAAGCGCATCAGCGCAGCGTTGCAAAAGGTCAAGCTGCGTTGCGGACCTCGGGTCTGCCGTTCGTTCTCCTCCGTCACGGCTGGTATACGGAGAACCACACGCCTTCCGTGATCCCTGACCTCTCTGGGCAGCATGATCCCGACCGCGATCATTTCCACTAAATTCAATGCTTTATGAGGAAAGCCGGTGGTACCGTTGGATGGGATCAGTTCACCAATCAAGTAACTGTTTTTATTACGTTTTCTTCCTGCCGGGTGTTGTTTGTATCACAATACGTATCACAGCAGGTAGCACAATCTCGGCCGCGGATATTCCGCCGGCGACACGGACAGACGGCAACTTGCATCGGCGTACGAGGGGCTGCGCAATTTTTTGCAGAAGCAGGAACATAGCTGCATCGCCCAAGTTAAATACCGACGGCATTGGATCACGGATTCATTCTCGTATTTTCCGGTCTGCCAGAGTGCTCCGGGATTCTTTGACGCTCGAACGAATGGGCAGGACAATGTATCGCTGTCAGCTTTTGCTATCAGCCTTTGGTCTGGTGTTATTGACGGGTGGCCTGTTCCCAAAGGGCCAGGCCATGGCACAGGCGCCCTGCCCGGCCGACCACGATAAGCTGCTCGCTGTCCTCAAGGCCAATGTGAAAGCAAGCGGCGGACCTGCCAACGGTGGCTTTGAGACCAACGAATGGGCCGCTATCGTCGCCCGCGACGGCGCCGTATGCGCGATCGCTTTCAGCGGTCCCACCGCCGATTCGCAATGGCCAGGCAGTCGCCTCGTCGCGGCAGAGAAGGCCAACACGGCCAATGGACTCAGCCTGGCGCAGATGGCCCTATCGACGGCCAATCTCTACGCGGGGGCGCAGCCGGGCGGGCCGCTTTTCGGCTTGCAGGAGACCAATCCGGTCAACCAGGCCGCGGCCTATGCGGGCGATCCCAAAGCGTTCGGAAGCGCCAGCGATCCCCTCGTCGGCAAGCCGATTGGAGGCGTCGTTGTGTTTGGCGGCGGGCTTGCCCTCTATGACGGCAAGAGCATCGTCGGAGGCATCGGAGTCTCCGGAGATTCCTCATGCGCCGATCACAATGTCGCCTGGCGTGTTCGCGCGGCGCTCGGCCTCGACAAGGTTCCAGCCGGGGTCAATCCCAGTCGCAAGGACGCCATCGTCTACGATCTCGATCCCGGGGGCAAAAGCGCATCGGGCTGGGGCCATCCGCTTTGTGCCGGCACCGAGGCTGACATCGCGGCGGAGCTCGGCGCCGGCGTGGGAGGCTCGATCCACAAATGAAAGGCATGCTGCACCCGGCACCGGCGCGCGTTGACGCAGGACGAGGCGCCCGCGCATTGGCGATCTGGAATTCTTTTCGCACCTGCATACTCTCGGTGATGCTGCTGGCATGCGGCCCATTCCTGAGCGGTGCCTCGGAGCCCCCATCGGCAGCGGCTATTGCGCCGCCCGCCGCCGCAGCGCCACCCGACGACGGGCAATGGACGATGCCAGCCAAGAACTACGCGTCGACCCGCTTCAGCGACCTGACCGAGATCAACGAAGGCAATGTCAAGAACCTGCAGGTCGCCTTTACCTTCTCGACCGGTGTGAACAAGGGCCAGGAAGCAGCGCCGCTGGTCGTCGGCAACATCATGTACATCGTCACGCCCTTTCCCAACATCGTCTACGCACTTGACCTCTCCAGGCCGGGTGCGCCGATGAAATGGAAGTACGAGCCCAACCCCGAGCCGGCGGCACAAGGAGTGGCTTGCTGCGATGTAGTCAACCGCGGCGCGGCCTTCGCCGACGGCCGCATCTTCTTCAACACGCTGGACGGCCATACGATCGCGCTCGATGCCAATACGGGCAAGCCGATCTGGAACACTCATATCGGCAACATCAACATCGGCGAGACCATTACCATGGCGCCGCTGGTGGTGAAGGGCAAAGTTCTGGTCGGCAATTCCGGCGGCGAAATGGGCGTCCGCGGCTGGGTCAAGGCGCTCGATGCGGAAGACGGACATGTTGTCTGGACGGCTTATGGCACAGGGCCCGACAAGGATGTGCTGATCGGACCGGACTTCAAGCCCCACTACGACATGGACAAGGGCAAGGACCTCGGCGTGACGACATGGCCGCCGGAAGCCTGGAAGATCGGCGGCGGCAACATGTGGGGCTGGATCTCCTACGATCCGGACTTGAACCTGATCTTCCACGGCACAGGTAATCCAGGACCGTGGAATCCGGATTTGCGGCCAGGCGACAACAAATGGACGTCCGGTATTTTTGCGCGAGACGCCGATACCGGAGCGGCGAAGTGGTTCTATCAGTGGAGCCCGCATGACCTCCATGACTATGACGGCATCAACGAGCAGATCCTTCTGGACATGACCTGGCAAGGCAAGCCGCGCAAGGTCCTGGTCCGACCGGAACGCAACGGCTATCTCTATATCCTCGATCGAACCACCGGCGAGGTGCTGTCGGCCACAGCCTATGGCCCGGTCAATTCCAGCAAGGGCGTCGATCTGAAGACCGGCCGGCTGATTGCAAACCCCGACAAGAGAACCGGCACCGGCAAGGTGGTCCGAGACATTTGCCCGACAGCGTCCGGCCTCAAGGACTGGCAACCATCGGCCTTTTCGCCGAAGACCGGCCTGCTCTACATCCCCCACAACAATCTCTGCATGGACGAAGAAGGCGTCGAGGTAAACTACATCGCAGGCACACCCTATGTCGGCATGAACGTACGCATGATCCCCGGGCCGGGGGGCAATCGGGGTGCCTTCACCGCCTGGGATGTTGCCGCGGCCAAGCCGGCCTGGGTCCTGAAGGAGAACTTTCCGGTGTGGAGCGGCACCGTCGTCACTGCCGGGGATGTGGTCTTTTACGGCACCATGGAAGGCTGGTTCAAGGCGGTCAGCGCCAGGACTGGCGATCTGCTTTGGCAGTTCAAGACATCGTCCGGCATCATCGGCCAGCCGATCACCTATCGCGGCCCCGATGGGCACCAATATGTCGCAATTCTGTCGGGCGTCGGTGGCTGGGCCGGCGCCATCGTTTCGGGCGACCTCGACCCACGCGATGCCACGGCGGCACTTGGCTTCGTCAACGCGATGAAGGATCTGAAGAACGCTACCACGGCGGGAGGCACGCTTTATGTGTTCCGGCTTCCTTGATGGATTGGACTTGACCGTCCGTCCGACGCGCAAGGCGTTCCAACGGGTGGCGATCGGCATGGCCGGGCTCGCCTTATTGCTCTTGCCGGCTATTGCCAATGCACGTGAGTTGAGAGTGTGCGCCGACCCGAACAACATGCCGTTTTCCAACGCGGCCGGTCAAGGCTTCGAGAACAGGATCGCGGAAATTATCGCCACTGATCTCGGCGCCAAGCTGACGTATACTTGGTGGGCGCAGCGCCGTGGCTTCATCCGCAACACGCTGAAGGCAGGCCTTTGCGATCTCATGCCCGGCACGCCTGCCAATCTCGAAATGCTGCGCACCACCACGCCTTACTACCGTTCGTCCTATGTCTTCGTGACCCGCCAGGACGGCCCGGACGTGGCCTCATTCAACGACCCGCGGTTGCGAGAATTGCGCATCGGTGTTCAGCTCATCGGCGACGATGGCGCCAACTCGCCGCCTGTCCAAGCGCTTGGCCGCCGCGGCATCGTCGGACATCTGATCGGCTATCCCGTCTATGGCGACTACTCCGCTCCCAACCCTCCGGCGCGCATCGTCGAAGCTGTCGCGAACGGTGAGATTGATCTTGCCGTGGTCTGGGGTCCGCTCGCCGGCTATTTCGCCCAGAGGCAAAAGGTGTCGCTCCGGATCACGCCGGTCACGCCTCGCATCGACGGACCGCAACTGCCGCTGATGTACGACATCTCAATGGGTGTTCGGCGCGAGGACGATGCGCTGCGTGGCGATGTGAATAGCGCGCTTGCCAGACACAAGGCCGAGATCGACGCGGTTCTGGCGCAATACGGCGTACCGCGTCTGGACATGGCCGGGAGTCCGGCGCGATGAGGCAGGCTCTGGCGATGTTGCTACCCTTGACGCTGGCCCTGGTCGCCTGCCAGCGTGAGGAGCGCGATACCCGGCCACAATCGGCGCTCGGCTCAGGCGAACAGCCGACACCGGTGACCGCGCTTGAGCCCGGCGGCCAGCGGCCTTCCCCCAGTGACAACAAGGCGGCGAGCTTCGAGGCGAACGCCTTTCACCTTAGCGAGGGCAAGCGCCTGTTCGGCTGGTTCAACTGCTCGGGCTGTCACGCCAATGGCGGTGGCGGCATGGGTCCGGCGCTGATGGACGAAAAGTGGCTTTACGGCAGCTCGATCGAAAGCATCCATGCCACCATCCGCGACGGGCGACCAAACGGGATGCCGAGCTTCCGCCAGACGATACCCGACGACCAAATCTGGGAACTTGCGGCCTTCGTACGCGCACTGAGCGGCAACGCGCCCTCCTCCGCCGCGCCGCAGCGCAACGACGATATGATGGTGCACCCGTCTGAAAACCGCCTGCCGGATGCCGCGACGCTGGGAAAGTCGCCGTGAGACGGCTCGCCTTCATGGCGCTTGTCCCCTTCTGTGTCCTGCTTCTGCAGGGATGCGCAGGCTGGCAATCGGCGCTGGACCCGAAAGGCCCCGCAGCCGGCGAGTTGGCCTGGCTGATCTGGTTCTTCACCGCGCTTTGCGCGGTTGTGTGGGTGCTGGTGATGATCGCGCTCGCAGCACCGCTGGTCATGCGATCGCGTCCCGGCGATGAACCCCTCTTACTCAACGCAGGGGCCGAACGCCGCAAGATGCGCGTGGTTGTCACCGCTGTCGGGCTGACCGCCATAATCCTGATCGGACTTACGCTGCTGAGCTTTTTCGCCAACAGGACGCTTGCCGCCATTGGCTCGGACGCCGCGCTGACAATCAGGGTAACCGGGCATCAGTGGTGGTGGGAGGTGCGTTACGAGAATGCTACGCCGAGCCGCATCCTGACGACGGCGAATGAGGTCCACATCCCCGCCGGCGAGCCGGTGAGGCTTCTTTTGACCTCGACGGATGTGATCCATTCGTTCTGGATTCCAAGCTTGGCCGGTAAGCTCGACCTTATACCGGGTCACATGAACGTGCTGGACATCAAGGCGGACAAGCCGGGCGTCTACCGTGGTCAATGCGCTGAATTCTGCGGCGCGCAGCATGCCAATATGGGCACCTTCATCATCGCTGAGCCGCGTTCGAAATTCGATGCCTGGCTGAACGACCAGTTGCAGCCGGCCGGCGCGCCGGCTAGCGGCGAGGCCAAGGCCGGCGCGGACCTGTTCCTCAAGGGCCCCTGCGTGATGTGCCATAGGATCGGGGGGACGCCGGCCGGCGGAACGGTGGCTCCCGATCTCACCCACATAGCAAGCCGGAAAACATTGGCGGCCGGAACGCTGACGATGAGCCGCGGCAATCTCGCCGCCTGGATAGCCGACCCGCAAGGCATCAAGCCGGGTTCCCACATGCCAGTGGCAGATCTCAATGGCGACGAGCTCAACGCAATTGTGGCTTATCTCGAGGGACTGAAATGAGCAGCGCCGATATCACAGGCGACCGCCACATCCCGGAACTGGATACCGCCTCCAAGGGCGACCTCGCTCCCGAACGCGACGGACCCCGGGATACGGGAATGGATGATGCCAGTCTGCATCGCTGGCTCGAACGCACTTGGCGGACGCCGTCCGGTATCTTTGGAGCGCTGTCTAGCGTCGATCACAAGGTGATCGCACGACGCTATTTGATCACCGCATTTGTTTTCCTGTGTCTTGGCGGCCTCAACGCTGTGGCCATGCGTATCCAGCTCTCGGGACCGCAACGCGGCCTGATTGGGCCGGACCTCTACAACCAGCTGTTCACGATGCACGGCGTTACGATGATGTTTCTGTTCGCCGTGCCTATCGTGCAGGCGACTGGCATTTATCTGGTACCGCTGATGGTCGGCACCCGCAACATCGCGTTTCCGCGCCTGAACGCGTTCAGCTACTGGATCTACGTCTCGGGCGGCGCTTTTGCCTGGGTGTCCTTCGCCCTCAACATGGCCCCTGATGTCGGTTGGTTCGCTTACGTGCCGCTGTCCGGCCCCGAATTCGCACCGGGCAAGCGCGCCGACGTCTGGGCGCAGATGATCACGTATACGGAAGTGTCGTCATTGGCCGTGGCGGTGGCGACCATCGTCACCGTGTTCAAGCAGCGAGCCCCCGGCATGTCGCTGGACAAGATCCCGCTCTATGTCTGGGCGATGCTGGTCACTTCCTTCGTCGTCGTCTTTGCGATGCCGGCGGTGATGATCACCTCGACCTTCCTGATCCTGGACCGGCTAGTCGGCACACATATCTTCAACCCGGCTGAGGGTGGGGATGCCCTGCTGTTCCAACATCTCTTCTGGTTCTTCGGCCATCCGGAGGTTTACATCATCTTCCTACCGGCGACGGGCATGGTCTCTTCGATCATCCCGGCTTTCGCCAGGCGACCGACATTCGGCCATCTCGGGCTTGTCCTGTCACTCTTCGCTGTCGGCCTCCTGTCGTTCGGGCTCTGGGTCCATCACATGTTCGCCACCGGATTGCCGAAGCTCGGCGCAAGCTTCTTCACCGCGTCCAGCATGATGATCGCCATTCCGAACGGCGTGCAGATCTTCTGCTGGCTGGCAACATTATGGGATGGCAGACCGGTGATCCGGACCCCATTGCTGTTTGTCTTCGGCTTCTTCTTCATCTTCGTCATCGGCGGGCTGACCGGCGTCATGCTCGCCTCTGTGCCATTGGATCTTCAGGTGCACGACACCTATTTCGTCGTCGCGCATTTCCATTACGTGCTGATCGGCGGCTCGGTGTTCCCGCTGCTTGGCGCTGCTTATTTCTGGTTCCCGAAGATCAGCGGCCGCATGATGAGCGAACGCCTTGGGCGTTGGCATTTCTGGCTGGCCTTCATCGGGTTTAATGCGAGCTTTTTCCCGATGCATCTCGTCGGCCTATGGGGCATGCCACGACGGGTCTACACCTATCCGGCCGAGCTTGGCTGGGGCAACATCAACCTTTTCATCTCGGCCGGGGCGCTGCTCTTCTTCCTGAGCTTTGTGCTGTTCACCTTCAACCTTGTGCATGGCGCGTTGAAAGGCACCTCGGCCGGCAACAATCCGTGGGACGCAGGAACCTTGGAGTGGGCAACATCCTCGCCGCCGCCGAGCTATAATTTCGCACGCATTCCCATCGTCACCCATATCGAGCCGCTCTGGGCCGAGCGCGAGGCGCTCCCTGTAGGGACCGGGCTCCGCGTCGATGCGCGCGAGCTCCTCATCTCCACCGTGGCGGAAGCTCATCCCGACATTCGTGAGAAATCGGCCACACCGTCGATCTGGCCTCTTTTCGCGGCGCTCGCCGTCGGTGGTACGTTTCTCTATTCGATTTTCACGCCTTGGGCCATCGTCTGGGGCGCCGCGCCGATCGCCATCACGTTGATCGGTTGGTTCTGGCCGAAGGGCGATCCGGAGGACCAGGAATGAAGCATCGAGTTGCCGCCGATCTTTCAGGACTGCCGACCTTCGGGCATGGTCCGCACAGCCCCACCTGGTGGGGCACGCTGGGCTTCATGGCGCTCGAAGGCACAGGTTTCGCGCTGGCGGCAGGCGCATATCTCTACCTTGCGCTGTCATGGCCAGCATGGCCGCTCAGCGCACCGCAGCCGAACCATTGGCCCGGAACGATCGTCACGATTTTGTTTGTCGTCAGCCTTGTGCCCAACCACATCCTCCACCGCTATGCCAAGCAATGCTCCATGGTACCGGTGCGGATCGGCCTGGTGGTCATGTCGCTGCTCGGCATCGCTCCGCTCGTCGTGCGCTGGTTCGAATTCCCCGCCCTCAACATCTATTGGGACACCAACGCCTATGGATCGATGCTCTGGGTGCTGCTTGGCCTGCACACCACGCACCTCATAACCGATGTCGGCGACACCATCGTGCTGATGGTGCTGATGTTCACGCGCCACGGCTATAGCGGCCGGCGCTTCGGCGATGTCGGCGACAATGTCTTCTACTGGGATTTCGTGGTCCTGACCTGGATCCCGATCTATGTGCTCATCTATTGGGCGCCGAGGCTAGGCTGACATGCGAGCGTTGCGGTTTGGAACGTCTTGGGGTGGTCTTCTGTCAGGTCCGCTGGCCTGGGCGGTCTCGACACAGCTGAATTATGCGCTGGTGCCTTGGCAATGCAATCGCCAGGTGCCGGTCGTGCTTCCCGTGGCGCTGCTGCTCGTCTTGTTGTCGCTGCTCGGCGGGGCGCTGTCGTGGCGGGCGAAGCGGCGAGGCGGTGCCGCATTCAAGCCGGAGCGTACGCGCGGCACAGAGCGCTTCGTCGCCAACCTCGGAATGTTGTCGGCGTTGCTGTTTGCGCTTGTGATCCTCATGCAAGGCAGCGCGGCGCTGATCCTGGATGAGTGCCTGCGATGAACCTGGACGCGCTGTTCTCTACTTCCATCTGCTACGGCGCCGGCGCACCCGAGGCCGGGTGGACGCTCGCGCTGCCCATTACGCTGCCGCTTGCCGTCCTCGGACTCGCCTATGTCGTGGGCGCGAGCCGGCTTTGGCGGCGCAGCAGCCGCGGCAGGACTTTGCGGCTGCGCCAGGCTCTGCTGTTCACGGCCGGATGGGGCGTGTTGACAGCCGCATTGGTCAGCCCGATTCATGCGCTCGGCGAGCAGGTATTTGCGGCGCATATGATCGAGCATGAACTTCTGATGGCCGTGGCGGCGCCGCTGTTGGTCTCTGCCTGCCCGGCTGCGGCGTTGATGTGGGGCCTGCCCACCCGGTTCCGGCGCATTCTGGGAATTGCCGGGCACGCCAATTGGCTGAAGGCAGTCTGGGCTTACGCAACGCGGCCGATCAGCGCGACCATTATCCACGGCATAGCCATATGGATCTGGCACATTCCGGTGTTATTCGAAGCCGCGCTCGAACGCGGCGTGCTGCACTATGCACAGCACGCGAGCTTCTTCGGAACAGGGCTGCTGTTCTGGTGGGTGCTCTTGCCGCGTCCCGGCCGCCAGCATGCCTATGGGAGCGCAGTGATGCACCTCTTCATCACCTCGCTGCATACCGGTCTGCTCGGCGTTCTCCTGTTGCTCTCGCCACGGCTCTGGTACCCGGAGAACGCCGAGGGAGCGGCACTGTGGAATTTGAGTCCCCTGGAAGACCAGCAGCTTGCCGGGCTGGTCATGTGGGTTCCAGCTGGACTGATCTATGGCGGCGTAGCGCTGCTGCTGGCCGCGCTGTGGATCAAGGCGAGCGGAAGCAGGGAGGCGGCGCATGCGTACGAGCTTGTCTAAACTGCTTGCCGCCGTCAGCGCCGCGCTGGTGCTGCTCGTCGCGGCCGTGGCCGGAATGACCTGGTGGTCCGATCGGGCCGCACGCGTCCGCCACGAGGCGGAGGCGGCCACGGGCGGTGACACTGCGAGGGCCTTGCCGATCATGACGGCGAACGGCTGTTCCGGCTGCCATACGATTGCGGGCGTGCCGGGCGCGCAAGGGCAGGTCGGCCCTCGCCTGGATGCCAGTCTTGCTGACCGCGTTTTTATCGGCGGCGGGCTAGCCAACAATCCAGAGAACCTGATCCGCTGGATACGATCGGCAAGGGAAGTCAATCCGCACACGGCCATGCCATCGACACGGATCACGGAGCAGCAGGCGCGCGATATCGCGGCCTACCTCTATGCTCTGAAATGACTCGAGCGGTTCACCGTTCGACGGACAACGCCGACCCCTTTCTGGAGGAGACCGACTATCGTTGATCTAGGATTATCAAGCTAGGTTTGGCGCTGAGACGGATCGGAAATCCGCTCCCGCACGGCACGCTCGGTCTTGTCTGCTGTGGACTTCACAATCTCGCCGAGCTGATCGGCCATCGTGCCTGCTTCCATATGTTGCCGGCCAGCTTCCTGCTTGATGGTCTCATAGGCATCGGCGGCGACCTGCTTGGCCTCATCGAGACCCCTGTCGAGCATGGTTTCGGCGGTGTCGCGAAGCTTGTCCCCATAGGCGCCTAGTTGCTCATCCTCCGTTGCCGTATGGGGCAGCATTGCACCTATAGCGGCACCGATGGCGAGACCGACGGCCGCTACGGCCAAGGGTTGGTCTTCCAACAGATATTGGGCGGAGCGGCTGGCTTTCGCCGCCATGTCACCAGTCGTCGAGCTTGCACTGGCAGCGCTTCCCGTCAGACCCGCCGCAGCGGCTCTTGCGGTGCTCGATATGGTATCGCCGACGCTGGTAGCGCTCGATGAGAGCGATTCCGCGGCATCGGAGAGCGTGCCGCTGAAGCCGCCGCGCTCACCTTCATCATGCCGTCCCGGCGCTGGAGGCAACGGGTAGCCAGCCGAACCGTGGGCCGTGTTTGAGGTACCGCTGCCGAACATCAGCCAAGCCAGACCCGCGCCCACCATGGTGACCGGCAAAGGATTGTCTCGGACCTGCGTTCTGAGATTGCTGAGCATGGCCGAGCTCTCTCCTCCCGAGAACAGCCCGGTGAACTCATCCAGCAATTGTCCCGGCGTCATCTTGCCTCGAATCGATTCGGCGGTGTCCATCACCCGGGCGCGAGCCGCCTCGGCCTCGCGTTCAAGTTCGGCTGCGGATTTCTCTTTCATCTCACCTGTTCCTTAATCACGCTCGCGTCGCGCTTGAGCTGTTCCTGGGTCCGGTCGGGGGTAAGTTCCGAAGGCGCCATGCTGGCCATCCCGGTCCGCAGCAGGATGACGCCGAGGACCGCCACGACCACACCGACCAGCAGAGAAGACCACCCCGCGCCAAGCCCTGCCCGCGTCAGTGCCATAACGAGTGCCTGCAGCAACACCAATAGCGCGGCGAGGAGGCAAATCGCACCGCCCAGCACTTCCGCGGCACCTGCTCCGGCTTTGGTAAGCTTTTCAGAGAGCTCGGCCCGAAACAGCCTCGCCTCGGTTTGCACCAGAGTGGTGACATTCTGGGCCAAGTCGGTGATCAGCCCGGCAAGGCTGGGATTGTCCTGGGTGTTCATCTCTCCTGCTCCGCCTTCTGCATAGCCCCGTCATCGCCGACGAGGCCAAAATCCTGCGAACGATCAGCGGACCAACCCTGTGGCTGACCGGTGTGTGATTTGAGGTCTCCCGGAGCAGCCTGAGATTCCGGCCTTGCCGGCGGAGAAGCCTTGATGAACCGCCCGAGCGCCAAACCGGCCAACACGGATCCCGCAAGCAGGACACCGGGATTTTGCCGGCCAAAGGACTGCACCTCCTCAAGGACCTGGCCGAACGGTTTTTGTTTCAAGGACGATGAAAGCCGCTCAAGCCCACCGGCAGCATCCAAAGCGAACTTCGATGCGTTCCTTTCATCGTTGTTGGCCAGGTGATCGCTGGCCGCGCGCAGTGCACCGCCCAACGCCGCCAGGCTCGATCCGATGTCGCGTTGCGCCTCCTCCGCCTTGTCGGCGATGACCTCCTTGGCTTCAGATGCATAGTCGCCAGCCTTGCGGGTCACCGCATCACGCGCGTCGTGAAGCAACTCGCTGGCACGTTCCTCTTCCTGGCGAAGCCTGTCGGAAACTTCGCTTTTCGTCTTGTCGAAATCGGTGGGCTGTCCGCCCTGATCGTTCTCATGCTGCATGGGCCACCTAGTGAAAACCGAAGAAGGAGAGGACCGCGAGCACGACAACGATAAGGCCGATAAGATAGATGACACTGTTCATGTGCACGTCCTCCGTGGCTGCCCAACTTCGAGGAACCTGCGATGTTCCCTTAGGTGAAAGCATTTATGATCAGGCTGAAACGGAGAGCTCGTCAGGCACGCAACAGTCGCCAATGAGTTGCGCTGTCCCTCGAACGGAGCGCTCGGTACGACCGGGTGCGCGGGAGCCGCAAGCAGGAGACAGCCGAGTGCCGGCTGTCTCCGGTATTGCTATCTCTGCTTATTCGGCGGCCCGCCTGTCGATCATCTGCTCGCTCTGGGCGCCGGAACTTGGCCGTGGCGGCGAAAGCATGGGCTCCTCGCCCATTGGTGCGCCGGCGACCAGGGAGAACTCTCCCTTGCCGTCCATCGAGGGTCCATCGCTCCAACGTCCCCGCGCTGGTTCGACACCTTCGACGAAGCAATTGATGAAGGCATAGGATACGTCCTGATGCTCCTTCTCCTGCGGGAAGGAGTTGGGGACCGGCAGAGACGCGTTCAGTCCACCCATGTCTTCGATGGCCGCGAGCCACTGCTGTTGGTGCATGGTGTCGCGCGCAATGAGGAAGGACAGCATGTCCTTCATGCCGGGATCGTTGGTCATGTTGTACAGGCGGGTAGCCAGTACGCGGCCGCTTCCTTCCGCGGTGACGTTTGCGACCATATCCGCGGCAAGATTGCCGCTGGCATAGACATGCGAAGCATTGAAGGGAACGCCGTTGGCGTTTTCAGGCAGTGCGGCCAGGCCGGTCGACAAGATATGGCGGAAGTTCATCCCGTTGAGGACCGAGCCGCCGACCGTGTCCGACGAGATGTCCTCCTGCAGCGAAAGTGGTGCACCCTCTAGATTGAGGGCGACCGCAGTCGCCAGCATTTCGATATGGCCGAGTTCCTCGGTCGCCGTGTTCAACAACAGGTCGCGGTATTTGGCCGGTCCGCGGCATCCCCATGCCTGGAAGAAATACTGCAAGGCGACGCGGATCTCGCCTTCTACTCCACCTATGGCCTGCTGCAACGCGCGGGCAAAGACTGGATTCGGCGTTTCCACACGAACCGGGTACTGCAATTTCTTGTCGGTGTAATACATGGCTGACTCCTGGTTTGAAGTCAGCCGAACCTCAGCTCGGACGCATTGTTCCGTAGGAGGAACGTTTAATTCCGGCAGGCTTCCCGACGGAACGTCTCGAGCTACGGAAGCTCATTGCGCAATGCGAGCCGTCCAGTCGGTCTACGCCGTGGGTGCCCATTGGCACCGGGGATCATGCGACCTTGGAAAACAGGGCGACGTCGCATCTGGCCAGGCCGTAGCGCCACCGATGATCGGTCGTGGCGACCCGGCTTTGGTAAAACAACGATAGTTGGCTGCCTTCGATCATCACCGTCGAGTGGCCGTTCTCTCCCGGCTGGCCTGGCTCCAGCACCGGGCCGATCGATACGTAAGGTCCAGCAACGTCATCAGCGATAGCGAAGAACACGCGTTGCCGGTTCCCCCGAAGTCCATTCGGCAGAAAACAAGTGGCATTGAGAAGCACCCGACCGTCCGGCAACTCGACCAGCTGTGCGCCTTCTATGCCCCATTCATAGTCGGGATCCTCTCTCGTATTATGGTGAGGGACATCATTATGGTCGAGGATCTTGCCGATCCGCTTCCAGGGACCGAACCACGAGTCGGATTGGCTCCGTGCGAGGTAGATGTCGGGTTGCGGCACCCTGGTGAATTTTGGCATCGCGGAATAGACGAGGTAGCGCTTGCCGCCAATAACTGCGGGATGCGGATCGTAAATGCCGTCCTCCTCGGTGTCCGGGATGGCAAGGATCGCCGGGCTGAGAACCACCCACTGGAATCCGTCATTGGAAACCGCGTGCTCGCACCGGCCGCCAGACTTCATGAACTCGGTCTGGATGAACATATGAAAGACGCCGCTTTCGTGGATGACACCGGGAGCCGCAACACCACTCCCGTTAATAGGAAGTTCGATCGGCGGATGCTCGGTCCACGGTCCATAGAGATCGGGCGCCGTGGCATGAAGGATCCTCCACGTCTCGGTGGTCACCGTGCCACTTGAGCCGAAGACGTGCCACAGACTGCCATCGAAGACAGGGCACGGATCTTTGAGATCATCCACGCTTTGCGGATGAAACAGCGGAAAAACATTGGTCGCAAAGTCGATCTTCATATCAGCCCCGGAATCTTGCCCTGCCAAAACCGAATCGCCAGTCATGTAGGCGAATCAACGTGATGTTCTGCACATTTTATAGCCGACAAGTTCAACGCAAATACGGCAATGCCGTTTTCCACCAGCATTCCCCAGTCGCCCCGCGCCTCAAAGCCCGCCGACACACGACAGCCGCTCCCGACCCAGCGAGCGGATCTCGTTTCGTCTATCGAGCGGCGACTGAAGGCGCTCCATTTCACCTTGGAACAACTCACCTCGTTGAAAGTTAGGAGACGGGAACGAAGTTTAGTTCTCTCCCGTCCGCGATTAACAAATGTTAATCGGAACATAAACGACAGACTAAAGGAAGGAAATCTTCAATGGAAGCAGCCTTGGGTGGGGCAGTCGCCAGTAACCGCGCTGGCAGGGAAAATCTACTGGTTTGCTTCTCCCACTTGCGGTGGAATTTCGTTCATCAACGCCCGCAACATATCCTCAGTCTCGCCTCCATGCAGCAGAGAGTGGTCTACTTCGAAGAGCCTGTTTTCGAAGACCTGCCACAGCCGCTGATGCGGACGAGCGAGGCAGCGCCAAGCATTCTAATTGTGACGCCAGTGCTTCCGCTCGGCGTGTCGGCCGCGAAAGCAGATGCCGTCCAGCGGAGATTTGTCCAGCAGATCATAGCTTCAATGCCGCACAGCCGGTTGATTGCTTGGTACTACACGCCGATGGCTCTGCGCTTCACCGAGCACCTCGACCCAGACATATGCATCTATGACTGCATGGACGAACTCTCCGCATTCAAGAATGCGCCGCCCGAGCTGGGGCAGATGGAAAAGGCCCTGCTGCGCCGCGCCGATCTCGTTTTCACCGGAGGCCTAAGCCTGTTCGAGACCAAGCGTCACCTGCACCACGCGATCTTCCCTTTTCCTAGCAGCATCGATGTGAAGCACTTTCACACTGCGAGACGCCCAGGAAAGGAGCCAACCGACCAGGCCGGCATTCCTCATCCGAGGGTCGGATATTTCGGAGTTATCGACGAGCGGCTGGACGTCGAGCTCGTAGCGCAGGCGGCGGAGACTATGTCGGACGTGCATTTCGTGATGCTTGGGCCGGTCGTCAAGATCGACCCCGCAACCTTGCCCAGAGCCGAAAACCTGCATTGGTTGGGCGCGAAGGCCTACTGCGACCTGCCCCACTATCTGCGCCATTGGGATGCCGGTTGGATGCCGTTTGCACTCAACGAAGCGACCCGCTTCATCAGTCCGACCAAGACGCCAGAATTCCTGGCGGCCGGCCTGCCGGTGATCTCGACGGCAATCGTTGACGTTGTGCGCAGCTACGGCGCTGCTGGACTGGTGGAAATCGCCGACAGTGACGATCTGGAAATCAAGCTGCGCTCCATTCTATTGCGACCTCGTGAGACGTTCCTGCCGCAAGTCGACGCCTATCTTGCGGACATGTCTTGGCAAAAGACATGGAGTGGCATGACCGCTCACATCGAGCGTGCCTATCGAGGTAAGAAGGTCATCCCTCTCCGCAGGAGTGCATAGCCATGTTCGATTGGCTGATCGTCGGCGCGGGATTTGCCGGCAGCGTGCTTGCTGAAAGGATAGCCTCCCAGCGCCACGAAAGTGTTCTCCTGGTCGACCGCCGCAGCCATGTCGGCGGCAACGCCTATGATTGCTATAATGAAGCCGGCATCCTCATCCATCGTTATGGGCCACATATTTTTCACACCAACAGCCAGTCGATCGTGGACTACCTCTCGCAGTTCACGGAATGGCGCACATACGAGCATAGGGTGCTGGCGGCCGTGGATGAGAAACTGCTTCCCATCCCGATCAATCTCGACACGGTAAATCGCCTTTACGGCCTCGACCTGAATTCCACACAGTTGGAGGAGTTCTTCGCGTCGCGGCGCGAAACCGTAGAGGACGTACGAACGGCCGAGGACGTCGTCGTCAGCACGGTGGGACGCGAACTCTATGAGAAATTCTTCCGTGGCTACACCAGGAAGCAATGGGGCGTCGATCCTAGCCAACTGAGCAAATCAGTGACGGCACGAGTGCCGACCAGAACCAACCGCGATGACCGCTATTTTAGCGACAGCTTCCAGAAGATGCCGGCCGGCGGGTACACGAGAATGTTCGAACGCATGCTCGACCATCCGAACATCAAGGTCATGTTGCAGACCGACTTCCGCGAAATTCGTGACGAGATACCATTCAACCGCCTGATCTATACCGGCCCGATCGACGAATACTTCGGCTGGCAGCTCGGGCGTCTTCCTTATCGCTCGCTCCGTTTCGAGCACGTCACCCTCGACCAAGAGCAGTTTCAGCCGGTTGCCGTCGTCAACTACCCCCAGACGGAAGATTACACCCGCATCACCGAGTACAAACATCTGACCGGCCAGCAGAACGCGCGGACCAGCCTGACCTACGAATATCCCACCGATATCGGGGACCCGTACTATCCGGTGCCGCGGGCCGAAAACGAAGAGCTCTACAAGCGTTACGAAGCGCTCGGCGCAACCTGTCCCGACGTGTGGTTTGTCGGCCGCCTGGCAACCTACCGCTACTACAACATGGATCAGGTGGTCGGGCAGGCCCTGGCAACCTTCGCCCGCATCCAAAAGAGCGTCCCGGAATGGGCGAGCGCGGGGAAGGCGTCGTTGGCCGAAGGGGCGCTGTAGCTCCCCACCTAGACGTACTTGGGAGCATCGGACGTGGCAACGCGGCGCCAACAGGCGCTCGCAACAGTCCTCGTGCCGCTGATGTATTTAACGCGTCGGGTTCGCCGCGAACAAAGTTTGCTGGCGGGCCAATTCATCCGCGATGGGCGTGCGGACGTGTCGGCTGCCGTTCGCCTGGATGACCGAAAACAATCCCACTTCCGCATGCCGCGAATTGTCCCAGCCCGGATAGGCGGTTATCGGGTATAGGCAAATACCTTCGATCGGCGCTTCGAGACCGATTGCGGCACGCACCTCGTCGCAGACATAATGGAGCCAAGCCGCCCCGCCCGATCCTTCGGAGCCGGTCTCGGCGATGAACATCGGCTTGCCGTATCGACGCGCGACCTCAATCAGCATCTCCGATAGGGCGCGGTACTCGTGATGCCCCATCGGAATCGTCGGCCCGTTTAGGTACCACTGATTGTGTGGGTAGAAATTCAGGCCAACGACATCGACAACATCTTCGCTGCCCCCTAACTCAGGTTCTGCCCGGCCCAGCAGCATGTCGTAAGCTTCGAACTGTCCGAGACGGGCATTTTCGGCCCGGCGCCGTTCGGTCCGCGTTCGGTCGCGAGGAGCAATGTGGATAAGCGGCTCGGCCCAGACAAATCTGCAAGCGGGATCGACCTCCCGCATCGCCCGAACGCCAGCTATTGCAGCTTTCACGAGGTGCCGCTTGAACCATCCCCGCTTCTTCGGGCCGACGCGCGGGAAATAGCCAACCTCAACAGCCCAGGCGAAAAACGAAATTTCGTTGATCGGACACAACAGAGGCGCTGTACCGGCGATTGTACGATGAACCCTCACAGCTTCCGCAGCAAACGAGGCATAGGCATCGATGAAATGCATCGACCCCTGATCAACGTGGTCTGGAGATCCGTAGTGGAAAATGTCCCAGATGACCTGGACACCTGCCGATTGCGCTGCTTCGACCATCGGCGTCCAGCTTGACCAGTCATAGGTCCCAGGAGCGGTTTCGATGAGGTGCCAGCGCAAACCGTCGCGGATGGTACGAAGACCGAGTTCGGCGCAGCCGCGGTAGTCGCCCAGGGCATGCAAATAATGCGACGTCGCGCGGATAAGATCGAGGCGAACGCCGTCCTTGCGCCGGTGCGACGAGCACTCAAAGCCAGCCATGAAAAAACTGGCGAACGCCGACGTGCCCGCAATCGAAGTCAAGCCATCGCTATCGCTTTGTGCTGCTTCGCTCATGCGGCAACCCCTTCTCATTTGCCATGCTGCACCATCGTCCAGTGTATTACTCAGGGCCAAACCCGGATGGTCGAGCCTTTGTTCCCCGATCGAGACCACCGAGCCGGTGGAGCAGACAGGAGCCAGGGAACAAGGTGCGCCGAGGCAAGTTCGGGACCGAGCCGTCATCGATTGTCCGGCGGTTACAACGGAGGCAGGGAACAGCATGACCGTTCAGATTCGACTTTCCGACATCGACCATGCCAGGCGCGAGGATCGTGGCGACGGCGTCTGGAGCATCGCGCCGGATTTGGCCTATTTGCGGCTGACAATCGTGAATGTCGTGTTCTTCGGCGCTCCCGGCAGCGGAGATCGAAACTGGGTCCTGATCGATACGGGTTTGCCGACGTCGCGAAGCAGCATCCTGGCGGTCGCGGAAAAGCGCTTTGGAGCCGGCGCGCGGCCCGCCGCGATCATCTTGACCCATGGCCATTTCGACCATGTGGGAGCGGTTGTGGATCTGGCCGGCACATGGGATGCGCCCGTTTTCGCGCACCCGCTCGAGCGTCCCTATTTGGACGGAACCGAGTCCTATCCACCGCCTGATCCTTGGGTGGGGGGCGGCCTGATAGCGCTGCTTTCGCCACTCTTTCCTCGTGGCCCAATCGATCTCGGAGATCGCCTGCAACTCTTGCCGGCCGACGGATCGGTCCCCGGCATGCCCGGATGGCGCTGGCTGCACACGCCCGGGCATGCGCCGGGGCATGTCTCTCTCTGGCGCGAAGAAGACCGCTCGCTGATCGCTGGGGACGCCTTCATCACCACGGGTCAGGAGTCGGTCTATGAAGTCGCCGTTCAGGACTTGGAGATGCATGGTCCACCGCGCTACTTCACACCGGATTGGGATGCGGCGGAAAAATCCGTGAAACAACTGGCTGCGCTGAAGCCGCAGATGGTGATCAGCGGACACGGAGCGCCAGCTGCGGGAGTTGGCATGCGCCAAGCCCTCGACAGACTGGCTGAGCGGTTCACGGCATTCGCCGTGCCGCCGCGGATGAAGTTCGTGCGTGAGCCAGCCACTGTTTCAAATAGCGGAGCTTAGCGGAGCGTCAGGAGCTGTATTGCCGCTCCAAGGCGCTTGCAGATTGTCTCGGCGGAACAACCTCGTAGCGCAGTTGGGGCATATGTTCCGTTGCGGACGTCAAAGCCTTGCCGAATTGGCGCCAATGGTTATCTCAGCGACAATTTCGAACACAGCCCATGTCATAGGTTAATGCGTGGCTCCGCAGGCTCCCCTATGGGCGGCATAACTGCGGGTTCGATTGTGCGGCGGTCCAATCACCCGCCGAACCGGGCCCGTTCTCCGCCGCCGCTCTGTAATGTCACGGAACTTTCAGCGCGATTGCAAGTTCGATAAATAACATAAGCTAGGTAGCCAATTTGTCTCCCACCTCATCCTCGGATGTACTTATCCGCAAACTCCTGAGCATCTCGGATGTTCGACAGACCGACATCGACGTTTTGAAGAGCATCCCGATCCAGGAGAAGGATTTTTTGCCCAACTACGACCTGGTGCGTGAGGGGGACCGTCCTGTCAGTTCGTTTGTCGTTTTGGATGGCCTGCTCGGTTCCACCAAACTTACCGGCGACGGCAAACGGCAGATTACATCCTTCTTTGTGGCTGGGGATATTCCGGATCTGCACGGACTGCATCTGTCGATCATGGATTGCAATTTTACGACCCTCACAGCAGCTAGACTGGGCTTCATACGACATGACGCTCTTCGCGCCGTTTGCGAACAGCATCCTCGAATCGCGACGGCTTTTTGGCGGTCGACCCTGATCGATGCAGCTATTTACAGGGAATGGGTCACTAATGTGGGAAGACGCGAGGCATACACGCGCATGGCGCACATATTGTGCGAATTGATTTTTCGCTTGCGCTCGGTTGGACGCATCCAGGATCACGTCGCGGATCTTCCCATTACCCAGGCAGCCCTTGGCGATGCATTGGGCTTGTCCACAGTCCACGTCAACCGAATGCTTCAGGAACTTCGACGTAGAGGCCTCATCGCCACCACAGGATCAAGAGTGCATGTTCTGGATTGGCTTGGCCTCACTCATGCAGGTGATTTCGACACGACCTACCTGCACCAAAGGAACCCTGCAGTTTAGTGGTGACGGAAGCTCTCGCATGGCACGATTTTTCTTTGATAGTGGCGATCACGATCTGGTCTTCGAGGACCAAATCGGCATCGAATGTGCCGGTTTGGAGGAGGTGCGCCGCGTGGGCTTCGAGGGTCTTATCGACCTTACGAGAGATGCACTCACTGAGGTGGACGGGCAGCAAGTGTTTGTTGAAGTGCGGAACGAAAACGGCGACAGGATTCTGAGGCTGAGCATCTCGCTTCAGATCAAGTTGATGAGGTGACGTGCGCACCGGACTTGCTGCGTCAGAAGGCTGCCGAGCGACGGCACATAAACCCGAACGCCGCGTGATCGGACAGTCGCACGAAGATGTCGCCGCATTTGCGACCTACAGGCAAGCTTCGGTTCCCCGCAGGGAAGAAATCGGCAAGGCACAGCACAAGGCCATGGCCCGTCCCATACTTGGCCCAACCCGACTGATTTTAATCGGTGTCGCGTATTTTTTGATGAAGTTCTGGAACGCGCACTTTCGGCGCTCGTTCATGTTGTCTCAGCAGTGGGTGTCGAAGTGCAACGAAAAGCGAACGAAGCAAGCCGGGTAGCGAAAGGCCAGGAACTTGAGGTCGAACATCTGGTCGAGCTCACGGACATTGAACCCAAGCAGGCCCGAACGCTGCTTCGCAAGCACGGCGCCGATTGGCCGAAGCTCAAAGATGAGGCGGAAGCTCTGAAGAAGGAAGACTAATCGTCACCTTCCCAGCGGTTGGCGAGAAAGCTGTTCTAGCTCATCCTCGTCCGTGATCCCCGCCTGGTAGTAGGCCAGAATACGTGATGCGCGGCGTTCCCTCTCGGTTGCGGTTTCGTTTTTGATTTTGCTGCGTGCGAATACGCGACTGAGTAGGGCAAGTTCTGATGGCGTGAAGGCGTCTCTATGCATCGCATCTCAACTCCGCGCGCCGCCCGTCTCGAGAGGGGCCGAGGCGGGCTGAAGCTGTGGTTGCAACCTCTGATGCCGGCCAGCAAGAGATCGCAGAACAGGTCGTCCGGCGCGCGCTAACGCTGGACGAGAAAGAATGTTCCACGTGTTTTCTTAGATGGAAAGCCCGCCCCGGACAAAGCCGAGACGGGCCGAAGCTGCTTCGGCAGCCTCAAGGCCCAGACAATGAGGGAGGATTGTAGGCCTGCAGCCAAACCTCGTGCCGCAGTGAATGTTCCGCGGCTGTAACTGTTGGCGGGATCATATGCTGCGATTGCAGGGCGCGGCAACTTCTTGTCGGCCGGGGTCGAGACGTTCCGACGCGCCATCAAGCGGCCGCCATCCCGATCAGCCGCGTGGTCTCATGTTCATTGAGAAGGCTGATCTGCAAAGCCAGTCCGCTCGGCGCTCTCCAGCTCTCTATGGGCATGCGACGCGGCAATGGCAGCCTGTCCAAAAGCGACGGCTATCTGGTTCAACGCTTTGACAACGTCACCGATGGCGTACATGCCGTGGATGGAAGTCTGCTGATGCTCGTCGACCGTGACATAGCCGTCTTTACAACATCTTGCGCCAACGGCCTCGGCGAGTTGAGAACGTACCTTGCACCCCAGTGCCAGATAAATGGCATCGAAGCGGTCTGACGTCCCATCTTTCAAAATCGCCTCGCAGCCGTCTGCTGCCGGGCAGAGCGTGTCGAGAGCGTCACTGATGACTATGCCTCTTGCCCTCGCCGCACGACGAGTGTTGGGCGAAAAGTCGGATGCGTCGCTCCCAAGCATCGTTGTGAGCGGTGTAAACCGACTGAGAAAAATGGCCTCTTTCAAGGCTCTCACGTCGTGCCCGACGACCGCAATCTTCTGGTCGATCGCCTCATACCCATCGCATACTGGGCAGAGTCGAATGACACCTGCGGCAATTGCCTCGCGTAGACGCGGAATGACGGGCGTCGTGTCGGTGATCCCTGTCGCTAAAAACACCTTGCGTGTCCGGATTGCGCCAATCGAGGTCTCAGTGACGAACCCCCCATGGGCAGGGGCGAGGGAATAGACCTGCCCTCCAACCAGAGTGGCTCCATACAAGGTGGCGTGACGTCGGAGGCGATCCAGAATATCGGCTCCACTTATCCCTTCGGGAAAGCCAGGACAGTTATGGCTCGTTGGAATCAAAGCGGCACGAGGATCGCCGGCATCGATCACCAGCACGCGATGGCGAAAACGGGCAAGATATTGAGCGGCGGTCAGTCCTGCCGGCCCGCCTCCGACGATCAGGACATCTTCGGTCTCGGCGGCCGGTCGACTGACGTGGCTATCGTGCATGGTTCGGCGCATCACCGGCCAACGATTTGGTTCGTACGATGTTCCAAGGGCGGTCTTCGGGACATCCGGCTCGATGGCGACAGCGTAGACACCGGGCTTCAACCCGACCGCAAGACGCCAGGCTCCTCTGTTTCCTTGAACTCTTCCGTATCCTTGGGCGCGGCGACCAGATCCTGGAATCCGAGAGTGGCGACGAGATAGCCTGCCTCATCGTAAACCTTCGTCACCCAACTGGTCGGGTCCACGCCGTCGACAATTCCGTCGAGCATGGCCTCTTTGGCAGCGCGCTTCGCCTCCCTGACAGCCTCATCTCGATCAGCCATATCGGCGAAGATTGCAGGCTGCGACATGCCTTCGATAAACTCGAAGCGAAATTTCGGCATCGGTTGCTCCAGTCGGTGTGCCAGCAGATCGGCCATTTCTGGCAGGTTTGACGGTCAACGCGGCGGTGTCGAAAAGGATGCAGCGGGTGGTGTTCGCATGACCATCCAACGTCAGGCAGCGTTGCTGCGTCCCATCTCCCAATCGTCCCGCCAACGTGCGCGCACGGCAATCATCAGCGTGGCCGCTTCCGTCATTCCTGTTTGGAACAGCCTGATCAGCTCTCTTGCGACGGCATAGGCCGCCGCCGTGTCAGGCAAAATAGCAAATTCCTGGCACAGCGCGTCAAATGCCGCGCGAAGGATGTTCAGGTCACTGGGGTAGAGAGCTTCTGTGTGCATGCGGATGGGTCGGTTAAGCATCAGGCTCCTCCAAATGGGCGAGAGTGGAATAGTCGCTCCCAAGCAGCGAAACCCGTTACACAGCCGCTGACCACGGCTTTATGCGGGACAGCCCACCAGCTGTCATTAAACTATGATGCAGTCGGCCGTTGTTCATGCGTGAAGATGCTCCACGGTCCATTCATCGCTTAACCTTCGCGCAAGGTGTAGACGGCGAAGCCCTATACTCCAGCGACTATAACTCTTCGCGGTGCGATTGATGGGGCACAACGTGCAGCAGAATTTACCAGGCGCAACCGCGGGTGCCGAAGCGGCTGAATCCAAATCGCCTCGTCGCCGATATGAGCGAATTACTGAACCGAACGCTTGGCGGGACTATCCAAATCAAGACCGTTCTCGATGCCGGACTATGGCATGTGGAGGCCGACGCAGGACACCTGGAAAGCGCGCGCTGCTCCAACTGTACCTTTTGTTGATTCATGGCGGGGCGATATAATGCCCCGCGGGAACCAGGGGCACTGCCCCGAGTTCTGTGGAATGGCAAATCATCCGGTCACGAGCGCCCTTACCTCAATCGGCACATTGACTTCCCGTCCCGCAGCGTTCCTGGTGTTGCTGGCCTATGCAATCCTTTGGATGATTTTCGAGCGACAGAGCTTGGATTGGCATGGAGCCGCTACATTGTTTACTTGGGCGATGACGCTGTTCATCCAGCGCGCGGAGCACCGCGACACTCAAGCGATCCACGCCAAGCTTGACGAGATTCTGCGGTCAGATCACGCGGCTTCAAACATCACGCGGATCGACGATGAAGAGCCCGAGGAGATCGAAAAACATCGCCATCGCCGGCAGCGGGGCGATTGACGTGCAGCCTTTCGGTTCCGTTGCGTCAGGCGCCCGCAAGAAGACCTCCGGCATTGAGTTCTGGCGAAAGGTGCTCATCTATCTGGCCATTGCCGCTATCGCCAGCCTGCTCACGGTGTTGATCATAAATCTCACTCCAGAGTCGCGCGTTCTACGATCAATCGTTCCCCATCGGTTCGACGCTACGGATCCCCAATTTTCCAAGACGATGAGCAGCTATTCGCAAGGGCAGATGTTCGGTTCCAATGCGGTCCAAACTCTCATCAACGGGGACGAAATATTTCCGTCAATGCTGCAAGCAATCGGGGCGGCTCGATCCAGCGTCGACATCGAGACATATATTTATTGGTCGGGAGCCATCGGCTACGAGTTCGCAATCGCATTGGCGGCCAAGGCCAGCGAAGGCGTCGAAGTCCGCGTGAACGTCGACGGGGTTGGCAGCCTTCCCTTCGACGAGGACTTGATCCACATCATGACCACGGCCGGTGTGAGGTTCGAACGCTATCGGCCGCTACGCTGGTATACGTTGGACCGTGTAAACAACCGAACTCATCGCAAGCTGCTGATCGTCGATGGCCGGGTCGCTTTCACTGGCGGGGTCGGCATTGCCGATAATTGGCGCGGGAACGCACGCAACTCAAATGAATGGCGCGACACGCACTACCGGATCGAAGGACCCGCCGTGGCCGCATTCCAGGCGGCGTTCGCCGAAAACTGGCTGGAGACGACCGGTGAGACATTGCAGGGCGGGAAGTTCTACCCTGCAGTTGCGCCCGCTGGTGGGCTCGATGCCCAACTAATACTTTCTTCGCAGCCAAACGGCTCGGAGAACATGGAGTTGATGATGTTGGCGGCAATAGCCGCGGCCAAGGACCATCTGCGCATCGGCATGGCCTACTTCGTGCCGGACGACATAGCCCTGCAGCAGATTCTTGATGCAAGGAGGCGAGGCGTCTCGGTCGATATCATCGTTCCCAATTGGCTGACGGATGTGCCTATAGTGCGAAAGGGTTCACGGTACTTCTGGGGCGAATTGCTCAAGGCCGGTGTGCGCATCTTTGAGTTTCAACCCACAATGTACCATCCGAAGCTTTTGATCGTCGACGATGTCTGGGTGAGCTTTGGTTCGGCTAATTTGGATGAGCGTTCCTTGCGCCTCAACGATGAGGCCACTCTGAATGTCTACGGCATGGAATTCGCGCGGACGCAAATAGACGTTTTCAACGAGGACCTGAAACGATCAAGGCAGGTCAGTGTGGAAGAATGGCAAGCTCGTCCGCTAAGCGAAAAGGTCACCGACTACTTTGCGAGCAGGTTTCGCTCCCAGCTTTAATAATAGCGAGGGTGCGGAGATGCAAAGTACCCGCGATTGCTCGCCATTGGTATTGATAGACGCTCTCGGTCGAAGTTAAACGCCGTGCCGTGGTTCTGCACGGATGTGGAGATCCTAAAATACTTCAATCACCTTACGGCTTCTCTTTTTGAGAGCCTGGATGGATTTGCGATGAATTTTCGGTTGCGCCGGCGACGTCTCCACCAGATGCTGTGCAAGCCTTGCTTGTCTCAGCCGCGCCGTCTTCTCGGCCCGTTCCGCTCGTTCAGCGTCCAGCATCTCTTGGCTGATACGCTTGGCGCGGTCGTATCTTTCCTTGTCGTGATTGCGAGTCACGGACACCTCCTAGCCAGCAACAAAAATCCTGCGAACCTTTTTGGTGACACGTGGCTTGCGTTCGATGGGACCGCGCGTGACGGCTTGTGCTAGGCGCGCTTCCTTCAATCGCGCCGTCTTGGCGGCGCGCTCAGCACGTTCCTTGTCGACAATGAGTGCTGCAGCCGATGTGGTCTTCTCGTTGCGACCGTCATCATTGGTCCGCGGCATCTCAGCGCCTCGCCTTAATTCTTGCCGCCCGCGGAGCCATTTTGTACCTGGGTCGTGCTCTAACCTGGTCTATCGTCCTCTTGGCGGAGCTTTTGCCTGCATGAGCCGGCTTCTTGCGCAGGTGGTTGTCGTTGTCCGCTTGTGGGATGGCCATCTCGGTTCTCCTATGCGGGCCCAACTTCGAAATGGCGGAAGTGTTCCCAGCCAACTCGCAAGTTGCTGGGCTATTTCGGATGCAGCGGCGGATCCCAAGGCATGCGATCCGGGCTTGGCGTCGTTTGCCAACTCGCGTCCAGCGATTGATAACGGCCCACCTTGCAGGTGCGCGAATGAGCAGCGGGACGGCTCGAGGCAGGTTCAAGCTGATTTGACTTGGAACACGGCGTCGGTCTTTAGGTTGTCCAAACGGTGTGAGGCCGCAGGTGTCGACGATGAACTTTCCTCGCGACGCGATGGTTCAGACTTTGCTGCAGCAAGGGATCCCACGGAAACGCATAAGCTCGGCATTGCAGGGAATTGGGCGCTTGAGTCGTTGAACCACTACCGGGTGCGTCTGCAGTCAACCTTACAGGCAGCCGCAGTTCCAGACGAGGAGCACGGTTCCAAGCGCATACGGGACCAGAAGCAAACCTATCGATACCCAGAAAGCCGGCTCTGCCAAGGCGGCCATGTCCTTGCGAAACTGCTCCATAGGGCTACCCCGGCAACTTCGACAAACGAATAGAGCTAACCTGATAAAACCTATGGCCCGCTTTTGGCATCTTCGACCTCCAGCGCATCCATGACGGCTGCCACATCGCTGGCTTCTCGGTCGACGCCACCATGCACCCCAGTTCCGGCATTCTTTAGCGCTTGCTCGATCGCATCTTCAATGTTTCCAAGCTCGTCCTCACGCACCTCGCGACCATAACCGGCCGCTTCGGCATCCTGCTCGAATTGCTGGGCCAGCACGGCGAAGCTGACTTGCTCTTCGCCAGCCAGAGTGCCGACATTCTCCTGCAGCCAGTTTTCAAAAAATTCTTTGGTCGCGTTCATCTGATAACTCCTCCGCCGGGTTAAGCGCGGCGGCGATCCGAAGTTCCGCCATGCCGTCACTTTCCCAATCAGCAAGGGCTACGCTCAGGGATAGGCTTGGCTGATCATCTTACGAACAGACGCTCATGCGCTGACATTCATGGAAGACAGCCTGAACTTTCAGGGGTTCACATGGACCGGCCGCTTCATTTGGTCTTTTGCGCATCCGGCGCAAACAGGGCCTGCCCCGCCAGCTTCGCGTGCAATGCGCGGGCCAGGTCAAGATGTTCCAGCACCGTCGGCAGCTTTTCGGAGGCGAAGCGCTGAAGCGCTGCATCCTCGCCCGAGCCTATCTCCCAAGCCAGGAGTTGCGCCGTCTTTTGGTGATCGACGATCTGCGCTCCCAGGTAAGCCAGCTCAAACGCGGTGCCGTCGAGTTTTTCGAGATCGGAACGGATTTTTTTGTGATCTGGATCGAGCCCTTCGGGAAGCGAAATTTTGCTTTTATCTGCCACGGATTTCAGCTGCTCATTGGCCTTGTCGTGATCATCGACCATCCGATTTGCAAATTCCCGAACGTCATCGTGACTTGTCTTTCCAGCCGCGAGCCGACCTAGCTCTATCTCGGACCTGCCGCCTACCGTAATCAGCTGGGCGAAAAGCCGATCCTGATAATTCGTCTGATGCGGTGCTGGAACTCCAGGCTTCTCCATACTCGTATCGGGAGCAAGGCCGGCTGGATTGCCGATTTGCGCCAGCGCACAGCAGGGCGACAATGCCAGGGCGACTGTCATTACGGCAGCACGCATGATGTCCTCCATTCAGTACCGAATTAACCCTTCGGCCGCGGTTTCCCCGGTGTTCTAGAGCGTGAGCAGATAGGCCACCAATGCATCCTTTTCCGATTGGTCGAGCTTCGTTCCGAGCACCAGGTTGAAGAACTCTACGGTATCGCCCAGCGTCATTAGGCGGCCGTCATGAAGATAGGGCGGAGAATCCTTGATCCCGCGCAACGTGAAGGTCTTGATCGGTCCATCTGGTATGGCAACCTGATCGTTGAACGTCTGGCCAACTTTGTAGAATCGCTCAAGCTTCAGATCGTGCATGTTGTTGTCCATGAAGGACAGACCTGGAACATGACATTCGCCGCAGCGGCCCTTTCCCATGAACACCTGCTCGCCCTTGATCTCCAGCGCATTGGCGGCAGCCGGGTCAAGTCGTCCGAACGGATCGAGCTTCGGTGCCGGCGGAAAATCGACGATGTTCTGCATTTGCGCCATCATCGCAACCTGGTTGGGCCGATCCGGCAGATTCACGCCCTTGCGGGTGGCGCTCACGTGATCGCCGTTGAAATAGGCGGTGCGCTGTTCGAACTCCGTAAAGTCCTCCACGGAACGCAGCGAGCGTTTGGACCCGTGGATCTGCTGGTTGAACAAGCCGCGCAGACTGGTTGTGTCGAGCCGGAAGCGCTCGGCTTGCGGCCGCACGTCCGGGGTGAGGTGAAACGCCGCGTTGGTGTGGAAATTGGAATGGCAATCGAGGCACGCCACACCCGTGCTTTGCATCGCTACCTTCCTGTCCTCGGTCTGATTGAATTCCTCCTGCGGAAATGGCGTCAGCAGCAGACGAAGCCCTTCCATCTGCACGGGCGTGATGATGCCGTTCATGTATTCATAGAAGTTGCGTATCGTCAGCAGATCACCTCGCGACACATCGCCAAGCTCCGGGTGCGTGGTGAGAAATATTGGAGGTGGAAATTCCGGCGTAAGATAATCCGGCAGGTCGAAATCGACATCGAAGCGACGCAGATCCCGTCCTTCATCAGCGCCGATCTCTCTAATCTGACTTTCAGGAAAGACCTGACCTCCAGTGGCCTGCTTGACGTGCGGCAACGGCAGGAAACCTTGCGGCAACAGACCACGATCACGAATTTCCTGAGGAGTTTTCGCTGCCAGGCTGCTCCAGGTTTCGCCTGCCGACAGTTTCACTCGCGAGCCTTCTTGCACAGCTTTGCGCCCGCCCGACATCATGACGCCCCGCATCGGCCGGTCAGCCAGATCGTAACGTCTCTCAAGCAGGCCGCGTTGCCGTTGTGTCACTGCCGGTTTTTGCGCTTCGTCAGTCTCCTTGACCGCGGAAAAAGGCAAGCTTGGCAATGGACGATACGTCAAATCCGGCGGCAGCGGGTCCGAAGCAACATTGAGCGCGAATGTCGCAGCCCCAAGCAGGACTGGCAAACCAAGATTGAAGATACGCGACATATCTCCTCCCCACAGCGTTGAATTTGACCCCAACCAGTGCGCGCCAGCTTTGTTCCCGAGCTTTGGAAAAAGCCGATCAGCCGCCGACTGGACAACGCAACGCATGATTCCCACGCTCGGCTTCTCGGTGATCACCGGTGTCGCTGTTTTGGAGGTGCGTCGATCTGCGTGCCTGAACGCGACCACGATTGTGCTGCTCGAACTATTGCCCGCGATCCGTTCTCGCCATTTTCTGGCTGATGACTGCACGCCCGCCGATCGACTGGTGCCTTATAACCCTGCGAAGCTATTCTATCCCGACAGTTCGGATTGAATAACCTCATCGGTTGTCGACCCATCAGACGTGACTGCGCCTTTGGGCTGGTCCATCCCGAACTGAGCGACCTGAATCATCATAGCCTTGGCCTTTGCGATGAGTTCATCGTCGGGAAGACTATGCCCGGCCTGCAGGGTGACTGTAATACACTCGCCCCCCTCCCCGCGGAATTCCAGGACCGGAACCTGGTCTCGGCTGACGACGATTTCCATCATCTGCATAAGAACCTCCTCGTCGCTTCGACTGTAGCGGCCAGCCGAAACTAAACGCACGGCCGTCTAATCCTTGACATAAGCCCCAGGCTGACGACCGCCTCTGGGCGCCTTGGCGTCTTTCGAACGCTCGGCGATCGCAGGACCTGCTCCAGAGGTTTTCTCTGCGGCCGGTGAAGGTGTTGCCTGCTTTGGCGGGCTCCTGCCACCCGATTTTTCGGGGCGGGGTGATATGCCAACTGAAGAATTGTCTGAAGAAGTCATGGCTCGTTTCCTTGGTTGCGAAATTCCATTACCAACCTGCGAAACGCCGTGACGTTCCATTGCAATTCGTTCGTGAAAACAAGATCTCCGCTGGTGAACCTGGGGCCTCGCTGAGCCAACGGGCTGTTTTCGCAAGACAAACGGTAAATGCCAGACAGCTCGGGCAAGACAGAGCTTAGCCTGCCACATGGCAGCGTGGCAGCAGAATACGAGCCGACACGAAACTCGTAGAGATACCCATCGCCGAACGCGGGGACGGCAGCACCTTCGGTCATTCTGCAGAATGCGTTTCAGCGCCGCGGCAATGCTCATCGATCGAGGTCCAGGAGGCTGAATCCAGCGCCGACCAGAAAAAGGCTCGCGATACAGGCCGAGGCCGCAGCTCAACCGATGAGGAACAATATCTCCCTTTGAAAGTTCTGGCCGACCCGTGAAGGAGAATGAAAAATGTCAGAATCGCGCGAATGGCTTGTCCAATGGCTTAGGGATGCTCACGCTATGGAGGAGCAGGCCGAGACCATGTTGAATGGGCAGCTGAACCGAATTGAGAACTATCCTGAGCTCAGCGACCGGATTCGCCAGCACGTTCAGGAGACCAGACAGCAGGCTGCTCGGCTGGAAACTTGTCTCGACCGCATCGGACAAGGATCTTCCACATTGAAGGATGCCGGCGGCAAGCTGACGGCAATGGCGCAGTCGCTCAGTGGGGTCTTCGCCGGTGACGAAGTGATGAAAGGATCGCTTGCAAGCTACACGTTCGAGCACATGGAAATCGCCTCCTACACAATCCTTATCGCCGCTGCCAAATCGCTAGGTGAAGCAGAGGTCGCCCAGGTCTGCGAAGAGAACCTGCGTGAGGAAGTCGCGATGGCGGACTGGCTGAAAAGCCATATTCCAGCGACAACCGAACAGTTCCTCGCGCGGGCAGACTCGGAGAGTGAGAACGCCAAGCGTTGATCGGTCGGTATAGTCATTTGCCGGCTAAGAGATCGCGCGTTGCGCCGAGCTCGGCGCAACGCGCATTGAGGTTGAGGCGTTACCGGTGTGAAAGGCACTTCGAAGTAAAGGCAGTTTTCGTCAGTTTCTCCGTGCCGCGATTCAGCATCCCGACATGCAGGTCGAGCCAAGGACATCTCCATCTAACTCAAGAGCCAGGCGAAGCACGTCATGTGCGGCAAGATGTTGAGGGCCGGAATTGAACATTGAAATTCCGGACGGAGTTCTCTGCCATGGGGCCGTTCCTGAAAGCTCGCCGAACTGCCGTTTACCCCGATAGTTCCTATTGCTCGCTGTTTCGCGACACTTCCCCATCCCCAACCATCTCCGCCAGCCGGCTGAGGAAGTCCATCAAAGCAGCTTGCGGCTCGTCGATTTCGCCGACGACGACCGAAATGCCCCAACGCCCAAGAACGGCCTCCTCCACAGGGTTTCGGCTGGTCATGAGGATGAACGAGGGCGGGCGATCTTTCTCATAGCCGGACCGATGCCACGTCTGCCAGAGACGGTGCAACAGCAACCGAATATTTGGGTCGGAAAGGCTATAGCCAATGAAGAGGATCGTGCTGCCGAGTGCATCCGAGCGAAAACGCACGTCCAGCGGAGAATTGAAGGACAGGCGATCGAGGTAGTCCGTTTCGGTGAGGACGAGGGACGAATCCTCGTCGAAATCACCATGGAACTTGACGATGTGGGTAACGCCTTGCCGGGCCTGCGCTACATCGCGTGCATTGGCCACTTTCACGTAGTCCCGGCCGTATATCTCATAAGCCAGTTCTAGGTTCCGGTCATAATTAGTTGTGTAGATGACAGGGAAGTCGAGCCTCACGATGAGACGATGCAACTCGGATTTCTCGATCCGGTCCTTGGGGACGGACCAGTTTCTGTCCATCCAACTGCGAAGTGGCCCGATGCTGCCATGCTTGATCCGATAGTACTCGGCCAGGGTTTGAAAACGATCGCGTCGCGTGGAAAATTCGTCGTCGACGCCGAGCTCCTTTGCCATTCGCTCTATCAGCTTCTCCCAGGAGGGTAGTCCAACACTGATCGACACCCCTGCCCCAACAAACAGAATTGCGCTGCGATGGCGAATTGCGTTGGCGAGCGAATCTACAGGGTCATCGTTCATCAAGTCTTTCGAGGCCAGCCGCGCAGGTCGACCTTCCTCCCTCACATCTGGTCGTTGTTAGGCTGCTTGGTGATCCCCACCTGCCTGGCCAGCTCGGAAAACGGTGGCACACTCGCTTCGAACTGCTTGGTGTTAGCCAGCCGCAAAAGACGCAAAGGGAAACACACTGCGTCGCGGTTAGCAGGCGACATATCCTCGAAGAGGCGCTCATCAACCGTGAACGAGGCTTCGGCGTTTTTCAACGCCGTGTCGATATCATCGACCGAGAGAAGGCCTCTGCGGACCAAGGCGTTATTGACGGCCGCGACCGCCATGAGCAAACCTTCCAATTGCACGTTGGCGACGTTCATGGGCCATGTCCTTCATATCGTTGGAAGCCCGTCGATAGATTATCCTGCTCCGGAGACCTTGTGCCGTGCCGGTGATGGGGTTGCCGCTTGCCAGAGCGTTTCGGCTGCGCGGCGGCGCCGGGATTGGCATCTGGTGGCGCCATGGCTTGGATCTCCGCTGGGCTGCTGGACAACTCTCCACATGCCTCGAGGTTCCGGATCGCCATGGCAAGCTTGCAAGGTAGAGGCAAGGCTTCAGCGGGAGCCACCCAGCGTGTCTGCCGGCGAGCCATGCGCGGGAAAACTCGCGGATGGAACCGGAATACCGTGCCGCTCGTAGCCAAAAGCAACCGTTGCAAGGCGTTCGGCAACTTTAAAGCTCCGACTGTGCCTCCGGGATGGGCCATATAGAAACGACCAAGCTGATGCCTGCTAAGGTCTCGGGATCTCGTTTTATCGACGACATCAGGCTGCCGCGCTCGGCAGGTCAGCAGATCCGATGGATGGGAACAACCCGGCACGGTGATGGTTCGGTGGCATCAAAGGTGATAGAGAACGATGGGTAAAAAGCCCAAACAGCACACAGAAGCCACGGCGGATCGTGAAAAGGCGATCGAAGCGCTCTACTTTGCGCGCAAGTGCGGCCTCACCAAGGAAGAGGCACTCAAGATGTTCAGGGAAGCCCAAATCAGGATCGATGATGGACCCAAAAGGCGCTCCGGCAAGCGAACTTAGAAGCGTTCGTCGAGCGCTCGTCTCAGCCAGCGGCGGCGCATGATCTTCTTCACCTCCGACACGCATTTCAACGATCCCCGCATTCTGCGGCTCGACCCCCGCCCCTTCAGTTCATTGGCGGCGCATGACCAGGCACTGACTGAACTTTGGAACGAGACTGTTGCTCCAAGCGACGAGGTTTGGCACCTCGGCGACTTTGCCAAGGGATCGGCGGAGACAGTGTCTTCGCTGCTGTCCTGCCTCCATGGCACCAAGCACCTGATCATCGGCAACAACGACGGCGTGGTAACGCTCCGCGCTTCGGCTTGGGCTAGCGTGCAACACTACAAGGAGCTGACGGTCGAGGGCCGTTTCTTGGTTCTTTGCCACTACCCGTTCCGCACTTGGAACCAGATCGGCAAGAAATCGATAAACCTGCACGGCCATTCTCATGGGCGGCTGAAGCCGATGACGCGCCAGCACGACGTCGGCGTAGACGCCTGGGATTTTCGCCCAGTCACTTTTGCTGCCATACAGGCCAGGCGCCGCCGAGGTTAGCGCAGCAGATGGTCGAACGATCGACGTCTTTACGTGGTGATGCTAGCCGCAAACAGGAATCCAGAAATCCTGCCCCTGGGGTATTGCAGCCTTGCTTGGAACGCACCGCGAGTAAACCGGACCGAGGAGCGCCCCACCCGTCTGCACAGCCGTCACAACCTTTGGGACAGGCGCCGACCCCCGTCGTCACCCCGGCGGCGCGCCACTGGCGCCCAATCGTTCATCCACCTCGCTTGAAACGAGCTTCAATCGCCGTCCTTGGCGATCTCAGTGCCACATTCTCTCTCTAAGCCACTTAAGAAACCTGTTCCCTCCAATCGACCGGCGGACTCTAGCGGCAGCCCACTGCCCTCTGAACGTGGTTCCGACATGGCAACTGCAGACGATGTCATGCAACTCACCGTCAGACAGTTCGAAGAAGCGCTTTGCTTCCCCATAGGTGTCATCCTTCAGGCCTAACGCACGCAAGAGCGGGTCCTCGAAGGCCACTGTAATTGGCGAGCCCTCACCGCGTGCTGCGTCGCGGGCTTCCCGCTTCAGATACTCAGTGCCGGTAAGGGCTCTCAGGCGTCGCTCGGGATATTGTTCCAGCAACTCTGCCCAGCGCTCAATGCGCTGTTGCCGGGTCATGATCGGGTATGTCGACAGGGGTTCTACTTCTGCAATTGTCTGCAGTTGGCTTAGAGTTTGGTGTTCCATCGTCGGCTCCTTTTGACCGAAGTCCCTTCCCCACAAAAACTATCGCGCGCCTACGCACTGACAAGAGCCGGTAAGGCGGCCACTTGCCCGACATGGATTGCGAAATGACAAAACAGCGCATTGCTCCGCCGGCGCGGGAAACGATATCTCATCCCAAATCAGACCGAAGCCGTTCAGAACGAACAGCTCGCCACCCGCCCACAACAACAATTTAAATTAGTAACGCCTTATAGAGCTTTGGGTTGGCGTTTCATTTCATCGGCATGGAGGCCATTGTAATGCGGCGCTTATCGGCCGCAACGCAACCGCCGTTCAAGGCGACGCGAGCAAAATCGGACACCTGGACCGACTGCTCCCCCGGGTCAAGGCAGCAAGCGCCGCCTTGACATTCTCGTGGCGTCCGCGGGCGCCGTCGAGATTGAGATGTTTGGCCCAATACCGAGAGCTATTAACGTACGCGGCCTGCTGAACGCCTGCCACAAGGCGTTGCCGCTAATGATGAATGCCGAATCCATCATTATTGGTCAGCTCTATCCCCGAGTTCATGAGCTTCCCGGGCTACACCACCTACAGCGCGACCAAGGCTGCGGTCCGCTCCTTCGCGCGAACCTGGACGGCCGCGCTGAGGGACCGGGGCACGGATATTGCAGCGAACGTCCGCAATAGGACGGACAGTATCGTCGGCAAAAAGAGCGACCGAATAGGGCTTCGGCGGCTCCATCGTGGGAACGAAAAAGAAGAGAAGCAGAACTTTCGTGCGCCATTCTTGCACACGCTCTCCCGTAACTATCTGATATTACCTATCTATCTGTCCCATCCATCATGGGGCTTAAACCTTCGATAATCTTGCATCTTTTCATAGCTTCAATAAGTTGGACACGCGTCGCGTGAACGCTATCACGTGCCCGCCGCAAATCGGCCGGATAATCTGGCCGGCGCGACGGCGTGCGGCGCCGAATACCTCAATCGCAGGGTAGCTTATAGGTCGACCTGGCCGGAATTGCCAACGCGTCATCTGCTTTCGATGCCTGGGCGGGAGGACGGAACCCTCGAGCTTCGTATGACGGTGTCTGCGCCAAAGATGTGGCTAGGAACTGGGAAGGCCAGCCCTCGACAGCATCTCAAGGAACCGGGAATGGTGATGATCCTTCACATAGCGCGGCACAAGGTCCCGCGCCCTGCAGCGCGGGACCTTGTGGGGACCGTCAGGACAACAGCCTATCGCCGCAACGCGTGTACGCTGGCCTTGCTTTCGCCGGGCACCGGCAACGCCATGTCGTCATCGAGAAGACGCGTGATGCGGGCAAAGCCGGTGAACGCTTTCCTTGCTTCCTCGGCCGACATCTGGCCCGACAAGGCGGCCGAGCAACAATTCAGCGCGCACTGAAAAACAGGACCGCGCCGTCCCGTCGGCCATTTCCGCAAGAACATCATGGCTTCGGCAACACTATCGATTTCTTCGACAGGGTGTCCGTGCCCGCGCGAAATCCGCACGGGCGAAAAGAAATGTAACTGATCCATCGTTTCCTCCCGGTCGACCGCAATGCGCTCGATCGAACCCCACCAAACGCGCCAATAGCCGGTTGGTTCCAGGCAAAAATGGAATTTTTTAGATATCTGTCAGGCGAAGGCGATCACCCGTGCGGTGGTGAGTGTCGCCTACATCGTGGGGAAGTGGCAGGCGACTTTGCGACCGGGCCGGTATTCCCGTAACTGCGGCCGCTCCGAACGGCAGCGCTCCGCCGCGATCGGGCATCGGGGATGGAAACGGCAGCCGGTTGGAGGGTTCAGAGGGCTCGGTACGTCGCCGGTGAGGATGATGCGCTTGCGCGTCCCACCGGGCGTCGTCTCCACGACGGGAACCGCCGAGATCAGCGCCTGGCTATAGGGATGGGCTGGTGCTGCAAACACTTCTTCCGCCGGCCCTTCTTCGACGATCGAGCCGAGATACATGACCGCGATGCGGGTTGAAACCTGACGTACCACGGACAGGTCGTGGGCGATGAAGATGTAAGTGAGGTTGAGCTTCTCCTGCAGATCGGCGAGCAGGTTGACGATTTGCGCCTGCACCGACACGTCGAGCGCGGAGACGGGTTCGTCCAGGACCACGAGGTCCGGATTCAATGCAATAGCCCGCGCGATGCCGACGCGCTGGCGTTGTCCGCCGGAAAATTCGTGCGGAAACCGCATGATGTGATCCGGCAGCAAGCCGACAAGGTCGAACAGTTCCGCCACGCGTTTGGTGATCTCGCTCGACGAGAGCCTGCCATGGATGCGCAGCGGCTCGGCCACCAGGTCGCCGACGCGCCGGCGCGGATTGAGCGATGCCGACGGATCCTGGAAAACCATTTGCAGGCGGCGCCGCAGCGGCCTGAGTTCAGACAGCGACTTCGAGGTGATGTCGTTGCCTTCAAACAGAAGCTCGCCGTCCGATATGTCGTAGAGCCTCACCAGGCAACGCGCCAGCGTGGACTTGCCGCATCCGGATTCGCCGACCAGCCCGACCGTCTCGCCGCGCCACACGGTCAGGGAAACATTGTCGACCGCATGAACGGTTCGCTTGCCTTCGGCGGAAAAACGGCTGCCGATGGAAAAGCGCTTGCCCAGCGAACGCGTCTCGAGGATTGGGCGGTTCTTGTCGATCATCGGTCCGCTCATGCCTGTGCCACCCTGAAGCATGCCGCGGCATGGGTGCCGCTCCCGAGATCGGGTTTGCCGGCCTCGCAGGGCTCGTAGTGAATCGGGCACCGCGGACCGAAAGCACAGCCTTGCGGCAATCGCAGCAATGACGGCGGCGAACCGGGAATGGCCGGCAGGCGCCGTGGTTTGTCGCCGGTCAGCGGCGGGATCGAACCCAGCAGCGCGCGCGTATATGGGTGTCGCGGATCGGAAAACAGCTCCGCGCGACTGCCGCGCTCCACCACGCGGCCGGCATACATGACCATGACCCGGTCGGCGAGTTCGGAGACCACGCCCATGTCATGTGTGATGAAGACGACCGCCGACTTGTGCGTCGCGCGCAGTTTGCGCACCAGATCGAGAATGCCGGCCTGTACGGTGACGTCGAGCGCCGTGGTCGGTTCGTCGGCCACCAGAAGCGCCGGATTGCAGGACAAAGCCATTGCGATCACCGCCCGTTGACGCATGCCTCCGGACAGTTGGTGCGGGTAGCGCGACATCGCCTCGTGCGGGTTCGGAAAATTCACCTCGGCCAGCAGTTCCTCGACGCGCTCCATCGCCTTGGACTTGCTGATGTTGCGATGCGCGCGGATCTGTTCGGCGATCTGCCAGCCGATCGTGTAGACAGGCGTCAGCGCGGTCATCGGATCCTGGAAGATCATCGCGATCTCGTTGCCGCGCAGCCGCCTGAGTTCGCGCGCGGGCAGTCCCACGAGTTCGCGGCCCTTGTAGCGGATCGACCCTTCGATGGTGGCGTTGGGATCGGTGATGAGACCCATGACGGCCAGCAGCGACACGGTCTTGCCGGAACCGGACTCACCGACGACGCCGAGGATTTCGCTCTCCTTAAGGTCGAAGGAAACGCCATCGATGGCCCGCACCAGGCCATCATTTGTGCGGAAGGAAACTCTGAGGTCGCGCACCGACAGTATCATGATGTCCTCAGGCGCGGATCGAGAAGGATGTAGACGAAATCGACGACCGCATTGGCGACAACCACGAACATGGACGCATACATCACCGTCGCCATGATCATCGGCAGATCGAGATTCTGCAGAGCGTCATAAGTGAGCTTGCCGATGCCGTGCAGCCCGAACACCACCTCTGTCAGCAAGGCCGAGCCTCCCACCAGCGCGCCGAAATCCAGGCCGAAAAGAGTGACGAAGGCGATGAGTGACGTGCGCAAGGCATGGCGCAGCAGGATGCGGGTCTCCGACAGCCCCTTGGCCCGGGCCGTGCGGATATAGTCTTCCTGCAGGGATTCGATGATTGCCGCGCGCAGCACGCGCCCGTAAATGCCGATATAGAGAATGGACAGTGTGATCCAGGGAATGACCAGGGTCAGAAACCAGCCCTTCGGATCGTCGGAGAAATTCTTGTAGCCGAGCGGTGGCACCCAGGAGAACGCCCAGCTGTCGTGATAGCGGCTCTGGGTGATCAGGTTCATCACTTCGCCCAGCCAATACACCGGCATCGAAATACCGAGCAGCCCCAGCGCCATCAGCAGCTTGTCCAGCCAGCTGCCGCGCGTGGCGGCGGCGGCGATGCCGATGATGATGGAGACGACCACCCACAGGATCGCCGCTCCGAACACCAGCGAGAGTGTAACCGGGATCGAATCCATGACCGCCGGCACCACCTTCCAGCCACGATTGACGAAGGAGGTCAGATCGCCTGTGACGAAGATCTTCTCCATCATCGTCACATATTGCACGTAGAGCGGCCGGTCGAAGCCGAAGCTGTGGCGTACCGCCTCCAGCACTTCGGGCGATGCATTGCGGCCGGCGATGCGCGCCGCCGGGTCGGCGCCCGGCGTTGCGAAGAAAATCAGGAAGACGATGACCGAGATGCCGAACATCACGAACAGCATCTGGCCGAACCGGCGCAGGATTGCGTAGATCATCAGTCGCGCCCCAGCCGAACCTTGGAGCGCGGGTCGAGCGCGTCGCGCAGGCCGTCGCCGAAGACATTGAGCGCCATGACGGAAACCGCGATCGCCAGGCCCGGCACCAGCGCCACCAATGGCCTGGTGTAAAGCAGCGCCTGTCCGTCCTGGATGATGGTGCCCCAGCTCGCGGCGGGTGGCTGCACACCGATCGAAAGGAAGGAAAGCGCTGATTCCGTAAGCATGTTCAGCGCCATCATCAGCGGCACGAAGACGATGAGCGTGGTGGTGACGTTGGGCAGGATGTCGCGCCACAAGATGCGCCATCCCGGCACGCCCAGATTGATCGCGGCCAGCACGAACTCGCTTTTACGCAGTGCCAGAACCTGCCCGCGGATTGGGCGGGCCACATAGGGCACGTAGACGATGCCGATGATGATGACAGGCAGCCACAGACTGCCGGACTCGATCTGGATCGGACCGATCGTGATGCCATGCGCGATGGTGACGATGGAGAGCGAAATCGCCAGCAGATAGATCGGGAACGCCCACAGTATGTCGAGGAAGCGCGACAGCACCGTGTCGGTGACGCCGCCGAAATAGCCGGCGATCAATCCCGCCGCCGTGCCCAGGATCAGGGTGAAGATAGTGGCTGCTCCGGAGATCAGCAGCGAGCTCAGCCCGCCATAGAGCATCCTGGCCATGACATCGCGCCCCTGGCTGTCGGCACCGAGGAAGTAATTGCCCAGCCGCCAGGTGGGACCGAGCGGTGTGTAGCCAAGCCCCAGCCCTTCCGTCGATTGTTCCATCACCGGAACGTCGGCACCGTCGATCTGGATGACGGCGTCGAGCGTCGAGGCGAAGGGATCCACGCCTGCCCATTTCGCATAAAGAGGCGCACTGAGGCAGGCAAGGACGATGAGGAGGAACACGGCCAGCGACGCCATGGCAGCCCTGTCCCTTGCCAGCTTCGCAAACGCGACGGCCCAGGGCCCTCGCGTCTTGCGCGGCGCGGCGACAGCTACGTTCGACACGGACGTGCCCCTCCGCGGTTCGTTACTGCACCCAGGCCATTACTGTACCCAGGATTGGGTGATCATCCAGTTGAACTGACGGTTGAACTTGAAATTGCCAAGACGTTTGCTGACAAAATCAAGCCGCTTCGGCGTGAAGAGGCCAACGGCGGGTGCCTTGTCGGTGACTTGCCTGTCGATTTCAGCCCACATTTTGTCGGCGGCTTTCTGGTCGGTGACGCCGAGGTCCAATGCTTTTTGCATCTTGGCGTCGATTTCCTTGTCGCAGAAGCCGGCGATGTTGATCGAGGCATCCGAGCCTTCACGGAAGGAGGCGCAGCTGAACAGGATGTTCAGGAAGTCCGAAGCCGCAGGATAGTCCTTATACCACTGGGTGACGGACATCTGCACCTTGTTGTTGGTGTTCTGGATGTAGGTGAACTGGATGTTCGACGAGATCGGCTTGACGTCGGCGACATAGCCGATGCTGGTCAGCACGCTCTGCAGATAGACGCCGATGGACCGCGAAATGGCGGTGTCCTCGACGATGATCGTCACCTTCTGGCCCTTGGTGCCGGACTCCTCGACGAGCTGCTTTGCCTTGTCGAGGTCGGGGGCCGACCATTTGGCGCCCGGATTCTTGGTGAAGGGGCAATAGTCTTCATGGCCGGGGAAGTCCGGAGGCAGGACCTGGCAGACCGGCGAAGCCAGTACCTTGCCGCCGAACAGCTTGACCAGCGTGTTGCGATCGATCGCATAGGCAACGGCCTGGCGGGCTTTTTCATTGTCGAAGGGTGCGAGACGGTTGTTCAGCGGCGCGTACCACCAAGCCGAAAGCGGTGAGATGTGCAGCTGGTCCATGGATTTGCTGCCCAGTTCGCCCAGGCGATCGCTGGGCAGAGCGTCGAACATCCAGTCCGCTTCGCCGTTCTGGATCGCGGTGACGGCTGCCTCTTCGGACAAGCCGAAATCATACTGGACGACATCCGGATAGCCGTCCGGCTGGGCTTCTTCGCTCCACTGCTTGAAATTGGGGTTGCGGGAAACCGTCATGCCCTTGTTGGGGTCGAAGGCGGAGATCATGTACGCGCCGGTGCTGGGAATGGGCTTGGAACCCATGTCTTCGCCGGGCGTGTCCGCCGGCAGGACCACGGCATGCGGCAAGGCCAGCTTGTAGAGCAGCTCGGCATCCGGCTTGGTGATGTTGATGGTGATGGTGCCGGCCGCCTCGTCGCCGACAACGCCGCCCTCCAGCGTGCAGCTCTTGGTGTCGGCCAGGCATTTGTCGGCGCCGACGATGCCGGCATAGAACGTGCCGGAGGTGGGTCCGGAAACCTTGAAGATGCGCTGGAAGGAAGCGACGACGTCCTTCACGCCAAGATCCTGGCCGCTGGAGAACTTGATGCCCTTGCGCAGCTTGAAGGTGAAGGTCTTGCCGTCATTGCTGACCTGCGGCAACGCCTCGGCCAGATCGGGAACGATGGTGAAGCCGTCCATGCCCTCGGCCTTGCGGAAGGCCACCAGGCCGTCATAGATCGGCTGGTACATCTGCCAGCCCTGGTCCGTGTAATTGATGTGCGGATCGAGCGTTCCGGCCGCGGAGCGGGCCAGCAGGCGGATGGTGCCGCCCCGGTGCTCCTTGAGATATTCGGCCTGTGCCGGGGCCAGCCATGTGCCGGCCAGCAATGCCGCGGCTGTTGCCGCCAGAAGCAGTTTCTTCATGTCTTGATTCCCCTTTTTTCAGTTATCGTTGTGGTCCAGGAAGTCTCCCACCACCCGCATGCACGCATCTTGCTCTTCGACATGCGGCATGTGGCTGGAATGCTCGAATATCTCCCAGCGAGACCCCTTGATGCCGTCCTTGTAGGGCTGCACGGTCGCGGGCGTGGCCTCGTCGTGACGTCCGGAGATGATCAATGTGGGAACATCGATGGCCGGCAGGCGCTCAACGATGCTCCAGTTCTTCAGCGTTCCGATGACATGAAACTCGTTCGGCCCATTCATCAGATTATAGACGGTCGGATTGCGCACGACCTGGGCGAAACTTTCCGTGACTTCGGGCGGGAAAGGCACGACCCGGCAGACATGCCGCTCGTAGAACACCATCGTGGCCGCCTGGTAAGCCGCATCGTCCGTCGTGCCGGCCTGCTCGTGCCGGGTCAGAGTCTCCTGCACATCGGCAGGCAGATCCGCACGCAAGCGGTTGGCCTCTTCGACCCACAGCTTCATGGACGCCGGTGAGTTGGCAATGGTCAGCGACTTCAGACCCTGCGGCCGCGTCACGGCATATTCGGCGCCCAGCATGCCGCCCCAGCTCTGGCCGAGCACGTGGAAGCCCGCCCGAATGCCGAGGTGGTCGACCAGGTTTTCAAGCTCGTCGATGAACAGCCCAGGTGTCCAGAAATCGGCGCCTTTCTCAGGCAGCAAGGTGGAATTGCCGCAGCCCAACTGGTCGTAGTGAATGACGGCGCGATCCCTGCGCGCAAGAAGCTTGTAGGCATCGACATAATTGTGGGCGACGCCCGGGCCGCCATGCAGGATCACCACCGGCGCCTTTTCGCCACCGAGTTCGCCACTGACCCGATACCAGGTCTCGTGGGCCCCGAAAGCGGCCCGTCCTTCCATGCCGATGATCTCAGATGACATCCCAGTTCCCAGTGCGGTTGAAGGCATCTTGTATTTGTCCGTGACTGCGGGCGCCTAACTCATGTTTCGGCTGACCTGCACCCACTCTTCCAGCATCTGCACGCCAAATGCCGTGGCGCCTTGCCTGCCCAGAGGCCGATCGGTGTCGGTCAGTTCCTTGCTGGCGATGTCGAGATGCACCCAGGGGCGGCCTTCAGTGAAGTGACGCAGGAAGGCCGCGGCATAGGGAGCGTCGCCGTCCTCCATGTCCTTGGCATGATGCCTGAGGTCCGCGAACGGCGATTGCAGACCCTCATCATAGGCCCGGTCGAGCGGCAGCCGCCAGAACCGTTCGCCGACCGTTTCTCCGGCCGCGATCATCTGTGACGCGATGGCATCGTCGGTGCTGAACAGGCCGGCGAATATCGACCCCAGGCCACGCGTCACCGAATAGGTCAGCGTCGCCAGATCGACGATCACCGAAGGGTTGAAGCGCGTGGCTGCATAGTGGAGGCAGTCGGCCAGAAGCAGGCGTCCTTCCGCATCCGTGTCGAACACTTCCACGGTCTGTCCCGAGGCCGTGGTGATGATGTCGCGCGGTTTGAGCGCGGTGCCCGATGGCATGTTCTCGGCGATGCCGAGAACACCGACAACGTGTACCGGGCTGCCTTGCCGGGCGAGCGCGATCAGCAGGCCGACCACAGCGGCCGCTCCGCCCATGTCGGCCTTCATGTCGAACATCTGCGCTCCGCCTTTGATGCAGAGGCCTCCCGAATCGAAGCAGACGCCCTTGCCGACGAAAGCGAGTGGTTGGGCGGGAGCACCCTTGCCCCGGTAGCGCAGGACAGCGACCCGCGGCGGGCGCGCCGAGCCCGATCCAACAGCAAGGAGCGCGTTCATGCCGAGCTCCTTCAGTTGCGCGGCATCGAGCATTTCGATGTCGATGCCGGCTTCACGCAACGGCTCCAGATGGTCATGGAAATTGTCGGGGTGGAGATGGTTCGGCGGCAGGTTGACCAGGGTGCGTGCATATTCCACGCCGTCGGCGATGGCATTGATCCGCGCCAGCGCCGCGGTCAGATCCGGGCCGCCGGCCCCGACCAGTTTCACCCGCAAGGTTCGATCCGCTCCTGCTCCTTGCCGCCGGTTGCGCATGTCGAAACGATAGCGGCGCAGCCGCATGCCAAGCGCGACACGCGCCAGGATTTCGGCTCCGGGCAGGTCAACGCCGGCGATGGGGTCCAAAACCAGGGTGGCCGTGCATTCCCCCTTGCCCTCAAGATGGGCGGCAAGCAGACCGCCGGCGCGCGCCAATGACAGGGTGGTTACGGCTTCAGCTTTGCCCAAGGCCAGGACGACCACACGCTTAATCGATACGGCCTGAGGAGCAATAAGATCGATGCAGGTGCCGGATTCGGCCAAGGCGGCCGGGTCGGAGCAGGCGCGAGAGAGAATCCCGCTCATCTCGGCATCCAGGGCGACTGCCCGCGGGCCAAAGCTCGTGTGGGCAGTTTGCAAAATCACGACGACAGAGGCTTCGGCGGAAATCTCGTCCGCGGTCTCGAAAACCGGCGCTGGCGATTGAGGCATAGGCTGGCGCTCTCTCCAATTGCGGCAATACCAGCCGGTAGCGAGCAACGCTTCGCTCGCCCCGGTGGAGACTGGTCAAGCCGGTCCCCGCCGTTCGTGGTATAATGCCGGTCCCCAAACAGTCGCTTTCTTGAGACGACTTAATTGCTCTTGTCTTCTGGGTATCCCCTAACGGGGCAGGCGATCAAACGCGAATTCTGCCCATGTCGATTGACAAAAACTCAACTGACAATTCATGATCGGCCAATGGCCCTTCCCTCACTCAATGGCATGCGCGCTTTCGAGGCCGCCGCTCGCCTCGGCAGCGTCAAGGACGCGGCGGAAGAACTGCATCTGACACCCTCGGCTGTCAGCCGCCACATCCGCGCGCTTGAACGAAATCTTGGCCAGGACCTGTTCGAACGCGGTTTTCGCCAGATAACGCCAACCATCAGGGGCTCCTACTATGCACGCAGCCTCTCGGAGGCGTTCGAAGCCATCTGGCGCGCCACCGATGACGTCAGCCTCTCCGAGGGGTCGCGCCACGGCAAGATCCAACGTGTCCGGGTCTTGTGCGCGCCCACCGTTCTGAACCTTTGGCTGGCGGACCGGTTGCCGAACTTTCGCCGGTTGCATCCGTCGGTGGATCTGGAGATCTCCACTTCGGGCAAGCGCGCCAACTTCGATTTGGCCATTGTCGACGAGTTCGTCTACAAGGCCGGCCCGGCTTTGACGCTGCTGATCCCGCTGCTTTTGACCCCGGTCTGTGCGCCTTCGCTTTTGGACGGGCCTGTGCCGCTGCGATCGCCGGCCGATCTGGTCAATCATCATCTGATCCATGAATGCGAAACCATGAGATGGAAGCGTTGGCTGGAGCAGGAAGGCGTTCTGGAAACGACGCCAAAATCCAGCACAACACTGGATGATTGCACCTTGATCATGCGCGAAGCGATCAATGGCGCGGGAATAGCGCTCGCGGACACGATGATGGCGCAAGATTTTCTGCAGCAAGGCAAACTGGTCGCCCCGTTCCGTGCCCGCCACACCTATCCGGCCGGCATTTACCTGCATCAGCGTCGCAGCATCGGCAACAAACCAGGCACCGGCCTGTTTCAGGATTGGCTGCTCGCCGAAGTCGCGGACCACAAGCAGGTGATGGCCATCGCTTAGATGGTCCCCTACCGAAGGTGTCGGCAGCCACCGCTTCAGATTGAAATCCCGGTGTCGAACTTCGAATCATCCGTGCCGGGCTCAGCGATGACCCACCATCGCCTTGCATCGATAATCGCAGTTCTCATTGAATATCTTTAAGGCCAAAGCCGGCAAATAGGTTGCTTGTCGGTTCCCCTGCGGCAGGCTTAACCTGCACGCGGTCAACGCGTGAGGGCGCGTGCTGCAAAAGGGGAACATTGCCATGACAATACAGGGTGCTTCACCTGATCTGTACAACGAGGATCTGGCTCCGGCCAAAGTTCGAAACTGGGGACCATTCTCGATCTTCAACGTCTGGACGTCGGACGTCCACAGCCTTTGGGGCTACTATCTTGCCGCCAGTCTGTTCCTGTTCTGCGGCGGCTTCGTCAATTTCATCATCGCCATAGGCATCGGATCGTTGATCATCTACGCGCTGATGAACATGGTCGGCTATGCCGGCGTGAAGACGGGCGTGCCCTACCCCGTGCTTGCCCGCGCCTCTTTCGGCATCTGGGGCGCCAACATACCGGCACTGGTGCGCGCCATCGTCGCCTGCTTCTGGTACGGCGCGCAGACGGCCGCCGCCTCGGGCGCGATCGTGGCGCTGCTGATCCGCACGCAGTGGTTCGCCGATTTCAACGCCAGCACGCATTTCCTCGGCCATACCGGCCTGGAGGTGATCTGCTTCGTGGTTATCTGGGGGCTGCAACTGCTGATCATCCAGAACGGCATGGAAACGGTGCGCCGCTTCCAGGACTGGGCCGGCCCCGCGGTGTGGGTGATGATGCTGATCCTGGCGATCTATCTCTGCGTCAAATCCGGGAGATTCGCCTTCACCAGCGACATCCCGATGGACGTGTTGCTGGACAAGACGAAGGACGCGGGCGTGCCCGGCACGCCCGGCTCGTGGACTTCGCTGTTTGCGGTGGCAGCAATCTGGGTCACCTATTTCTCGGCGCTCTATCTCAACTTCTGCGATTTCGCCCGTTACGCGCCGGACAAGGCATCGCTGCGCAAGGGCAACATCTGGGGCCTGCCGATCAACCTCATCCTGTTCTCGCTGGTCGCCGGCGTCACCACCATTGCCGCCTTTGACGTCTATGGCGAGGTGCTGCTACATCCCGACCAGATCTCGGCGAAATTCGACAGCTGGTTCCTGGCAGCGCTCGCAGCCTTGACCTTTGCCGTGGCGACCCTCGGCATCAACGTGGTGGCAAACTTCGTCTCGCCGGCCTTCGATTTCTCCAACGTCTTTCCCAGGCAGATCGACTTCAAGAAGGGCGGCTATATCGCGGCCGTCATCGCCCTGCTGCTCTATCCCTTCGCGCCATGGGAAGGCAGTGCCGCTTCGTTCGTCAACATCATCGGCGCGACGATGGGACCGATCTTCGGCGTGATGATGGTCGACTACTATCTGATCCGCAAAGGCGAGGTCGACGTCGAGGCGCTTTACCGCGAAGACGGCGAGTTCCGTTTCCAGGGCGGCTGGCACGTCAATGCCTTTATCGCCGCCGGCATCGGCGCCATCTTCTCATCGATCCTGCCCAACTTCACCAACTGGCTGCCGTTCTGGTGGGGCGTCTATGGCTGGTTCTTCGGCGTGGCGATCGCCGGCATCATCTACTACGTGCTGCGCACCGCCGCTTTAGGCGCCGGCGCCAAGACCGCGAAAGCCTGACGGGCGTCATTCGGGGCGGCGCAAAGCCGCCCCGAACTACCCGAGCATCTCGGCCAATCTGCGCACTGTGTTCCAGTTGCGCGACGTGCCCGTGCCCATGCGCTTGTGATTCATTGCCGCGAGCAGCCGCGAGCTTGTCCTCTCGCGTGAAAATACGACCCAGATGTCGCCGCCGACCGAAGTCACTTTTTCATCCTCGCCGGCATAGGCTTGGAGCCCCTTCACGGCCTCCACGGGCGCAGGCTTGCGCATCACCCGTACGGCCACCTGATCGCCTGCTTTAGCCGAATCGGCCGGGAACGGATTGCTGGCGGCAAGCTTCAGCCAGTCCTCGGCACCGCGCACGAGGATATCGACATGGCGGCCGAAGGTTTTTTCAAAGGCTGCCTCCAACCACCGTTCGAGGTCGGCGATATCAGTTGCCGGTGCCTCGAAGACCAGATTGCCCGTCGCCACCAGCGTGCGCGGGTTGTTCAGCCCGAGCTCTTCGGCCATGGCCTTGAGGTCGGCCATGACGACCCGGCGGCCCTCGCCCAGGATGATGCTGTAAAGCAGCGCGACATAGGTCTGCATTGCCGCCCGACCTGATCGCTACACCAACCGGCTCTGCTCCACCGCCGCCTCGATGAAACTGGCGAACAGCGGATGCGGGTCGAGCGGCCGGCTTTTCAGTTCCGGATGATATTGCACGCCGATGAACCAGGGGTGGTCTGGATACTCGACCGTCTCCGGCAGCACGCCGTCGGGCGACATGCCGGCAAACACCAGGCCGCAATCTTCGAGCCGCTCCTTGTAGTCGACATTGACCTCGTAGCGGTGGCGATGGCGCTCGAAAATCTGTGTGTCGCCGTAAATCTCGGCGATCTTGGAGCCCTTGGCGAGTTCGGCCTGATAGGCGCCGAGCCGCATCGTGCCGCCGAGATCGCCGGTTTCGCGGCGCTTCTCCAGCATGTTGCCTTTCAGCCATTCGGTCATCAGGCCGACGACCGGTTCCTCGGTCGGACCAAACTCGGTCGAAGACGCATGCTCGACGCCGGCCAGCGACCGCGCGGCCTCGATGCAAGCCATCTGCATGCCGAAGCAGATGCCGAAATACGGCACCTTGCGCTCGCGCGCGAACTTCGCCGCCAGGATCTTGCCTTCGGCACCGCGCTCGCCAAAGCCGCCGGGAACCAGGATGCCATGCACCTTTTCCAGCCATGGCGTCGGATCCTCCTTTTCGAAGATCTCCGATTCGATCCAGTCGAGCTTGACCTTGACGTGGTTGGCCAGGCCGCCATGCGAGAGCGCCTCGATCAGCGATTTGTAGGCATCCTTGAGGCCGGTATATTTGCCGACCACGGCGATAGTGACCTCGCCTTCCGGATTGTGGATGCGGTTGGACACCGCCTGCCAGGGCTCCATGCGCGGCTTCGGCGCCGGATCGATGCCGAAGGCGGCCAGCACTTCCGAATCGAGCCCTTCCTTGTGGTATGCCATCGGCACATCGTAAATATGCGGCACGTCGAGCGCCTGGATCACAGCGCTCTCGCGGACGTTGCAGAACAGCGACAATTTTCTGCGCTCTTCTTTGGGAATGGCGCGGTCGGCCCGGACCAGCAGGATGTCGGGCGCGATGCCGATGCCGCGCAGCTCCTTGACCGAATGCTGAGTCGGCTTGGTCTTCAGCTCGCCCGCTGTGGGGATGTAGGGCATCAGCGTCAGATGGACGTAAACGGCGTTGTTGCGCGGCAGGTCGTTGCCGAGCTGGCGTATCGCTTCCAGGAACGGCATCGCCTCGATGTCGCCGACCGTGCCGCCGATCTCGCAAAGCACGAAATCATAGTCGTCATTGCCGTTGAGGACGAAATTCTTGATCTCGTCGGTGACGTGCGGAATGACCTGCACGGTTGCGCCGAGATAATCGCCGCGCCGCTCACGCTCGATGATGTTCTTGTAGATGCGGCCGGTGGTGATGTTGTCCTGCTGATTGGCGGAGCGGCCGGTGAAGCGCTCGTAATGGCCAAGATCGAGATCGGTTTCCGCGCCATCATCAGTGACGAAAACCTCGCCATGCTGGTACGGCGACATCGTGCCCGGATCGACATTGAGGTAGGGGTCGAGTTTTTTGATGCGTGCGCGATAGCCTCGCGCCTGCAGGAGAGCCCCAAGGGCCGCTGCGGCAATGCCTTTTCCAAGTGAGGAAACCACGCCGCCTGTGATGAATACATATCGCGCCATGGGAGTCATCGCTTAACGCGGCCGGATTGATTCCGCCAGAGAAAAAACCACCGCGAAGGTTTTTTCCCAAGAAGGCGCTCGGATCGTGAACAGGGCAAAACAAAAGGGCCGGCTGAGCCGGCCCTTTCGGCAGGATGACGAAAACGTCAGATGATAACGACCTTGGTGCCAACCCTGACGCGGCTGTAGAGGTCCATGACGTGCTCGTTGATCATGCGGAAGCAGCCATTAGAGGCGCTGGTTCCGATCGACTGCGGCGCGATGGTGCCGTGGATGCGCAGATGCGTGTCCTTCTTGCCGTCATAGAGATAGATGGCGCGCGCGCCGAGCGGGTTCTGGCCACCGCCGGGCATGCCGTCCTTGTACTGGCCGTAATGCTTCGGCTCACGCTTCTGCATATCCAGCGTCGGGATCCAGCGCGGCCATTCCTGCTTGTCGCCGACCGCAACCGTACCCTTGTACTGCAGACCCTCGCGGCCGACCGCGATGGCGTAGCGGCGCGCGGTGGAGGACGATTCGACGAGGTAGAGGCGCCGCGCGCTGGTGTCGATGACGATGGTGCCCGCATCGTAACCGCTGAATTCCACGTCCTGCGGCACGAATTCCGGCTTCACCTTGAACTGCTTCTTGGCTTCCCTCTTGGCGAGCACCTGGTCGAGAGCCCGTGTCTCAGGGAGATAGCTTATCGAAGACCCGGACGAGGTGCCGCCGAAGAGACCGGCGAACAGACCACCGCTGCTCGGCTGCTTCTGGCCGATGACCTCGCTGCGCAGCTCGCCATTGTTGCCGGTCAAGGCGACGTTCATCGCCTCTGCCGGAAGCGGCTCCGCCGACTGGATCGGCGCGATCGGTTCGATAGGCTCGATGATCTTGGCAACCTGCTTCTTGGCCGGCTTGGCATCGGCCACCTCGGTTGCCGGCGCGCTCTTGCCCTTCTTGGCAAGGAACGCCTGCCGTTCAGCGTCGGCCTTGGCCTTGGCCGCCTCACGCATCGCCAGTTTCCTGGCTTCGAGCGCCTTGGCTTTGGCGGCCTCCTTGTCGGCAACGATCTTGGCCTCGATCTTCTTGATCTGGGCGAGGTCGTCGGGCGTCGGGTTTTTCTTCTTCTTGAGAAGCTTCAATTGCGACGCGTCACTTTTGACGGCGACGTTGATGGCGGAGGTTGTTTCAACCGAAGGCTGTGCGACCATATTGGCTGGAACGCCAGCGAAAGCGGGGGAACTGATGCCGATTGCGGCACAAAGTCCCAGGAAAATGAAGCTGCGAAGCTGCATGGCGAAGATCCGATCGTTCTATGCTTGTTGCCCACGGCGTCGCCCAGCGCCCCCCAAGGGCGCCGGAAGTGCCGCGCGCAATCTATAGTCGAATAAGCGCGGGGGCCTCAAGCGTGAGGTCGTACCTCACCCAGTCGAATCTTTGTGATCTCGCTGCATTTGCCGCGACTGTGTTCAAACGAGCACAGATCGCGGCTTCAGCCGCCGAAGACTACTGGTTTGGAACCTGCGGGGCCGCCGGCGCGGCGGGAGCCGTGCCGTTGGTCGCCGGCGGCGTCGAGCCGGCGGCAGGCGCAGTGGCCGGGGCAGTCGCCGGAGCCGCGGCATCGTTGCCGGAAGGCGGCGTCGGCGTGGTGGTGCCGGCGGGCGCCGGGGTGGTCGTGCCGGGTAACTGGTTGAGCACGCCTTTGCCTGCTGCACCATCCGATGTCGCCGGCACGCGGTCGAGGATATCGATCGGCTTCTCGCCGTAGCGGGCGACGATCGACAGTGTCAGTGACGTGGCGAAGAAGGCAGCCGCCAGGATCGCCGTCGCACGCGTCAGCGCATTGGCAGCACCACGCGCGGTCATGAAGCCGGATCCGCCGCCGATGCCGAGGCCACCGCCTTCGGAACGCTGCAGCAGCACCACGCCGACAAGGGCGAGCACGACCATGAGATGGATGACGATCAGTACGGTTTCCATAGTTTATCCTGGCAAGGCCTTGCCCGGCCGCGGACACGACCGGTGAATTGGAGGCGGCTCAATACAATGCTTTGACGGCATTTCCAAGCCCGTGGCCGGAATATGGGAAGCAACCCGTCCTTTGCAACGATTTCGTGCACCGGAAGCCCTGTCCGGCGGAGCGAATGTCTTCAGGCAATATTGCGATAGGCCTCGGCGATGCCGAGAAAATCCGCCGCTTTCAGGCTGGCGCCGCCGACCAGCGCGCCGTCGACATTCCTAACGCCGAGCAGTTCGACCGCGTTGGAGGGCTTGACCGAGCCGCCATAGAGAATGCGCACCTTCGCCGCGACGCCGCCGAGCTTTTCCGACAGCCTTTCGCGGATATGTGCGTGTGCTTCGGCAACATCGGCCGCGGTCGGCGTCAGGCCGGTGCCGATCGCCCATACCGGCTCATAGGCGATGATGGTGTTGGACGGGGTGGCGCTTGGCGGGACCGAACCATCGACCTGCCGCGACAGCACGTCCAGTGTGGCGCCCGCTTCACGCTGTTCATGCGTTTCGCCGACGCAAATGATGGCAATAAGCCCGGCACGCCATGCGGCGGATGCCTTGGCCTGGACTGTGGCGTCATCCTCGCCGCGCTGCTCGCGGCATTCGGAATGGCCGACGATGACATGGCTCGCACCGGCATCCCTGAGCATTTCCGCCGAGATGCAGCCGGTGTAGGCGCCGCTCTCCTTGGTATGGCAATCCTCACCGCCGGCATGCACCGGCGTGCGTGACAGGATCTCCGCGGCGTGGGCAAGCAGGGTCGCGGGAACGCAAACCAACGCTTCGGTCTCCGCGTCAAGTCCACTCATGAAGCCGTTGCCGATCATCCTGAGCTCGTTGAGCGAGGCGCTGGTGCCGTTCATTTTCCAGTTGCCGGCGACGAGCGGGCGAATTCCTGGTGTCATGGGTTTGCTTCTCCGGGCGATATCGGGCTCTGGCCCTCACTACCAAAATCAGGCCACAAAGCAATCGACAGTGGGCCGGAAGGGCGCTATTGCGCTTGTTTCAGACTCGGCGCATGCGAAAATGCGCATAAATCGGAAGTAAAAATGCTTGGTATATTGAGAAGCGCGGCAGGCACCTGGGTCGCGAAGGGGCTGCTGGTGCTGCTGGTGCTCAGCTTTTTGGTCTGGGGCGTTTCCGGACGGCTGATGGGCGGTTTGGCCGGCCATGATTCGGTCATAACGGCTGGCGGCACCAAAGTGTCGATCAACGAATACCGTCTCGCCTACGATCGCCAGCTCGCTGTCATGTCGCAGCAGTTCGGCCAGCGTCTCAGCCACGAACAGGCAAAGGCGCTCGGCGTCGACAACCAGGTGTTGGCTCAGCTCGTCTCTGGTGCCGTTCTCGACGAACAGGCCCGCAAGCTGGGCCTCGGACTTTCCAAGGACCGACTGGCCGAGCTGACACGCGAAGACCCGGCCTTCAAAGGCCCAGGTGGCCAGTTCGACCGCAGAACGTTCGAATATATGCTGCAGCAGATTGGCATGCGGCCCGAGGACTATCTGAAGAACCGTGCCCAGGTGGCGGTGCGCCAGCAGATCGTCGAGGCTGTCTCGGATGGCCTCAAGGCTCCGGACACTTTCTTCAAGGCTGTTGCGCTCTATCGCGGCGAAGACCGCACCATCGACTATTTGACGCTGCCCAAGGCACTGGTCGAGCCGATCGCGGCACCGTCCGATAGCGTGCTCTCGGCCTATTTCGAGGCCAACAAGAAGACATACGCGGCGCCCGAATACCGTAAATTCTCCTATGTCCGCCTCGAACCCGTCGACATCATGGATACGACCGCCGTCACCGACAGCCAGGTCAGCGACGACTACAACAAGAACAAGGCGCGTTACACCACGCCGGAACTGCGCACCGTCGAGCAGCTCGTGTTCAAGACGCCGGATGCGGCCAAGGCCGCACTCGATTCGCTCAAGGCCGGCGCTACTTTCGACAAGCTGGTCACGGCGGAAGGCAAGACGCCGGCCGACACGCTGCTCGGAACGCTTGCCAAGGACAAGATCGCCGACAAGGCGGTCGCCGACGCGGCCTTTTCGCTCAATGCCAATGAAGTCAGCCAGGTCGTGCAAGGCGCCTTCGGGCCGGTGCTGCTGCGCGTCACCGAGATCAAGCCCGAGGTGGTGAAGCCACTGGCCGAGGTGTCCGATCAGATCCGCAAGGATCTGGCGTTGGGCGAGGCAAGCCGCATCCTTCTGGACGTGCGTGACAATTACGATGACACCCGCGCCGCCGGCAGTTCGCTGGCTGAGGCCGCGGCCAAGCTGAAGCTGAAGGTCGTCACCATCGACGCCATCGATCGCAGTGGGCTGCGGCCAGATGCAAGCATCGTCAAGGACCTGCCGCAATCGCCGGAGCTGATCAAAGCCGTCTTCGACGCGGAACCCAACACCGAAAACGATGCCTTGACCACCGCGGACAACGGCTTCGTTTTCTATGAGGTGGCCTCCATCACGCCAGCTCGTGACCGGACGCTGGGCGAGGTTCGTCAGAAAGTCGTCGCCGACTGGACGGCGGCGGAGACGACCAAGCGGCTTGCGGCCAGGGCTGACGAGCTCGAAAAGCGGCTCAAGGCCGGCGCCACGCTCGACGTCATCGCCAGCGAGCTGAAGCTGGAAAAGCAGACCAAGCGCGGCGTCAAGCGCGAGGCCGACGATGTCGATTTCGGCAAGGAAGGCGCGGCAGCGATGTTCGGCGTCGGCGAAGGCGGTACCGGCCTGATCCCCTCGCCCACCGGCGACGGACAGATCCTGTACAAGGTCGCCGAAGTGTTCGAGCCCGCCGGAGCCGATGCCAGTTCGGTGCCGGACGATGCGCAGAAATCCTTCACCTCCGGCATGTCTGACGACCTGCTCGACCAACTGGTGGCACAGTTGCAGACACAGTACGACGTTCGCATCGACCAGGCCGCCGTCGCCCAAGCCTCGACAAGATGAGCGCGCTGAAAACCTATATCGCCAAGATCGCGACCGGTAGCGCGCTTTCCTTTGAGGAAGCGCGCGAGGCCTTCGACATCATCATGTCGGGTGACGCGACCCCCGGCCAGATCGGCGGTTTCCTGATGGCGCTGCGCGTGCGCGGCGAGACGGTGAGCGAGATTTCCGGCGCCGTCGCAACCATGCGGGCCAAGATGCTGCACGTCGACGCGCCCACCGATGCCGTCGACATCGTCGGCACCGGCGGCGACAATTCCCACAGCGTCAACATTTCGACGGCATCGGCCTTCGTCGTTGCCGGCAGCGGCGTGCGGGTTGCCAAGCACGGCAATCGCGGCCTGTCGTCGCTGACGGGGGCAGCCGACGTGCTGGTTGCGCTCGGCGTCAAGATCGACATCTCGCCCGAATTCATCGGCCGCTGCATCCACGAGGCAGGCGTTGGCTTCATGTTCGCGCCCGCGCATCATCCGGCGATGAAGCATGTCGGCCCGACCCGCGTCGAACTCGGTACCCGCACCATATTCAACCTGCTCGGGCCGCTCTCCAATCCGGCCGGCGTCAAGCGGCAGCTGGTCGGTGTGTTCCTGCCGGAATGGATCCTGCCGGTTGCCGAGACACTGAAGGCGCTGGGTGCCGAGCATGTCTGGGTCGCCCATGGCGACGGCTATGACGAGATCACCACCACCGGCGAGACGCAGGTCGCCGAACTGATCGGCGGCGAAATCCGCAGCTTCACGCTGACCCCTGAAGCGGTTGGGCTGGCGCGTCACAGCAAGGATGAATTGCGCGGCGGTGATGCGGACTACAACGCCAAGGCCTTGCGCGATATGCTGGGCGGCGGCGCCGGCGCCTATCGCGACACCGTGCTGATGAACGCCGGTGCCGGACTGGTTGTGGCCGGCAAGGCGACGACGCTTGGCGACGGCATCGCGGCGGCGGCGCAAGCCATCGATAGCGGCCGTGCCCTGCAAGTGCTCGACAGGCTGGTCGAGATTTCGAACGGATAACGGATAGAGCGTGTCTGACATTCTTCGCAAGATCGAGGCCTACAAGCGCGACGAGATCGCGGCGGCAAAGGTTCGTGTGCCGCTCGCCGAAATCAAGGCGCGGGCAAAAGATGCCGACGCGCCGCGCGGCTTTCTTGCCGCGCTGGAAGCGAAGCGCAAATCCGGCGCCTTCGCGCTGATCGCCGAGATTAAGAAGGCAAGCCCGTCCAAGGGGTTGATCCGCGCCGATTTCGATCCACCGGCGCTGGCGCAGGCCTATGCCAAGGGTGGTGCTGCCTGTCTTTCGGTGCTGACCGACGCGCCGTCTTTCCAGGGCGCGCCGGAGTTTCTCACCAAGGCGCGGGCAGCCGTCGCCCTGCCCGCGCTGCGCAAGGATTTCCTATTCGATCCGTATCAGGTCTACGAAGCCCGCGCCTGGGGCGCGGATGCCATCCTGATCATCATGGCCAGCGTCGATGACGCGCTGGCGAGCGAACTTGAGGTGACGGCGTTCGAACTCGGCATGGATGCACTGGTCGAAGTGCATGACGAGGCCGAGACGCAGCGCGCGCTGAAATTGTCGTCGCGGCTGATCGGCATCAACAACCGCAATCTGCGCACATTCGAGACCAGCCTCGACACTTCAGTGCGGCTGGCGACGATGGTTCCGGCCGACCGCTTGCTGGTCAGCGAGAGCGGTATTTTCTCGCATGACGACTGCCTCAGGCTGCAAAAGAGCGACATCGGCACTTTTCTTGTCGGCGAGAGCCTGATGCGGCAACAGGACGTCACCGCGGCGACGCGCCTGCTTCTGACAGGCAAGGCTTTGGCCGAGGCCATCTGACGATGGTATCAGGCCTTACCCATCTCGGCGTGCAGGGCGAGGCCAACATGGTCGATGTCGGCGACAAGGCGGAGACGACGCGCACGGCGATTGCCGAAGGCTTTGTCGCGATGCAGCCCGAGACGCTGAAGATGATCCTCGCCGGCAACGCCAAGAAGGGCGATGTGCTCGGCACCGCGCGCATCGCCGGTATCATGGCGGCGAAGAAGACGCATGAACTGATCCCGCTCTGCCACCCGCTGCTTTTGACCAAGGTTTCCGTCGACATCGAGCCCGACCATGCTTTGCCGGGCCTGAAGGTCACCGCGCTGGCGCGCGTCACCGGCAAGACGGGTGTCGAGATGGAAGCGCTGACCGCCGCTTCGGTAGCTTGCCTGACCATCTACGACATGGCGAAAGCAGTCGACCGCGCCATGGTCATCACCGGCATCCGCCTGGTCGAAAAGACGGGTGGCAAGTCGGGTGACTACAAGGCGAGCGCCTGATGGCGCTGGTTCCTATCGCGGAGGCGCTTGAACGCCTGCTCGATGGTGCGGCGCCTCTAGCCGCCGAAAGCGTTCCTCTGTTCGAGGCGGTGGATCGTGTTCTGGCGGAACCGGTCGTTGCTCTTCGCACCCAGCCGCCTTTCAATGCTTCCGCCATGGACGGCTATGCAGCGCGCGCCGCCGACGTCACGTCGGTCCCATCCAGGCTGTCGGTGATCGGCATGGCGCCGGCCGGGCGTGGCTTCGACGGCACGGTCGGCAAGCGCCAAGCGGTGCGCATCTTCACCGGCGCCCCGCTGCCCGAAGGCGCCGACACAATCGTCATCCAGGAGAATGTCCTCGATCTCGGCGGCGGCGATATCGAAGTGATCGAGCCCACCGCGGAGTGGCGCAACATCCGCCGCATCGGGCTCGATTTTTCAACAGGCGACATGCTGCTGGAAAAAGGCCGCTTGCTCGACCCGGCGGCACTGTCGCTGGCAGCATCGGCCAACCATCCCCGGGTCAGCGTGGTGAAACGGCCGCTGGTCGCCATCATCGCCACCGGCGACGAATTGCTGCCGCCGGGCAGTGATCTCGGCCCGGACCAGATCATCTCATCGAATGCCTATGGCGTCGCTGCCACCGCACACTCGGTCGGCGCCCGCGCGCTCGATCTCGGCATTGCCCCCGATCGCAAGGAGGCTATCGCTGCCCTGATCAGACAAGCGGTCGCGGCCGGTGCGGATGTCATCGTGACGCTTGGTGGCGCCTCGGTCGGCGATCACGACCTGATCCACGACGTGCTGACCGGCGAAGGCATGACGCTCGGCTTCTGGAAGATCGCCATGCGCCCCGGCAAGCCGCTGATGTTCGGCCGCCTCGGCGACATCAGGTGCATCGGCCTGCCCGGCAATCCGGTGGCAAGCCTGGTCTGCTCGCAGTTGTTCCTGAAGCCGCTGCTGGCGCGGCTCGGCGGCCGCAATCATCGCCAGGACGTTCGCCAAGCGCGATTGGGCGCCGCAATGCCGGCCAATGATTTGCGCCAGGACTATGTCCGAGCCGTGGTCAGGGAAGATGACGGCGTGCCGGTGGCGACGCCGTTCGGTATCCAGGATTCCTCAATGCTGAGAATGCTGGCCGACGCCAACGGGCTGATCGTGCGGGCGCCGTTTGCCCCTGCAGCGGCTGCTGGCGAGGCTTGCAGCGTTTTGATGCTGCGCTGAGGAATCCCAGACAAGCCATTCATAACAGACGAGAAAGTGATCCCGGCTCTAGTTCGAGATCAAGCTCTGCGTCAGCGGATGCGCCGGGTCGGCAAGGCCGTCGACAATGCTGTAATGATGCCGGTCGGGCTCGACCACGACGCTGGTGGTGGCGCCGAGGCCGGTCCAGATGTTGGCAAGCAGCGCATTCTGGCGCAGGAATTCAGCGCGCTCGCCGCCACCGGCCCAGCAGGTGATGCGGGCACCATCCACGGGTCGCAGCAGCGCCGGGCTTTCAGCCAGCGCCTCCTCTTCGTCGATTGCCAGTTCCTTGTTCATGCCGGTGCGCATGATCGGACGCAGGTCATGCAAGCCTGAAATCGAAACGACTTGGCGTATGCGTCGCGCCACATCGGCAGCCAGCGGCGTGGTTGTCGTCACCATCCGGGTGGCGAGATGGCCGCCGGCCGAATGCCCGGTCAGCATCAGCGGTCCGTCGACCATTGCCGCTGCCTCGCCGATCGCCGCCCCAATCTCCCTGACGATGCCGGCGATGCGTATGTCCGGGCACAGCGTGTAAGAGGGCATCGCCACGGCGAAGCCACTGCCGACCGCGCCATTGGCGAGGTGCGACCACAAGCTCTTGTCGGTCTCCAGCCAGTAACCGCCATGGATAATCACTACCAGCCCTTTGGGCGCGGCCCTGGGAAGGAAAAGATCGAGCCGATTGCGCGGTCCGTCGCCATAGGCGATGTCGAGCCGCGCCCGGCCCTGCGCCGACAGCGCATCGCGGAATGCTTGCGCTGGCTCCGCCCACGCAGACGGCCAGCGATCACTGCCCGCGATGTTGGCGCCGTTTGCATAGGCATCATCCCAATTGACGATGTGACGTTCGAACATCTGCGCCCTTCCCCAAGACGGCATCGCTACTTGCTAGCAATGGCCACCGCCATGCCATGCGTCAATGCCCTGAGCAAAAAACATTTTAGGCTTGAAACAAATTTCGACTGGTGCGATCCTGCCCCAACGAACAGCCGACAATGGGAGGTCTGCTGTGCTGCCCGAACCTGCAGATGTTCACCCTTTCTGGGCGCATCCCAGCAGGTGCGATGGTATTACGAAGCTTCCTCAGAGCAGGACCTTAGGATCCACTACATCCGGCCAAGGCGCATCGCGCACTGGCCAGGCAGCAGACGGGAGAGCGGCGACATGCTTGGGCCTTCAGCGCATATCGACACGTTCACGCGCGATCACCTGCCGCCGCCGGAGCAATGGCCTGAAATCCTGCTCGACGGCTTCGACTATCCCGAACGCCTCAACGCCGGTGTCGAACTGACCGACAGGCTGGTCGAAAAAGGTCTCGGCGACCACACCGCCCTCATCGGCAATGGCCGCCGCCGCACCTACAAGGAACTGTCCGACTGGACGAACAGGCTGGCCCACGCGCTGGTCGAGAATTATGGCGTCAAGCCGGGCAACCGGGTGCTGATCCGCTCGGCCAACAACCCCGCCATGGTCGCCTGCTGGCTGGCTGCCACCAAGGTCGGTGCCGTGGTCGTCAACACCATGCCGATGCTGCGCGCCGGCGAACTCGCCAAGATTGTCGACAAGGCGGAAATCACCGTCGCGCTCTGCGACACCAGGCTGATGGACGAGATGACCGTGTGCGCCAAGGACAGCGCATTCCTCAGGCAGGTCATCGGTTTCGACGGCACCGCCAACCATGATGCTGAACTCGATCGCGCCGCGCTCGACAAGCCGGTGACGTTCAGTGCGGTCAACACCGGCCGCGACGATGTCGCCCTGCTCGGCTTCACCTCGGGCACGACAGGCGTGCCGAAGGCGACGATGCATTTCCACCGCGACCTGCTGATCATCGCCGACGCCTACGCCCGCGAAATCCTGGAGGTGACGCCGGACGACATCTTCGTCGGCTCGCCGCCGCTGGCCTTCACCTTCGGCCTTGGCGGGCTCGCCATCTTCCCGCTGCGCTTCGGCGCTGCCGCGACGCTGCTCGAACAGGCGACGCCGCCCAACATGATCCACATCATCGAAACCTACAAAGCGACGATCTCCTTCACCGCGCCGACTGCCTACCGCGCCATGCTGAAGGCCATGGATGAAGGTGCCGATTTGTCATCGCTGCGCGTTGCAGTTTCGGCCGGTGAGACCTTGCCCGCTCCGGTTTTCGAAGAGTGGACGCAAAAGACCGGCAAGCCGATCCTCGACGGCATCGGCGCCACCGAAATGCTGCACATCTTCATCTCCAACCGCTTCGATGACATGAGGCCTGCGTCGACCGGCAAGCCGGTGGGCGGCTATGAGGCGCGCATCGTCGATGACGAGATGCGCGAGGTGCCGCGCGGCACGACCGGCAGGCTGGCGGTGCGCGGCCCGACCGGCTGCCGCTACATGGCCGATGACAGGCAGAAGGAATATGTGCGCGACGGCTGGAACCTCACCGGCGACACCTTCACGCAGGACGAGGACGGCTTCTTCCATTTCGCCGCACGCTCCGACGACATGATCGTCAGCGCCGGCTACAACATCGCCGGTCCCGAGGTCGAGGCGGCGCTGCTGGCGCATCCGGACGTCGCCGAATGCGCGGTGATCGGTGCAGAGGACGCCGAACGCGGCCAGATCGTCGAGGCGCATGTCGTGCTGGTGCAGGGCGTCGCGCCCGACGCCCTCACCACCAAGCGCCTGCAGGACCATGTCAAGGCAACGATCGCGCCCTATAAATATCCGCGATCGGTAAAATTCATCGCCGCTCTGCCCAAGACCCAGACCGGAAAGATCCAGCGCTTCCGGCTGCGCACGGAGAAAATCAATTGAGCCAACCGTACGATCCGGCGTCCGAAGGCGCCCAGATGTCGTTCAAGGAGCGCATGTCCTACAGCGACTACCTGCACCTGGAGAAAGTGCTGGAGGCCCAGACGCCGCTGTCATCGGCGCATGACGAGATGCTGTTCATCATCCAGCATCAGACCTCCGAGCTCTGGATGAAGCTTGCTCTGCACGAGATTGGCGCCGCGATCCGTTCCATCCGCGCAGACCGGCTCGAGCCGAGCTTCAAGATGCTGTCGCGCGTTGCGCGCATCTTCGAGCAGCTGAACAATGCCTGGGACGTGCTGCGGACGATGACGCCCAGCGAATACACCGAGTTCCGCGACGCGCTCGGCCAGTCCTCGGGTTTCCAGTCCTGGCAGTATCGCGCCATCGAGTTCATGGCCGGCAACCGAAACCTGGCAATGCTCGGGCCGCACAAGCATCGGCCCGACCTGAGCGGGAAGCTGGAAGCGATCCTGGCCGAGCCGTCGCTCTATGACGAGGCACTGCTGCTTTTGGCGCGCAACGGATTCGACATCGGTGCCGATGCCAGGCGCACGGACTGGCGTGAGACGCGAACCGAGAATGAAGAGGTGCTGGTCGCCTGGCAGACCATCTACCGCGATCCGCAGCGCTACTGGATGTTCTACGAACTGGCCGAGAAGCTGGTCGACTTCGAGGACTATTTCCGGCGCTGGCGCTTCAATCACGTCACCACGGTGGAGCGCATCATCGGCCTGAAACGCGGCACCGGCGGCACGTCGGGTGCTTCGTATCTGAAGAAAATGCTCGAGGTCGTGCTGTTCCCGGAGCTGTGGACGGTCCGCACCCGGCTCTGACGTCGAAATGAAAACAGGCACACCGAGGGGACGCGCTGTGGCGGAAAACCCTTCGCGAACAACCGGGGACTGACCGACCATGAGTGGAATTCCTGATCTCGCCGCAGTCGAAGCGATGGATGCCACGGATCCGCTGCGGGCCATGCGCGACCGTTTCATTCTGCCGGAGGGGATGATCTATCTCGACGGCAATTCACTGGGGGCAGCGTCTCATGCCGTTTTCAGCGAGCTGCAGCAGGCGGCGACCCAAGAATGGGCCCAGGATCTCATCCGAGCTTGGAACACGGCCGGATGGTTCGAGATGCCAATCGAACTCGGCGACCAGCTCGGACGCCTGATAGGAGCCGCGGCCGGCCAGACCGTTGTCTGCGACACGACATCGACCAACATCTACAAGGTGCTGCACGCGGCGCTGGAGATGCGGCCCGGCCGGTCGGCCATCGTCGCCGAAGGTGACAGTTTTCCCACCGACCTGTACATCGCCGAAGGCGTGGCCTCGACCCGGGATGGCGTCCTGCTGCGCCTCGCGGGTGTCGACGCGCCGACCATCGAAGAGCTGATCGACGAAAACGTCGCGGTGGTGCTGGTCAATCACGTCAATTACAAATCGGGTGAACTGCGCGACATGGCGGCGCTGACGCGCAAAGCTCATGCGGCCGGAGCGCTGATCGTCTGGGATCTTTGCCACACCGCCGGCGCCCTGCCCGTCGAGCTCGATCACGCAAATGCCGATTTCGCCATCGGCTGCACCTACAAGTACCTCAACGGCGGTCCGGGCGCACCGGCCTTCATCTATGCCGCGCAGCGCCACCACGGCGATATCAGCCAGCCGCTCAGCGGCTGGTGGGGCCATGCGCGGCCCTTTGCCTTCGAACGGGGTTATGTTGCCGGCACCGGCATCCGCCGCTTTCTGTGCGGCACCCAGCCTGTCCTGTCGATGCGGGCGCTCAAAGGCGCGCTTGCCATCTGGAGCGACGTCGACATGGCGGCATTGCGGAAGAAGAGCGTCGCACTGACAGAACTGTTCATCCAGCTCGTCGAAGCCAAGTGCGGCGCCTACGGTCTCACGCTGGAGACCACCCGCGACGCGACCAGGCGTGGCAGCCAGGTGTCGTTCCTTCACGACCATGGCTATCAAATCATGCGGGCGCTGATCGAGCGCGGGGTGATCGGTGACTTCCGTGCGCCATCGACCATCCGTTTCGGCTTCACGCCGCTGTATGTCGGCTACAAGGATGTGTGGCTGGCGGTTGAGGTGCTGGAGGATATTCTGCGCACGGGCGCATGGAAGGACCAGCGTTTCGCGGTCAAAGAAGCCGTTACCTGACGCAACGATCCCCGCGATCCGCCGCCGCCGCCCTCACTGCCTGGCAGATGACGGAGGGCTGAATTTCCAGCCACAAATGCCAACAGACGTTGGCGTTTTGGCTCCGTTTCGTTCACGGCAAACGAACGTCCCGAAGATTTATATCGTCCTTTGTGGAGGTCGATAGATTGATAATGCCAATCCTTGGGTCGAGGATGAGCCACAGGTCATTAACCATAATAATTTCAATGTGAGCAGGCGCATCGCCGTGCCTGGCGCTTGTTGATCGCGACCCGCTGGCAAGCGCCAAATAATTTCAGCAGCCTTAACAAATTCATTAAACTTTAAACGGTTGCAGAACACAACTGGAACAGATAGGGTTTGTTCTGGGTTTGTTTTTCGATTCTGGTTTCAGGTAACCTGGGGGCCGCCATGCTGACGCGCAAGCAACATGAACTGCTGATGTTCATCCATGAACGCCTGAAGGAGAGCGGCATTCCGCCATCCTTCGACGAGATGAAGGAGGCGCTTGACCTTGCCTCCAAATCCGGGATTCATCGGCTGATCACCGCACTTGAGGAGCGCGGCTTTATTCGCCGGTTGCCCAACCGGGCACGCGCGCTGGAAGTGCTGCGATTGCCGGACTCGATCGCGCCCGGCCTCAACGCGGCAAAGAAGTTTTCGCCAAGCGTCATCCAGGGCAGTCTCGGTCAGGGTGGTGCCCTTGGCCGGCAGATCAAGCCGGCGCCTTCGCGGATGCCCTCGCCCGGCAATGATGACGATGCGGTCTCCGCCGTGTCGATCCCGGTCATGGGCCGTATCGCCGCCGGTGTGCCGATCGATGCCATCCAGCATCAGACGCATTCGATCTCGGTGCCGCCGGACATGATCATGGGCGGCGCCCACTATGCGCTGGAGGTCAAGGGCGACTCGATGATCGAGGCCGGTATCTTCGACGGCGACACCGTCATCATCCGCAATGCCGACACGGCGAGCCCCGGCGAGATCATCGTGGCGCTGGTCGATGAAGAGGAAGCGACGCTGAAGCGGTTCCGCCGCAAGGGCGCTTCGATTGCTCTCGAAGCCGCCAATCCGGCCTATGAAACCCGTATTTTCGGCCCGGACAGGGTCAAGGTGCAAGGCAAGCTCGTCGGCCTGATCCGCCGCTACTGAGCCGGCTGCGGGTTGGCCGCTGGCTTCTCCGGTTTCTTGAAGGGTGCCAGCCCCCTCGCCTCACGAGAGTATTTGCGTTGCGTGTGCCAGGGCCGATATGGGCTGTCCACCGCGAAGCTGATCGTCGCTGGCGTGGTCGCCGATTGGCGATCGAAGAAGACCGCGGCACTGCCTTTGCGAGCCAGTTGCCGCTTGGTGATGACGAGAACCAGCGGATTGTGACAGGCGTCATACGCGGTGGCGTCATTGATGACGATCAACTCGGCGAAGCCGCAGGCTTTCCAGGCGTCCTTGCGGTCCTCGACATAGGCAATGATCGCACCGGACATGTGCCTGGCCACGCAAACGCCTGAGGAGCAATAGAACGGCGATCCCAGCGGCAGATCAACGGCATCCGCGACATCGAATTGCCCATCGCTGTTGTCGAACACCTCTGGCACGACGATGGTTTCTGATGTCAGGGCGCGTTTCCAGTTATCGACGGTGAATTCGTTCGGCCGTTCCCGGCTGACGGCAAGCTCGCCGCCACCGATCGGCAACGCCACCAGCCGGGCGTCTTCCGAGATCAGCACATCCGGCGTGCGCGTATCCGAGACCGTCAGCAGGCCGGCAAGCGCGAAGGGCAGAGCAGCGAGCCGCAGCCAAGTTGTCGCCATCGTCGCGATGACCAAAGCAATCGCCACCAGCAGGACCGACTGTTGCGAAATCAGCCCGACCCCATCGACAGGCGAACGCTCGGAGATCCAGCCGGATATGGCGATCATCATCGTCAGGCCCTTACCCATCAGGTAGAGAGCCGGCCAATCCAATCCGAAAGGCATCAGCAGCGCGCTGGCGACGGCCAGGAACATGACGACGGTGACGATCGGCATAACCGCGAGATTGGCAAACAGGCTAAGCGGCGAGACACGCTGAAAATGCCAGATGGCAAACAGCGTCGTCGCGCTTCCGGCGATGATCGAGGTCATGGCAAGGCCGGTTGCCGCCAGCAGGAATTTTCGCGTCAGGAAACCTGGCATGGATCGCTTTGGCGGCGGCGGTCTTGCTTTTCCCGCGCGGTGATCGGCCCAGCCGGCATAGGCGCCGACCAGAGCCGCGGTCGCGGCGAACGACATCTGAAAACTCGGGCCGACCACCTCATGCGGCGACACCACGATGACGGCGATCGCCGAGATCGCCAGATTGCGCATGGTGAGTGCTGCTCGATCGAACAGCACGGCAATCAGCATCACCGCCAGCATGATGAAGCTGCGCTCGGCGGCAACGACGACTCCCGAGATGATGAGATAGGCCGCGATCGAGAACAGTGCGGCGGCGGCGGCATACTTCTTGACCGGGCGACGCGCGGAAAAGTCGGGAAACAAGGCGAAGGCGCCGCGCAGCAAACCCATGATGGTGCCGGCGACCAGAGCCATGTGCAGTCCCGAAATGGAGATGATGTGATAGATGCCGGTACGTCGCATCGCCTCATTGATGTCATCGGGAATGCCGGCGCGCACGCCGACGATCAGCGCCGCGGCGATCTCGCCTTCGGCGCCGCCGACGCTCGCCCTGATATGGTCGGCGATGCCTTCACGGGCATTTTCCACGCTAGAGGAAATTCGGGCCGGCAGCGGCATGTCGCCGTCATCGTTGACGACAAGCTTTGGATTGCCGAGAAAGAACCCGCTGCCACCGATGCCGGCAAAATAGCTGTCGAAGGAGAAGTCATAGCTGTCCGGCCGCACCGGTCCGGTCGGCGGCAAGAGCTTGGCATATCCGGTGATGAGGGAGCCGGCGGTCACGTCAGCCGGGATCTTGCGTGCCGAAAGCCGCACCCGTTCCGGCGCATAGCGCAGTTTCGGTCTTGCGGTCGATGTCACGTCGATGGTCAGCCGGATGCGGCCGGTTTCCATCCGGTCGAGCGAGACGACGCGGCCGGTCACCTGCGTCGAGATTTCCGAGCCCAACATTTGTGTGCCCGCACGCCACGTCTCGACCTTGGCAGCAAGCAGTCCTAGGGCGCACAAAAGTGCCGCCATGAAACACAGATGGGTCTTTGGCCATGAGCGCGAGACCAGCGCACAGACCCCCGTCAGAATGACAACCGCGACAGGTCTCGCAAAGTCGGGCTCGGCCGTCAGCGAAAAATAGCCGATCGCTCCGATCGCCAGACAGACCGGCACCAGCAGGAAGGCTACGCCCCGATCGAGTTCCAGGCTCGCCGCCATGTTCACGCTGTGGCGCAGGCGAGGCAGTGATGTCAGGCCGATCTGCCGGCGCACGCGCACGATCCTGCCGGTTTCGGCAACAGGAACAGAGGCGGCGACATCCGCTTGCAAGGGCGCCTTGCCGGGATCCGGCACGAGGGGTGACGGCGGCGGCAACGAGGCTGGCAGAGGCGCAAACAGGGACCGTTCGCTGACGCCAATGGCAGCGTCCTCGCCCTGATCCGAGCCCCAGCCTCGTCCAGCCATCAGGTCTGCCCCTTGCGCCCTCGACACCCTATGCTACATGAACGCCGGGCGCGCGAAAGTCCGCGCAACCGCACCCCGCTTCAGATGGTTTCCGAGAGTTCCATGTCCGACAAGGTCGTCACCCGTTTTGCCCCCTCGCCCACCGGCTATCTGCACATAGGCGGCGCGCGCACGGCGCTGTTCAACTGGCTGTATGCAAAGCACACTGGCGGCACGATGCTGCTGCGCATCGAAGACACCGACCGTGAACGCTCCAATGAAGCCGCGACGGCTGCCATCCTCGACGGGCTTTCCTGGCTTGGCCTGAGCTGGGACGGCGAGCCGGTGTCACAGTTCGAGCGTGCGCCGCGCCACCGCGAGGTGGCCGAGGAACTCGTACGCATGGGCAAGGCCTATTATTGCTACGCCACGCCAGCCGAATTGGAGGCAATGCGCGAGGCCGCCAGAGCCAAGGGGCTGCCACCCCGCTATGACGGCCGCTGGCGCGACCGCGACCCCTCAGAGGCGCCCGCAGGCGCCAAGGGCGCCATCCGCATCAAGGCGCCGACCGAAGGCGAGACCATCGTCCATGACCGTGTCCAGGGCGACGTGCGCTTTCCCAACAAGGATCTCGACGACTTCATCATCCTGCGTTCGGACGGCAATCCCACTTACATGCATGCCGTCGTCGTCGACGATCATGACATGGCCGTCACCCACATCATTCGTGGCGATGATCATCTGACCAATGCCGCCCGCCAGACCGTCATCTACAACGCCATGGGCTGGGACGTGCCGTCCATGTCGCATATCCCGCTGATCCACGGCGCCGATGGCGCCAAGCTGTCGAAGCGGCATGGCGCGCTTGGCGTCGAGGCCTATCGCGCCATGGGCTACCTGCCGGAGGCGCTGCTCAACTACCTGGCGCGCCTCGGCTGGAGCCATGGCGACGACGAGATCATGTCGATCAAGGATATGATCTCATGGTTCGATATCGGCGACGTCAACAAGGGCGCGGCGCGCTTCGACTTCGCCAAGCTGGAGGCGATCAACGGCGCGCATATGCGCCGCATGAGCGATGCCGAACTGTTCGACATCTTCATCGCCACCCTGCCCTATCTCGAAGGTGGCCCGGCGATCGCCGCGCGCCTGAACGAGAGCACCAAGGCGCAGTTGCTGGCAGCGCTTCCGGGCCTGAAGGAGCGCGCCAAGACGCTGGTCGAGCTCGTCGACGGCGCAGCCTTCCTGTTTGCCACGCGACCGCTGCCGATCGACGACAAGGCGGCCCTTCTGCTCACCGACGATGCTCGCAAGATCCTGCGCAGTGCTCACGAAGCTTTGAACGGGCTTGCGAGTGACTGGACAGCCGCCTCGGCGGAGGCGGCGATCCGCGAGGTGGCAGCGGCCGGCAGTCACAAGCTCGGCGCGGTGGCCCAGCCTTTGCGCGCTGCGTTGACCGGCAAAAGCACCTCGCCGGGCGTGTTCGATGTGCTCGCCGTGCTCGGCCGCGAGGAAAGCCTGGCGCGCATCTCAGATCAAATCGATTAGGAGCAAACTGGCCCAAGAAGATTGGCATTGAAAGGCGGGTTTCGCAGTGCAACATTAGGCCTTGGCCCAATCTGGCACGCACCTCCTGAAATGCGGTGGCGAATACGCGCATTGCGGTGATTTTCGACGTGTCGCTCTGCAGAATTTTGCCTTTGCCGGCATGAGGAAACAAGAAGGAGTTTGCAATGACCGAAGCTGCGAAAAAAATGGATTTGGGCGGCAAGACCCAGGAGGCCACGGCAACGCTTGCATTCGCCGGCAAGACCCATGAATTCAAGGTGCGAAGTGGTTCGGTCGGGCCTGATGTCATCGACATCGCCTCGCTCTACTCAACCACCGGCGCTTTCACCTACGATCCCGGCTTCACCTCGACGGCAAGCTGCGAGTCCGAAATCACCTTCATCGACGGCGACGCCGGCATCCTCCTCCACCGCGGCTATCCGATCGACCAGTTGGCCGAACATGGCGACTTCCTCGAGGTCTGCTATCTCCTGCTCTACGGTGAATTGCCGACCAAGGCGCAGAAGGACGACTTCGACTACCGCGTGACGCGCCACACCATGGTGCATGAGCAGATGTCGCGCTTTTTCACCGGCTTCCGCCGCGACGCGCATCCGATGGCGGTGATGTGCGGCGTGGTCGGCGCGCTGTCGGCCTTCTACCACGACTCCACCGACATCTCCGACCCCTACCAGCGCATGGTTGCCTCCATGCGGCTGATCGCCAAGATGCCGACGATCGCGGCGATGGCCTACAAATACCACATCGGCCAGCCGTTCATTTACCCGAAGAACGAGCTCAACTTCGCCGCCAACTTCCTGCACATGTGCTTTGCCGTGCCGTGCGAGGAATACAAGATCAACCCGGTGCTGGCGCGCGCCATGGAGCGCATCTTCATTTTGCACGCCGACCACGAGCAGAACGCCTCGACCTCGACCGTTCGTCTCGCCGGCTCGTCGGGCGCCAACCCGTTCGCGTGCATCGCCGCCGGCATTGCTTGCCTGTGGGGACCGGCGCATGGCGGCGCCAATGAAGCGGCGCTCAACATGCTTGGCGAGATCGGCCATGTCGATCACATCCCCGAATTCATCGCCCGCGCCAAGGACAAGGACGACCCGTTCCGCTTGATGGGCTTTGGCCACCGCGTCTATAAGAACTACGATCCGCGCGCCAAGATCATGCAGAAGACGGCACATGAGGTTCTGGGCGAGCTCGGCATCAAGGACGATCCGCTGCTCGACATCGCCATGGAGCTGGAAAAGATCGCGCTGACCGATTCCTATTTCATCGAGAAGAAGCTCTACCCGAATGTCGACTTCTATTCCGGCATCACGCTGAAGGCGCTGGGCTTCCCCACCACCATGTTCACCGTGCTGTTCGCGGTCGCCCGCACCGTCGGCTGGATCGCGCAGTGGAAAGAGATGATCGAGGATCCGCGCCAGAAGATCGGCCGCCCGCGTCAGCTCTATACCGGCGCACCCGAGCGCGACTACGTGCCGATCGCCAAGCGGTGAATTGGGAGTAGGGATTGGGCAGTAGGCAGTAGGCACGGTCAACTTCCCTACTCCCTACTGACTATTCCCTCTCTTGATATACCGCATCACCACCTGCGCGGCGATCTCGCCGGACGGTCTATCCGTCGCCATGCGCCGCGTGATCTCTGCAAATCCATTCTTCTGCCAGGCGCGCATGCCGCTGTCGGCGAACAGGGCTTCCAATTGCCGGGCCAGATTGTTCGGCTTGATGTAGCCGTCGTAGAATTCCGGAATAAGCGCTCGATCCGATATCAGATTGGGCAGCAGCGCCGACCAGACGGAAACGAGGTACGGCGCCAAGACGCGCGCGACCGGGTCGAGCCTGTAGCAGGAAATCATCGGCACGCCGGCCAGCGCCAGTTCCAGCGATACCGTCCCGGACGCGATCAGCGCCGCATCGGCTTTGCCGAAAGCCTGCCATTTGCGCTGGGGATCGACGATGATCTCAGGCTTTTCATCCCAGCGGTTGACGGAGGATTTGACGAGGTCGGCGACATGCGGAACGGTCGGCAGCAGCAGCCGCAGGCGGTGGCCACGCGCACGCAGAATCGACACCGTCTCGCCGAACGGGTCGAGCAGCCGCCGTACCTCGCCACGCCGCGAACCGGGCAGGACGAGCAGGGTCTTGACGCGATCAGGAGAAAGGTCGCGCGGCAGCTCCTGCGCGTTGGCTGCGGCCAGCAAGCCCGCATCGTGGGTCAGGCGATGCCCGACATAAGTGCCCGGTGGCCCGCCGAGCCGCTCGAGCTCCTTGACCTCGAAAGGCAGGATGCAGAGGATGTGGTCGACATAGGGCTTCATCGCCGACGCCCTGCCCGGCCGCCACGCCCACACGCTCGGGCAGACATAGTGGATGATCGGAATCGACGGGTTGGCCGCACGCACCTTTTTGGCGACGCGCAACGAAAAGTCCGGACTGTCGATGGTGACAAGGCAGTCGGGCTTTTCGTCGGCAACGGTCTTGGCCAGTTGGCTGATCCGCCGTATCAGGCGCGGCAGGTCGCGCAGGGCGGCACTGAACCCCATGAGGGCGATCTCACCGGCATCGAATGGCGAGACCAGTCCCAGCGCCTGCAAATGACGGCCGCCGAGGCCGACGAGTTGCACCTCGCGCCCGGCCGCCTGCCTGAGCGAGCGTACTATGTCGGCGCCGAGCAGGTCGCCGGACTCCTCTCCGGCAACGATCGCGATCTTCAATGCCCTGTCAGCCATTGCGCGGCTCCGTGGCGACAGGCAGGCCAAGGACGAACAGGCCGAGTGCATTGGCGCGTGCGATGGTTCCAGGACCTTCGAGGATCAGCGAGCGTCCCGCCTCGACGGCAATGCCGGCGAGCCCGGCCGCGTGCGCTGCCTCGACCGTCTGCGGACCGATGGATGGAAGATCGGCGCGCAGTTCCTGACCAGGCTTGGCGCACTTGACGAGGACGCCGCGGGTCTTGCCCGCAATACGGCCGTGGCCGCGCAGCAGCTTCGCACGATCAAGCAGGCCGGCTGTTCCTTCGATGCCTTCCAGCGCGATTGCCCGGCCGCCAACGGCGATCGCCGCCTGGCCGACATCCAGCGCCCCGATGGCCTTTGCTGCCGCAAGGCCCGCCTCAATATCGCGCCAGTCCAATTTTCGCGGTTCGGCCTTGGTCAGCACGCCTTCGGCGGCGACAAGATTCGGGACTACTTCGTGGGCGCCAACGACCTTTATTCCGCGCGCTTCGAGGCCCCGTGCCAAGATCTTTAGAAGACCATCATCGCCACGCGCGAGCGCCATGACGACCAAAGGAATCACCGCGAGCAGGCTGAGACTGGGGCGCAGCGCAAGCAATCGCGGCCGGCGCTTGATCTCGCCTGCAAGCACCAGATGGGTGATCCGGTGCCGCCGCAGCAATGGGACGAGCGAGCCTATACCTTCCAGAGCGAGGTTTTCGTGATCGTATCGGGAGAGTTCCGCGATGCGGTCGACTTCGCCTTCCATCAGGATGACGAAGGGCGGATAACCTTGTTCAGCCGAACCGGCCGCGACTTCGACCGGCAGACTGCCGCCGCCGGCAATGATGCCGACCCTGGAGCCCGGCGGAAGATCAAGACGCGCTGCCGCTGTCTCAGTCTTCGTCATCGACATCGTCGCCATCGCCGCCCTTGAGCGACGGCACAGCGTAGTGCCGCTTGCCGCGACTGGTGATGAAATCGATGATCTTCATGGCGGTCGGCGACGACGCGAACTCCGCCTTGGCGAACTCGATGTTCTCGCCAACAGTGCGGGAACGATCGAAGATCATCCTGTAAGCCTTGCGAAGCACAAGGATTTCGGACCTCGGCAGGCCGGAGCGCTTGAGGCCGATGATGTTGAGACCGCGCAGGCTGGCGCGGTTGCCGACCGCGATGGCAAAGGGGATGACATCGCCGACGATCGCGGAGCAACCGCCCAGAAAGGCGTTGTCGCCGATGCGGACAAACTGATGCACTGCGGTCAGGCCGCCGATATAGACATTGTTGCCGACCTCGCAGTGGCCGCCCAGCGTTGCGCCATTGGCGAACGTCGCATTGTTGCCGACGACGCAATCATGGGCGATATGGGCGTAGGCAAGGAAATTGCCATTGTCGCCGACCGTCGTCTCGCCGCGGCTGGAATCGGTACCGAGATGCATGGTCACGCCTTCGCGGATCGTGCAGTTCCTGCCGATGACCAAGATGGTTCGGCCGCCCTTGTGCTTGGTGTTCTGCGGCGGCGCGCCCAATGTCGCCATCGGGTAGACCTTGGTCGAGGCGCCGATTGACGTCGCGCCCATCACCGAGACATGACTGACCAGTTCGACGTCGTCGCCGATCACCACATCGGCGCCGACATGGCAGAACGGCCCGATGCGCGCGCCTTGGCCGATTTGGGCGCCTTCCTCGACAATGGAGGAAGCATGAATGGATGTCTTGATTTTCATAAGCACTCGATCGTCAGTCGCTGGTGACCATCATGGCTGAAATCTCGGCCTCGGCCGCCTTGGCGCCGTCGACCATGGCTTCACAAGCGAATTTGAGCAGGTTGCCGCGTTTCTTGATTTTCTTGACATAGATCTTCAACTGGTCGCCGGGAACGACCGGTTTGCGGAATTTGGCGTTGTCGATAGTCAGGAAATAGACCAGCGACGGCTTTTCGGTACCCAGGCTGCGGATACAGATGGCGCCGGCCGTCTGCGCCATCGCCTCAACGATGAGCACACCCGGCATGACCGGCTGCTCAGGGAAATGGCCCTGAAAATGCGGCTCGTTTATGGTCACGTTCTTGATGCCGATGGCGGATTCGTCGCCATCGATGTCGACGATACGATCGATCATCAGGAACGGATAGCGGTGCGGCAGGAGCTTCATCAGCCCCATGATGTCGACCGCTTCCAGCGTCGTCGACGCGATCATGTCAGCCATTGCCTCCCTCGCCCTGTTTGCGGGTCCTGGCGAGCTTGCGCAGCATGGCTATCTCCCGCATGGCTTCCGCCATCGGCTGTGCCGGATAGCCGCCCCAGATCTCGCCTGCAGGGACATTGCTCATAAATCCACTTCTGGCGGCAAGCTTGGCCCCTGTCCCTATGGTCAGGTGATCCGCAAGCCCGACGCCGCCGCCCATGGTGACATTGTCACCCACCACCACGGAACCCGAAATACCCGAAAGCCCGGCTATTATGCAATTGCGGCCGATGCGGACGTTATGGGCGATCTGCACAAGATTGTCGATCTTTGTGCCTTGGCCGATGATCGTATCGGACATGGCGCCGCGATCGACGGTGGTGTTGGAGCCGATCTCGACATCGTCCTGAATAACGACACGGCCGATCTGCGGCACGCGTTCGGGCCCCTTGGCCCCGCCGACGAAGCCAAAACCATCCTGGCCTATCCTGGCGCCGCCATGAATGATGACGCGATTGCCGATCAAGGCATACTGGATGCTGGCGCCCGGACCGACATAGCCGTCGCGGCCGATCTGGCAGGATGGTCCGATGACCGCATTCGGGGCGATGACGGTACCGCTGCCGATCGAAGCCCCTGGCCCGATGACCGCGCCGGCTTCGATGACGGCACCGGCTTCGACATGCGCGGTCGCGTCGACATGAGCATGCGGCGAGACGCCGGTTTCACTGGTCATCGGCCCTGGTGTCGCCGCCCTCGGAAACAGCAGACGCCCGACCAGCGCGAAGGCCTGTTGCGGACGCGGATGAATCAGAACGGCAACGCTTGCCGGCGCCTTGCCGGCAAATTCCGCCGGGCACAGGACCGCGGCTGCCCGCAGCGACGGCATCAGCGCGGAATTACGCTTGCCGTCGACAAAGACGAGCGCATTCTCGCCGCCCTCGCTGGCCGGCGCGAGGGCTTCGATCGAAATATCGGAGTGGCCGGAATCGACGAGCACCGAGCCGGTCAGATTCGCGACTTCGCCCGCCGTATACCGGCGTGATGGCGCGAAGAACACCGGATCGGTCATTCCAGAAGCTATATCCAGCTAGGTCGGAACATTTCTCCCGGACCCTGAAGACCCGGGAGCATCGTTGGCCGCCGATCAGAAGCGGGTCGATATGCCGAAGTTGAATTCCTGCACGTCGTCGCGCGCTTCCTTCTTGACCGGGATCGCATAGTCGATACGGATCGGACCGAACGGCGACGCCCACATCAGGCCGATACCAACAGAGGCACGCAACTGCATGTCCGTTGACTCCTGAGCGACGCTTGTAACCTTGCTGCCATAGAGAGTGGCCGCGTCAGCAAACACAGCACCGCGAAGGCCGAAGCTTTCCGGAACGACTGGCAGCGGGAACTGGGCTTCAGCAGAGGCATTGAAGTAGGTCGTGCCGCCGAGATGGTCACCCGTGAGAGGATCCACAGGCCCGATACCGCCATACGCGAAACCACGGATCATGCGGTCCGTGCTCTGGAACTGATCGAAGATACGCAGGCCGTCACTGCCATAACCCTCGACATGGCCGGCGCCGCCCGAAATAAGGCCGACAAGATCAAGCGACTCGGACAACGTCTGATAGACGCTGCCGCGTCCCGTGATCTTCACGAACTTGGCATCACCGCCGAGACCGGCCACTTCGACGGTCGTGTTGGCATAGATACCCTCATGCGGGTTCTTCATGTCGTCGATGGTGTTGTAGACAAGTCCCAGGCTAACCGAGGACTTGATCCAAGGGCTCTGATCGATGCCATCAAGGATCGCGGTTGAGATATTGCAAGGGCTGCCAGGAACATAAACCCCGTCGGTCAAGCAACCATCGTCAACTTCGTATTTTTCCTGCGAGATGTTGTACGCCAACTGGGTCGTGATGCTGTCGGTAATCGGCAGGCCGAAACGGATCGTCGCACCCGTGGTGTCGCTGTCGTAGTTGTTGTCGTATTGCCGCGTCGACTTATAGATGTCGAAGCCGGCGGCGATGCGCCGCCCGAGGAAATAAGGCTCTGTGAAGGACAGGCTGTAGTCGCGTGAATTCTTGCCGCCGCCCGCCGACAGCTTTATGAACTGGCCACGACCGAGGAAGTTGCGCTCGGTCACCGATCCTTCGACCGACGGACCGGCCGTGTCGCCACCGGTCGAATAACCAGCGCCCACCGAGAACTCGCCGGTCGATTTCTCGACCACATCGACCACCAGAACGACCTGGTCGGGCTGCGAGCCCGGCACGGTCGAGATGTCGACTTTCTCAAAGTAATTCAAGTTTTCCAAACGCTTCTTCGCGCGCTGGATGAGCACCTGGTTGAAGGCGTCGCCTTCGCTGACGTCGAACTCACGGCGAATGACATAGTCACGCGTGCGATCGTTGCCGCGGATTTCGATGCGCTCGATATAGGCCTTGGTGCCCTGGTCGATCGTATAGACAACCGAAATGGTGTGGTTCTCGAAATTGCGGTCGCCGCGCGGCGTGACCTGCGCGAAGGCATAGCCGGAACCGGCCACCTTCTCGGTCAGCGCGATGATGGAATCCTCGACGTTCTTGGCGTTGTAGACGTCACCCTTGTGGGTCTCGATCACCGATTCCAGCGACTTGCCGTCGACTTCAGGGATCGAGCTCTCGACGCTGACATCACCGAACGTGTAGCGGTCGCCTTCCTGGACGGTGATGGTCACCGTGTACTTGTTCGTCGCGCTGTCGAGTTCACCGACTGCGGACACGACCTGGAAGTCGGCATAGCCGTGATTGTAGTAGAAGCGACGCAGCAACTCCTGGTCGGCGCGCAGCTTGTCGTCGTCATAGACGTCGTCGCGCAGAATGAAGGAAACCCAGGACGAACGCTTGGTGTTGATGATATCCGACAGGCGGCGGCTGGAATAGGCGCTATTGCCGACGAAATTGATCGCCGCGATCTGCGTGCGGTCGCCTTCAGTAATGTTGAAGACCACGTTCACGCGGTTGTCGCCAAGCTGCATGACCTGCGTCGTGACGGTCACATCGTCGCGACCAATGCGTTTGTAGGCTGCCTTGACCGATTCCACGTCGGCATCGAGCGTCGCCTGCGAGAACGTTCCGCGCGGCTTCAGCTGCACGGCCGCCGCAAGCGCATTGTCCTTGAGCTTCTTGTTGTTCTGGAACAAAACCTGGTTGACAACCTGGTATTCGGCAACCTTGACCACCAGCGTCGAGCCGACCTGGTTGATCTGCACGTCCGAAAACAGACCTGTGCCGAACAGTGCCTTGACCGCACCGTCGATATCGGAACTGGAGAAAGCCTTGCCCGGCTTGATGGTGATGTAATTGCGGATGGTCTCAGCGTCGATACGCTGGTTGCCGCTCACTTCGACTCTGCTGACGACAGCGGCTTCAGCCGCCGATGTGGCAACGAACTGCACTGCGAGCGCGCCTGGCACGACCAAGGCCGCGGACAGGGTCACCGCGGACGCGGCGCTTAGAAACTTGGATGCTGCCTTCATCGGGCTTAATAACCTTTTCTCGTAGTCCCCACGGCGAGAAAACCGGACGTGCGGTAATTTCCCCTACCGTATTAACCGGATTTTCCCTACACGCAAGGCTTCTGGTTAATTTGTATTTACTTAACCCTGCGGCGTGGCTTTCGCGTCACTCATATCCCCTTGCATGGTAAACGGCGTCTCAACATCGTCCATGCAGAAGCCAAATTTCTTCATGATTTCAGCACCCAAACAGATCGTTCCAAAAAACGAACCCCATGAAGCACAGCACCAGAAGCAACCCGGCCCGATAGGCCATTTCCATCATCCGTTCCGACACCGGACGGCGAATGACAGCCTCCACCCCGTAGAACAAGAGGTGACCGCCGTCGAGGGGGGGAATCGGCAAAAGGTTCAGAATTCCGATGCCAACGGATAGCAGTGCAACCAACTGCACGAGCCATTCGAATCCCAGTTTCGCAGCCCTGCCCGCCATGTCGGCTATCTTCACCGGACCGCCCAGCTGACATTTGTCTTCGCGCCCGACAACAAAGCGCTGCAGGAACTGGCCGGTGCGCTGGATGACGTGACCGGTTTCCTCGACCGCCGCCGCGACCGCTCCGACCGGCGTGTAGGTGATGAGCCTCGGCTGGCCGAGTTCCTTGTTGTTGACGACACCGATCACGGCGACCTTGACCTTGTTGCCGAGCGCGTCTTCCTGTTCCATCAGCCGCGGCGCCGCGGTCACAGTGACCTCCTGGCCCTCGCGCAGCATGACGAAGGTGATTGCGTCGTCGGCTCGGCCCGAGACCAGGCGTTGGACGTCGCCAAAGGTTTCGACCTTGTTGCCGTCGACACTGACGAATCGGTCGCCGGGAAGAATGCCGGCCTTCGCCGCCGGGCTGTCGGCGGTCACCTCTGCCACCATGGGCTCGGCGACATAGCGGCCATAGGCGGTGAACAGTACGGAAAAGACGACGATCGTCAGCAGGAAATTGAACAACGGTCCGGCCACCACCGTTGCCGCGCGCTTCCAGATCGGCTGCGTGTGGAAGGCGACCTTGCGCTCTTCCTCGGTCAGCGTTTCAATTTCTTCCGACGTGGGCTGGCTCGATGTAGCGTTCATGTCGCCGACGAATTTTACATAGCCGCCAAGCGGTATCGCACACAGTTTCCAGCGCGTGCCGTGGCTGTCGTTGAAGCCGAAGAGTTCCGGGCCGAAGCCGATCGAGAAGGCCCTGACGCCGATGCCGCACCAGCGCCCGACAAGGTAATGGCCCATTTCATGGACGAACACGACCACGGTCAGCACGAAGAGGAACGGCACCAGCGTGCCCAGGACAAAGCCTTCTGTGCTGAAAAACGCGTGAAGAATCTCGTTCAAGACAAACCCTCAAATTCTTCCACGGCGCAGGCTGCGCCGTGACTGTGACACCAATCCGGGCGAATCCAAGGCGCATCGCGCAACGGACCTGAAATGATACCACTCAAACGGGAAACAGACCCTGCGCCGGATGATCGGCGTTCGCCGAAATCCAGCCGATGACGTATAGGGCGAATGCCGCTGCGACAAGCCCGTCGACACGATCCATGACGCCGCCATGGCCCGGGATGAGCGCCCCCGAATCCTTGCGGCCATGGCGGCGCTTGATCCAGGATTCGAACAGGTCGCCTGCCTGCGAGACAATCGACAGCACGAGCGCGACCAAGCCGAGCAATACCAGATTGCCGACACCGGCAGCTGCGGCGAGGACCAGCCCGGCGACGACGCCGCCGACAGCGCCGCCGAGTGCGCCGCTGCGCGTCTTGCCGGGCGAGATAGAGGGCGCCAGTTTCGGCCCCCCAACGGCGCGCCCCACGAAATAGGCAAGGATATCGGTGGCCCAGACGACCGCGAACAGGAACAGGATGGCAATGAGGCCTGAACGATCGCCATCGCGCAGCAAGGCGAGCGACAGGCCTGAAACCGCGGCATAGGCAAGGCCGCTCGCATCCCATTGTCCGGTCTTGCGAACCGAGGCGGCTATCGCCGTTGCGGCAACAATGGCCGCCACAAGCGGCAGCAGCCAGGAGGCGGCCAAGCCGCCAATCAAGGCGCCAATGAAGACAACCAGCAGTGCTTCCGGCAGGAAACCCAGGTCCGTTGCCCCGGTTGGCCGCGACATGCGGGTCCATTCATAGAAGATCGCCGCTACGATCACGGCACACAGCAGCCGGAACGGCAAACCGCCGATCCAGGTCAGGCCGAGAGTGATGATGGCGAGCACGATCGCCGAAACGATACGCAGTTGAAGATTGCTCATCCCGCGGCCGGTCGCGAAGCGACGTCCTGGCCGCCAAGTCCGCCGAAACGGCGTTCGCGGCCAGCAAACTCACGCAAGGCCTCGGCAAGGTGCTCGCGGCTGAAGTCGGGCCAGTAGCAAGGCAGGAAGACGAGTTCGCTATAGGCGGCTTGCCACAGAAGGAAGTTCGACAGCCGAAGCTCGCCGCTGGTGCGAATGACCAATTCCGGGTCGGGAATGCCTTGCGTATCAAGCGCGCCGGCAAAGCTTTCGGCTGATATCGCCTCGGCGTCGAGTTCGCCACGCGCCACGGCCGCCGCAAGCTTTTGCGCCGTGCGAACGATTTCGTCTCGTCCGCCATAGTTGAAGGCGATCACCAGCGTCAGCGATTCGTTTGCGGCCGTCAGCGTTTCGGCCTCATCGAGCAGTCCCCTGATATCAGACTGCAGCCCTGCCCGGTCGCCGATGATTCTAACCCGCACACCGCTCTGGTGCAGTTCGGCAAGGTCACGGCGGATGAACATTTTCAGGAGGCCCATCAGGTCGCTGACCTCGGACTTCGGCCGCGACCAATTCTCCGACGAGAAAGCATAGACGGTCAGGTAGGAAATGCCGAGCCCAGGTGCCGCGCGCACCGTCTTGCGCAGCGCCTCGACACCGGCACGGTGCCCCGCAAGACGGGGCATGCCGCGCGCCTTGGCCCAGCGTCCGTTTCCGTCCATGATGATCGCGACATGCGCGGGCGTTGCCATGTTCTCGCTTTCGGGTCAGCCGGCGGCCATGACCCTAAACCTGCATGATTTCAGCTTCCTTATCGGAAAGCAGGTGGTCGATGGTGCTGATCGTCTCGTCGGTAAGTTTCTGGACCTGGTCCGAGCGCTTGCGCTGATCGTCTTCGCTGATGTCGCCGTCCTTCTCCGCCTTCTTCAGGAAGTCCATGCCGTCGCGGCGCACATGGCGCGCGGCGACACGGGCGTTCTCGGCGTAGGTGTGCGAGATCTTGACCAGTTCCTTGCGGCGCTGTTCGTTAAGTTCGGGAAGTGGAATCCTGAGATTGGTGCCGTCCACGATCGGGTTGAACCCCAAATTGGATTCGCGGATCGCGCGGTCGACCGCGCCAACCATCGACTTGTCCCATACCGATACCGAGATCATGCGCGGCTCCGGCACCGAGACGTTGGCGACCTGATTGATCGGCATGCTGGTGCCGTAGGCCTGCACCTGGATCGCATCGAGCAGATTGCTGGAGGCGCGACCGGTCCGCAGCGAGGCCAGATCATGCTTGAACGCGGCAATAGCCCCATCCATGCGCCGCTTGAGATCGTCGTACTCACCACTCATCTTTATCTCCTCGACCCGTCTAATGCGGGCTCACTGCTTCGGGGCCGTCTTCGAATCGAACTTTCGAAAACCGGCTTCCCTTTTCGGGGTCAGGCCGCCGATCAATCGTCCGCGACGACCGTGCAGCGGCCGCCGCCCCTCAGAATATCGCCGAAACCACCTTTTTCGTGGATCGAATAGACGATTATCGGAATGTTGTTTTCGCGCGCAAGTGCAATCGCAGCAGTATCCATGATGGAAAGGCCGCGATTTATGACTTCGCCATGGCTGATGCGCTCGAAACGCGTCGCATTCGGGTCCTTCTTCGGGTCCGCCGAGTAGACGCCGTCGACCTGAGTGCCCTTGAACAGAGCGTCGGCGCCGATTTCAGCCGCGCGGAGGGCGGCGGCCGAATCAGTGGTGAAGAACGGATTGCCGGTGCCGCCGGCAAAGATCACCACCTTGCCCTGGTTCATGTAGGCGGTCGCCTGGCGCTGCGAAAAGCTCTCGCAAAGTTCGGGCATGGCGATCGCCGAAAGCACCACGGCGTCGACGCCGATCTTGTTCAATGACGTGCGCAGCGCCAACGAATTGATTACCGTGGCAAGCATGCCCATGTGGTCGCCGGTGACACGATCGCCGCCCTTGGAGGCAACGGCCACGCCGCGAAAGATGTTGCCGCCGCCGATGACGACGCCAACCTCGATGCCCAATGCGCGCGCCTCGGCGATGTCGCCGGCGATGCGATCCACCACTGACACGTCGATGCCGAAATGCTGCTCGCCCATCAACGCTTCGCCCGACGCTTTCAGCAAGACACGTCGGTAGAGGGGCTTCACCGTCATCTGGGCCTCGTCATTTTGCGTGTGGCGCGTTCCAGGTGGCTACCTCGCGCTGGTGCCGCCTCGAAACAATGGCGTTCCGATACACGAAGGGCGCCGCGATGTCCCGCGGCGCCCAAACGGCAAATTGCCGGTTTCCCGTCCCATCAATCAATTGGTGGACACGCTGGCCGACTCTCCTTCGATAAGCACCGGTGACGCGTAGTTGGAGGGCTTGTCGCCGGTTGTCGCGCCGCCGGTAACGCGCGCCTGTATCTGCGAACCGAAATAGGAATAGGGAAACGGCGCTGGAGTTCTGCTGGCTCTCTCCAGCCGGTCGCGATGCGCTTTCGGAATCTCGAAATCCAGCGCGCCAAGATTGTCATGCATTTGGCTGAGCGTCGTCGCACCGAGGATGACGGTTGCGATCCCCGGCTGCGTCGCCACCCAGTTGAGCGCGACCTGAGGCATGCTGCGGCCGATCTCGGATGCGACCTTCTCGAGTTCCGCCACGATAGCCCAGTTGCGTTGCGTGAACTTTTGGAAACCCGGATGCGTCGAGTTGCGAAATCCGTCGAGGCGGCCATTTCCGGTCTGGGCCGGTCGATACTTGCCGCTCAGCAAACCGCTGGCCAGCGGGCTCCACACCATGATGCCGGCGCCATGGCGCGTGCCGAATGGCACGAACTCGTTCTCGATCGCGCGTTCGGCCAACGAATATTCGAGCTGTAGCGCCGAAACCGGCTCATATCCGCGCAATTCGGCGATCGCCTGCGCGCGACCCGCGTACCAGGCGGGCACATCGGAAAGTCCCACATGGCGAATCTTGCCCATCCGAACCAGGTCGTCCAGCGTGCGCATGACCTCTTCAGCCGGGGTCAGCCTGTCCCAGACATGCATGAGATAGAGATCGATATAGTCGGTCCCCAACCGTTTCAGCGAAGCATCGACGGCCCGCATTATGTTCTTGCGGCCGTTGCCGCCAGCATTCGGATTGCCGGGCTGCATGTTCATGGTGAACTTGCTGGCGATCACCGCCGTGTCGCGCAGCCCGCGCTCGGCGATGAATTCACCAAGCCAGACTTCGGCCGTGCCATCTGTGTAGAGATCCGCCGTGTCGAAGACATTGCCGCCCGCCTCGACATAGGCGTCGAAAATCGCCCGCGCCGTATCCCTGTCGGCTCCCCAGCCCCATTCCTTGCCGAAAGTCATCGTGCCCAGTGCCAGCCGGCTGACCCTGAGGCCGCTGTTGCCAAGAGTGTAGTAGGTCATGGTCATGATCGTCTTCCAATGCTTGGTGATAGATACCCCCGCGCGTCACTGGCCCGGAGTGTTCTTGACCCAGGGATTGCCGCGCTCGTGTGTCATGTGGAACGCGAAGCCATCGACCTTCCAGCCATCCGCAAAACGCGTCAGGTGATGCTCATAGGTGCCCCAGACCTCCCAAAGCGGGTCGCCATTGCCTTCCATCCGGTTCCAAGCATAGCCGTTCGACAGGACAGTCGCCGTGTCCGCCTTGAGAGCGACCTGGTGATTGCTGCGCAGATGCAGGCTTGTCTTGCTGCCCTTGAGGTTGGCCGCCCAAGCGCCAATCAGATCGTCGGAGGCGATGTTGGCCGCTGGCTGTCCGGAGAGACTGCTGAAGTCGGCGGTGATCCGATCCGCAAAATAGCCGCGTGCAAGTTTCCAGTCCTGGGCGTCGACGGCCCGGTCGATGGCATCGGCAATGCGAATGACCGCGCGTTTGTCTGCGAGGGCCCGCCAGTCTGATGGCTCCGCCCCACCGGCATCCATCGGCGCCAACGCCATGCCTGCCGTGAAAGTTGCGTGCTTTAACGTGTTCATGTCTCGTCTCCTCAGTGTCATCAGCCGATCGCCGGTGAGTTGGCGACAATGTGGACCACCGCCTTGGCATCGATAAGGTTGCATTGTTGGCAAAGACCATGCGATATCATTCATGAATGGATCGCGATCTGCTCAGCCATCTTCCTGTCGTGGTCGCCGTTGCCCGGCGTGGCGGTTTCGCGCTTGCCGCCGCCGAACTCGGCATGAGCCCTTCGGCGGTCAGCCATGCGGTGCGCATTGTCGAAGAGCGGATCGGCCAGCCCTTGTTCGCCCCGCACGACGCGCAGCGTTTCGCTCACCGAGGCCGGCAAGGCGCTGGTGGAAACGGCGGCTCCGGCCCTGCAGGATATTGCCGAGCGGATGGACCGCATCCGCAGCGTCAAAGGCAGGCCGTCTGGCCTGCTCAGGATCAACGCCTCCAACATAGCGATACCATTCGCGGTGACGCCGGTGGTCGCGGCGATGGCCGAGCGCTATCCGGAGGTTACGATCGAGGTCTTCGCTGACCAGGGTCTGGTTGATATCGTCGGCGAAGGCTTCGATGCCGGCGTCCGGCTTGGCGAGATGATCGCTCAGGACATGGTTGCGGTCCGGCTGACGCCGCCATTCTCCGTCGTCATCGTCGCCTCGCCCGCCTATATCGGAAGGCACGGCCGTCCGGGCGGCGTTGCCGACTTGGCGAACCACAATTGTATCGGCTACCGGCTCGTCCGCTCCGGTGCGCTCTATCGCTGGGATTTGATCGAGGATGGCAAGGACATCGCCATGGAGACGCGGGGCAGCGTTGTCGTGACGGATTCGCTCGCAGCAATCGATCTTGCGCTTGCAGGCGTCGGGCTTGCCTATGTGTTCGAGCCGCTGGCGCGCGCCGATCTTGCCGCGGGCCGCCTCGTCCAGGTGCTGCCGCAGACGGCGATCGAGGAACCGGGGCTATTCCTCTATTTCCCTCGCCGGGCGGCGATGGCGCCGAAGCTCAGGGCCTTTATCGACACCGCACAAGAAATCGGCCGGGCCTCCTTGCGGACACCCGGCCGAGTTGCCTGAGTTCGTGAGCCCAGGAAAGGGCTATTTCTTGACCGCTGCAGCGACTTCCGCGGCGAAATCGGTCTCTTCCTTCTCGATGCCCTCGCCCAGGGCAAAGCGCAGGTAGGCGGTGATCTTGGCCGGCGCACCGATCTCCTTCTCGGCATCCTTCAGCGCCTTCTCGACGGTGATGTCGGGATTGAGCACGAAGGCCTGCTTCAGGAGCACGACTTCCTCGTAGAACTTGCGCAGACGGCCCTCGACCATCTTCTCGATGATCGCTTCCGGCTTGCCGGACTGGCGTGCCTGGTCGGAGAAGATAGCCTTCTCGCGTTCGACCGCGGCCGGATCGATCTGCTCTGCGGTCAGCGCCAGAGGGTTGGTGGCGGCAACATGCATGGCCACCTGGCGGCCAAAGGCGTTGGCGGCATGCTCATTGCCCGTGGTCTCGATCGCGACCAGCACGCCGAGCTTGCCAAGGCCGTCGGCAACCGCGTTGTGAACGTAGGTAGCGACAGCGCCGTGCGGAACGGTGAGCTTGGCCGAGCGGCGGAAGCCCATGTTTTCGCCAATGGTGCCGACAGCGTCCTTGATGGTGTCGGCAACAGACTTGTCCGAACCCGGATACTTTGCGGCAGCCACAGCCTCTGTCGTGCCATAGGCCAGAGCAACCTTGGCTACATTGGCGACGATTTCCTGGAACGCGGCATTGCGGGCAACGAAGTCGGTCTCGGAATTGACTTCCACGACGGCCGCTTCGCGAACGCCGGAATCAACGCCGATCAGGCCTTCAGCCGCGGTGCGCCCGGCCTTCTTGTCGGCTTTGGAAATGCCCTTCTTGCGCAGCCAGTCGACGGCCTCTTCCATGTTGCCGTTGGTCTCGGTCAACGCCGCCTTGCAATCCATCATGCCCGCGCCGGTCAAGTCGCGGAGTTCTTTGACCTGTGCAGCCGAAATGCTCATTGTCGCCTCTTTGGTTTAAATGCACCGACGCACCATCGGTATTCGATGGTGCGTCTGTTTAGCGTGCCAGAATATGAGAAAGATGAAGGCCGCAACCGGCCTTCGATTATCAAGCTTCGGGAGCTTCCGACGCCGGGGCCGGAGCCGGGTCGAGCGCGGGTTCGACCGGAGCTTCGACCGAAGCGCCGATGTCGACGCCGAGCGCGCCCTGCTGGCGGGCGATGCCGTCGATCGCAGCCTTGGCGATCAGGTCGCAATAGAGCTGGATGGCGCGGGCCGCGTCGTCATTGCCGGGGATCGGGAAGTCGATCTTGTCCGGATCGCAGTTCGAATCGATGATGGCGACGACCGGGATGCCGAGGCGCTTGGCCTCGAGGATGGCGATCGCTTCCTTGTTGGTGTCGATCACGAACATCAGGTCGGGCGTCGAGCCCATGTCCTTGATGCCGCCCAGCGCCTTGTCGAGCTTCTCGCGCTCGCGGTCGAGGTTGAGGCGTTCCTTCTTGGTCAACCCTTGCGCTTCGCCGGCCAGCATCTCGTCGAGCTTGCGCAGGCGCTGGATCGAGTTCGAGATCGTCTTCCAGTTGGTCAGCATGCCGCCGAGCCAACGCGAGTTGACATAATACTGAGCCGAACGCTGTGCCGCATCGGCGACGATGTCGGACGCCTGGCGCTTGGTGCCGACGAACAGCACGCGGCCGCCCTTGGCGACGGTGTCGGAAACCTGCTTCAGCGCCTGGTGCAGCAAAGGCACCGTCTGCGAGAGGTCGATGATGTGGATGTTGTTGCGGGCGCCGTAGATGTAAGGCGCCATCTTCGGGTTCCAGCGGTGGGTCTGGTGGCCGAAGTGAATGCCAGCTTCCAAAAGCTGGCGCATGCTGAAATCAGGCAGTGCCATTCAAAGTTCCTTTCCGGTTAGCCTCCACGGACACAGGCATTTTCGGACTTTGTCCTCGAACGCCACCGGAGGTTTCAGCCGGATTTCTCCCGGGCAGACACCAAAGTCCGTGTGTGGAATGAGCGCGCATATAGAGGGGATGCGCGACAAACGCAAGCGCCGCAGGATCCGTGGTGTTGCGTGCGACGATCCGCGCCCTGCCGTCAGCGCTTGACCTTGCCGTTCGGCACCCGCACCCGCCGGAAGACCGCAACGATCTCCTCGCGGCTGCATTCGATAGCGCCGAGCCGCACCGCTCGGTCGCGCTCGAAGCCCGTTATGTCATAATGCGGCGCCGAAGTCTTGGGCGGTCCCTGGTACGATGAACGCTTGATGGCCAGCTCCGCGGCGAAGCGATGCAGTTCGTCGGTGTCGTCGGCCAACAGATGGCACCAGCGATGGCCGGCCCAGTTCCAGATCGCTGCGTCGACATAGACTGCCATGAGGCTTGCCGTATTCCTTCATCTTGCGCCGACAGGCACTCGTCTAGCGATGATAGAAGGGATTCGGATAGAAAATGAAGCCGCCGCCGGCCTCGACTTCAGCCACGGTGCTGGTGATTGTGTCCTGCATGCGACGGTGCAGCTCGGCAACCGCATCGTCGATCGAGCCCGGATATTCATGCAAGCCAAGTGGATCGGGCACCCGGATATGGGCGCAACGCGGTCCGGCCGGCTGCGGAATGAACCGGTTGATCGTGTCACGCAGTCCGCCCCGGCAATAGTCGTTGCGGACCCGCTTCAGATGTTCGGCGATCTCTTCCAGGCTGATGCGCGGGTTGGCCGCGGCCCAGGGCCCGACGCGTTGCAGCCTCTGAATCGTGTCGGCGAGCGCGCGGACCTGCTTTCGGCCTTCCGCATCGCCACTGTTTTCGCGCTGCCAACGACGCGCCCGCCGCAGAAGTTCGGTTGCGTCGGTGACATCAGTGTCGGGCGAGATGCTTTCGCCGAGTCGGCGGCCGAGTTCAGCAACCAACGCCTGCTGGCGCTCGGCATAGGTTGCGCCTTCGTCGGATGGCACGCCCGATGCTGCTTCATCGCGGGCCAGCAGCGTCGAATAGACATGGTGGATGCGCTGCGGCAGCGTATCGGTCGCCTGGCGTTCTATTTTGAGGTTTTTCTCGACATAACCGCATTCCTTCGCCAGCGCCGCTTCGACATTCCTGGTGAAGGCCAGCTTCCAGACGACTGGCGCGATCCAGACCTTGAAATCGGGATCCGTGGCCCGGCCGCGCTTGAGGGCCTCCAGCCCCATCTCGACGGCACCCGGCAGCAAGGGCGCAACGACATTGGCATGCCAGCCAACGCCGCCTTCGGGATGCAGCAGCACGCCATGGCCTTTCAAGGCCCAGGCGACGGAGTGTTCCTTCGCTGCCCCGCTGTTGCCGGGAATCTGGGCGATCAAGTTGTTGGCCAGCCAGAACTTCTGCATCATTCGGCCGAGACCGTTGACGACACCGTTGGTCGCCCATGAGGCCGCGAGCGGACTGACCTGCGACACGATCTCCTTGTCGATCATCCAGTCGGTGAAGAATTCGGGATGATTGGGCGTGAGGAAGGTTGCCTTCCCCGCCCCGCAACCGGCCTTCAGCCGCTCAAGGTCGGTGTCGGGAAAGTCGATATGGCGGACATTGGCGACGCCGCGCAGACCGGCCAGGCGATTGAACGGCAACAGATCCCGAAATCCGGGAATGCCGCGCAGCATGACGATCCGGTTGACGGATGTCATGGCCCTGATCAGTGCCGGGTTGGGCCGCGGCGCCACGAATGTATCGATCCTGCTCAAGCTGATCCCCCTCGCGCCTGGACGCTGGGAGAGGTTGAGAGACGATTGCGGCACGTTCAAGTCGATCGTTACGACCACGGCGTGTCGTGGTAAATCAACTGCCTAGACCGGCACTATTTGGCGGGACAGGGTTTCGTCTGGTCGAACAGCGACAGATTGACCAGCTTGCCGGTCATCGAGAAGTCGCCATAGTCCATGACGAGATCGCGGGTGATGCCGTTCTCATGCAGCTTAAAGCTGATACGGTATTCCGGCACCTCTTCGCCCGTCTTGTTGGTGTCGTCGAAATAGGCGATGTCGACCGGCCAGTATTTGTCGGTGGCGAGCTTTGCCAGCGCCGAAGCTTCCGGGTCGGCCTTGTCGGCATCGGTTTTCTTGCCGACCACGACGGTGGTGGTCATCACCTTGTTGGCATCTTCGGAACCGTCGAACAGGTTCGTTTCGTAAAAATTCTCGCCCTTTTCGGCCTTGCCGATCAGCTCGACCAGATGCTGGGTCGGGAATTGGGTTGTCGCCAGCTCGACGCTGTTCTTTTCAGGCTTGTCGATGTCGACCTTCAGGCCCTTGGTCTCTTTCGTGGCGATGCCCCTGACCTCCTTGTCGAGATTCTGGTCGACGAAGGATTTTGTCACGAACGAAAAAGTCTTGCCTTCGGCGTCCTCGAAAGTGGTCGTCTGCTGGTCGGTCAACCTGGTGTTGTCGGCGGTGACGATCTGGGTGACGAAGCGGAATTTCACCGTATAGCCTTCGCAGGCCGAGCCATTGAACTCATAGACCATGCGGCCGGATATGCCCGTGATGCCGGACTGATCGGACGCTTTTTTCAGGGTAAGATCGTAAACGGCGCGGTGGGCTTGCAACGCAGGCGCTGCGAAGGCAGGGCCTATCGAGAAGACCCCCGACAACAGGACGGCATGGAATGCGAGGCGCGTTGCGCGCATGAGGTACTCCGATCGTCGCGACTGATGGCAGGCCGCAGGGAAAGATGGTCCAGCTTAAAAAAAGTCGTGGCGGAAGCGAGGCAAAAATAGCAATTTCGGCCCGGCCGGCGCGGCGTCACCAAGCAATAGGGAAATACCATGAGTGAAACAATCGAAAAGCGGCTAAGCGATCTGGGTGTGACGCTTCCCGTCGCCGCCGCGCCCGCCGCCAACTACGTGCCCTATTGCCGGACCGGAAATCTGCTGTTCACCGCCGGGCAATTGCCGCTCAAGGACGGCAAGCTGCAGGCGAGCGGGCTGTTAGGTCGCGATCTGGATACGGCAGGCGGCAAGGACGCGGCAAAATACTGCGCGATCAACATCCTGGCGCAGGCCAAGGCAGCACTCGGCGACCTCGAGAAAATTAGCCGTCTGGTGAAGATCACCGTTTTCGTCGCCTCGGCACCTGAGTTCGTCGAGCAGCATCTGGTTGCCAACGGCGCCTCCGATTTCCTGGTGGCGGCCCTTGGCGAACGTGGCAAGCATGCGCGCTCCGCCGTCGGCACCGCCTGCCTGCCGCTTAATGCCGCAGTGGAAATCGAAGCCGTCTTCGAAATCGAATGAGCCAGGGGACTGATATGACCGACCTATCCTGGCTGACCGCCCGGCCCGTCGCCCATCGCGGCTTCCACGACATGAACAAGACGCGCTGGGAAAACACGCTGTCGGCCTTCGCCGCGGCCGCCGAACGCGGCTATGCCATCGAATGCGACGTCCACCTGTCGTCCGACCGCGTTCCAGTCGTCATCCATGACGGTGATCTCAAGCGCCTGACCGGCCAGGATGGTTTCGTCTGGCAGCGCACCGCAGCTGAACTCGTGGCGCTCAGGGTCGGTGGCACGCCGGACCATGTGCCGACGCTGCAGGAAGCGCTCGACCTGGTGAACGGCCGTGTGCCATTGGTGGTCGAGTTGAAAGGCACGCCCGGCTATGACGAAGGCCTGGTGGCAAGCGTCGGCAAGATGCTCAAGCGCTACAAGGGCAAAGCGGCGATCATGTCGTTCGACCACTGGCTGGTCCGCGATTTTCCGAAGGACGCGCCGGGTATCCCAGGGGGGCTCACCGCCTACGGCAAGGACGTCGGGCTGATCGAGGCGCATTTCGCCATGCTGGCGCATAAGATCGCCTTCACCTCCTATGCCGCAGGCGACCTGCCGAACCCATTCGTCAGCTTCGTGCGCGAAAAGCTGAAAATGCCTGTTATCACCTGGACGGTGCACGACCAGCCGGCGGTCGACCTGACCTTCAGATATGCCGACCAGATGACGTTCGAGGGGTTCGAGCCCGATCTGGTCAAAGTCGCATGAGTGTCTGAAACGTGACTTGTACCAGGCCGGACGGAGCTTAAATAAGCCTCATGGATCAGGGCGACGAGGGCGACCGACAAACGGCCAATGCGGACTATTCGATCCGCGTCGCCGCCGGCATCGGCGCCTTCACCGGTGATGAATGGAACGGCTTTGCCGGAACCGCGCGCGGAGATTCAGAAACCAGTTACAATCCTTTGGTTTCCTTCGCTTTTCTAAGCGCACTTGAGGATTCTGGATGCGCCGTGCGGCGTACCGGTTGGCAGGGCCACCACCTCAGGCTGGAGGACGGGCAAGGCAGATTGCTGGGCGCGGTGCCCTGTTATCTCAAATCGCACAGCCAGGGCGAATATGTGTTCGATCATGGCTGGTCGGATGCCTTCGAGCGCGCCGGCGGCCGTTACTATCCCAAACTGCAAAGTGCCGTGCCGTTCTCCCCGGTCACCGGCCCTCGCCTGCTGGTCAGCAAAGGTGAGGACAGCGCCAAAGTGAAGGCCGGTCTCGCGGCGGGCCTGAAGGCGGTGACGCAAAAACTCGGCGTCTCTTCCGCGCATGTCACCTTCGCGCAAGAGAGCGATGTGGACGTGCTGGAAGCGGCAGGCTTCCTGCACCGCACCGACCAGCAATTCCATTTCTTCAACGAAGGCTTTTCGACCTATGACGACTTCCTCGCCACCCTTGCCTCGCGCAAGCGAAAGGCGATGAAGAAGGAAAGGCGTGAAGCGCTTGCCCCAGGCATTTCGATCGACCGGCTGACCGGCAAGGACCTCACGGAGAAGGCCTGGGACGATTTCTTCGCCTTCTACATGGACACCGGCAGCCGCAAATGGGGTCGGCCCTATCTCAACCGTCAATTCTTCTCGCTGATCGGCGAACGCATGGCCGACGACATCCTGCTGGTGATGGCCAGGCGCAATGGGCGCTATATCGCCGGCGCCATCAATTTCATCGGCTCCGACGCACTCTATGGCCGCAACTGGGGCTGCATCGAGGACCACCCTTTCCTGCATTTCGAGGTCTGCTATCACCAGGCGATCGACTTCGCCATCGAGCGCAAGCTGAAAGTGGTCGAGGCAGGCGCGCAAGGCGAGCACAAGCTGGCGCGCGGCTATCGGCCGGTGACCATGCATTCCGCGCACTACATCGCTCATCCCGGCCTGCGCAACGCCGTTGCCGATTATCTCAGGCGTGAACGCCGCGAGGTGGAGCGGATGAGCGAATATCTCGAGGGGCACACCCCGTTCCGCAAGGATCTGGAGGAGTAGCAACAGGGCTGCCTGACGAGCAGGGCTGACTTCGCCCAATCGTCTTGTCGATTTTCCACCGTTTCGCTACACGAAAGGCACAATCCGGAGCGTTCACCATGACAGAGGCCGCCTACGATACCGACAACATCTTCGCCAAGATCCTGCGCGGCGAAATTCCTTCGCACCGCGTCTACGAGGACGAAGCGGTCATCGCCTTCATGGATGTGATGCCGCAGGGGCCGGGCCATACGCTGGTGGTGCCGAAAGCGCCGTCGCGCAACCTGCTCGACGCCGATCCGTCAATTTTCGGCCATCTCTTGGGCGTCGTTCAGAAAGTGGCGCTGGCAGTGAAAAAGGCCTTCGACGCCGACGGCGTCACCATCATGCAGTTCAATGAGCCGGCCTCGGGGCAGACCGTGTACCACCTGCATGTGCATGTGATCCCGCGCTTCAACGGCGTCCCGCTGAAGCCGCACACGGGCGGGATGGAGAAGCCGGAAGTGCTGGCGCAGAGCGCCGAAAAGATACGGGCGGCGCTGCAAAGCTGACGCCGCAATCGCCGGCCATGCAACACCTCATATTCCAATGAAAAAGCCCCGTTTCCGGGGCTTTTTCGACTTTCATAAGGCTCAGTTCTTTCGGGGCAGTTGCGGCACGAGGCTGCGCTTGCCGCCGTCCTTGCCCTTGGCTTCGGGCTTCTGCGCCACCAGCTTCTTGGCCGCGGGCTTTTTCGTCACGGCCTTTCTGGGCTTCGGTGTTTCTTCCGGCTCTTCCTTCTTCGGCTTCACCGGCGCCTCGTCGGCGAGTGATTCGAGCTTCAGGCCGGTCTCGCCGGTTTCCTTCTTCTCGACGGTGACACGCACCGTGCCGCCCTTCTTGAGCTTGCCGAACAGCACCTCGTCGGCCAACGGCTTTTTGATGTGCTCCTGGATCACACGGCCGAGCGGCCGCGCTCCCATGCGCTCATCATAGCCCTTGTCGGCGAGCCAGGCGATCGCATCCGCCGACAGGTCGAAGGTGACGCCACGCTCGGAAAGCTGGGCCTCGAGCTGCATGACGAACTTCTGCACCACCTGATGAATGACCGGCACCGGCAACGAGCCGAACGGGATGATCGCATCGAGACGGTTGCGGAATTCCGGCGTGAACAGCCGGTTGATCGCCTCGACATCGTCGCCTTCGCGCTTGGTCGAGCCGAAGCCGATCGCCGCGCGCTGCGCATCCGACGCGCCCGCATTGGTGGTCATGATCAGGATCACATTGCGGAAGTCGATCTGCTTGCCATTGTGGTCGGTCAGCTTGCCATGGTCCATAACCTGCAACAGGATGTTGAACAGGTCCGGATGCGCCTTCTCGACCTCATCGAGCAACAGCACGCAATGCGGATGCTGGTCGACGCCGTCCGTCAGAAGACCGCCCTGGTCGAAGCCGACATAGCCGGGAGGAGCGCCGATCAGCCGCGAGACGGTGTGGCGTTCCATATATTCCGACATGTCGAAGCGGATAAGCTCGACGCCGAGCGAGGCGGCCAACTGCTTGGCCACTTCGGTCTTGCCGACGCCGGTCGGGCCGGAGAACAGGTAGGAGCCGATCGGCTTCTCCGGTTCGCGCAGGCCGGCACGTGCCAGCTTGATCGCCGAGGTCAACGCGGTGATCGCGGTGTCCTGGCCATAAACGACGCGCTTCAGCTCGATATCGAGACCCTGCAGCACCTTCTCGTCATCGGCCGAAACCGTCTTCGGCGGGATGCGGGCCATGGTGGCGATCGTCGCCTCGATCTCCTTGATGCCGATCGTCTTCTTGCGCTTGGCTTCCGGAACCAGCATCTGCGAGGCGCCGGTCTCGTCGATCACGTCGATCGCCTTGTCCGGCAGCTTGCGGTCGTTGATGTAACGTGCCGACAGCTCCACCGAGGCCTTGATCGCCTCGTTGGTGAACTTCACCTTGTGGAACTCCTCATAATAGGGCTTGAGGCCCTTCATGATCTCGATGGCGTCCGCGATGGTCGGTTCGTTGACGTCGATCTTCTGGAAGCGCCGCACCAAAGCACGGTCCTTCTCGAAGAACTGGCGGAATTCCTTGTAGGTGGTCGAGCCGATGCAGCGGATCGCACCCGATGACAGCGCCGGCTTCAACAGGTTGGACGCATCCATGGCGCCGCCTGAAGTAGCCCCTGCGCCGATGACCGTATGGATCTCGTCGATGAACAGCACGGCACCGGGATAGTCCTCGAGTTCCTTGACGACCTGCTTCAGCCGTTCCTCGAAATCGCCGCGATAGCGCGTGCCGGCGAGCAGCGTGCCCATGTCGAGCGCGAAGATGGTGGCGTTGTGCAGCACTTCGGGAACGTCGCCCTCGACGATGCGCTTGGCCAGACCCTCGGCGATCGCCGTCTTGCCGACGCCGGGATCACCGACATAGAGCGGGTTGTTCTTCGAGCGGCGGCACAGCACCTGAATGGTGCGGTTGATCTCGGACTCGCGGCCGATCAGCGGGTCGATCTTGCCGGCCTTGGCCTTGTTGTTGAGATTGACGCAATAAGCCGTCAGCGCATCCTGCTGCTGCTTCTTCTTGCCGCCTTCATCTTGTGGCTCGGCGCCGTTCTGGCCGCCCTGCTCGTCATCGGCACCGCGCGGCGAGCGTGTCTCCGATGCGCCCGGACGCTTGGCAATGCCGTGCGAGATGTAGTTGACCGCGTCGTAGCGGGTCATCTGCTGTTCCTGCAGGAAATAGGCGGCATGGCTCTCGCGCTCGGCGAAGATGGCGACGAGGACGTTAGCGCCCGAAACCTCCTCGCGGCCAGACGACTGCACATGGATCACCGCGCGCTGGATGACGCGCTGGAAACCGGCGGTCGGCTTGGAGTCCTCGTCGTAACCGGTGACGAGGTTGTCGAGCTCGGTGTCGATATAGGTGAGAACCGTGTGCTTGAGCTCATCGAGATCGACATTGCAGGCGCGCATGACGGCGGCCGCCTCGGTGTCGTCGATGAGCGCGAGCAGCAGATGTTCTAGGGTTGCATATTCATGGTGCCGCTCATTGGCGAGCGTCAGCGCCTGGTGAAGCGCCTTTTCCAGGCCTTGGGAGAAAGCCGGCATGTTACCTCACTTCTTCTCCATCACGCATTGCAGCGGATGCTGATTCTGTCGGGCGAAATCCATGACCTGGGACACTTTGGTCTCGGCCACCTCGAATGTATAGACCCCGCACTCGCCCACTCCATGATTGTGAACATGAAGCATGATGCGTGTGGCGGCTTCGCGATCCTTCTGGAAAAAACGCTCCAGCACGTGAACCACGAACTCCATCGGAGTGTAGTCGTCGTTGAGGATGAGGACCCGATAAAGGCTGGGCTTCTTGGTCTTGGTTTTGGTGCGCGTGATGACGGCCGTCCCACGGCCGGCCCCATTGCCGTTACCGTCGCCGTCTTGCATCCGCACCACTTGTCTCGTGGCAGTCAAACCGATCGTCACGTATTCCTGCCTCTTTCGATTCCCCATGCGAGTTCGACATGTAGGTGTTCGATGTACGATTTTAAGCCCTTCTGGTTAGCTGACAATATGGCTAGGTCACCAAACTTGGACGATTTTCGCAATCGTGAAGGGGCGCGAGGCTCTGGAACGGAAATTGACACGAAAAAGCCCGGCCGCGTTTCCGTGGCCGGGCTTTTTCTCGGGTTCAAAGGCTGAATCTGGGGTCACGTCAGGCGAAATCAGTTCGCCCGGGCAAAATTACTTTGCCTTGGCAACGATCGATTCGAATGGCTTGTAAGCTTCCTTGGCGAGTTCGGCATAGAGATCGCCGATCTTGGTGGCCTCGGCGACGAACGCCTCATAGGACTGCTTGGCGTAGTCCGACTGGATCTCGATCGCCTTTTCCAGCGACTTGGCTGAAAACAGCTTCTCCACAGTGGCGCTGCCGGTTTCAAAACTCTTCTTGGTGTATTCACCAGCTTCGGTGGCAATCGCCTGCGCGCCCTTGGACAGCGACGCAAAGCTCTTCAATCCGGTGTCGGCGAACTCTTTGCCGTATTTGCTGAAGTCCTCATAGGTCTGGGTCATTTCACGATTCCCTTGACGGTTGAAGCGTCCTTCTTCGGGGCGCCCTTGTGCGATGCAAGATAATATATTGTGCGCCGCACAAAAGTCAAGATTTCGGGGGCTTGCGGACCCGCCTGCGCAGCCAATGGCTAAAAATCGAATAAAGAGAGCTTCAAGCCCGAAGAAAATGGTGAACGCGGCGGTTACCATAAACGGATTGGTAACGCTGCGCCGGTAGCTTGACCGGAAGCGAGGCAGGACCCTTTGCCGCCTCCAACGCAACGAAGAAATCCAAGGGAAGTACCAGTGCGTAAGGCGTTGTTGGGCATCGTTTCCAAATCCACCTCCCCTCTCAAAACGATGATCATCATCGCCCTGGCGATGACATTCGTTTTTGGCGACGTTGCCTCGTCGCTGGCGGCCAGGCAGGCGGCCATCGTCGTGGATGCCAAGACCGGCAAAGTGCTCTACTCCGCCGACGCCAACGGCAGGCGCTATCCGGCTTCGCTGACCAAGATGATGACGCTGTATCTGACCTTCGAAGCGATGGCGAAGGGCAAGATCAGCAGGAACACGCCAGTGGTGTTTTCCGCCAAGGCCTCCGCCGAGGCGCCGACGAAACTTGGCGTGAAGCCGGGCGGTTCCGTCACGGTCGAGACCGCGATCCTGTCGATCGTCACCAAGTCGGCGAATGACTCGGCCACCGCGCTCGGCGAAATGCTAGGCGGCAATGAAACCACTTTTGCCCGCATGATGACCGCCAAGGCGCGTGCGCTGGGGATGAACGGCACCGTGTTCCGCAACGCCAATGGCCTGCCCGACCCCGGCCAGTTCACCACCGCGCGCGACATGGCGACGCTCGGCATCGCGCTGCGCGAGCATTTTCCCCAGTATTACGGCTACTTCTCGCAGCGCTCCTTTCTCTACGGGCGCCAGCGCATCAACGGCCACAACCGTCTGCTTGGACGCATCAAGGGCGTCGACGGCATCAAGACGGGCTACACCCGCGCCTCCGGCTTCAACCTCGTCTCATCGGTTTCCGATGGCAATCGCCGCATCGTCGGCGTGGTCATGGGCGGCACCTCGGGCGGCAGCCGCGACAATCAGATGGCCAGCTTGATCAACACCTATCTGCCGAGGGCGTCGACTCGCGGTGGTGGCGATCTGGTCGCCAAGGCCGGTGGCAACAACCCGATCACCGCCCTTGCCAAGGTTCTCCTGCCCAAGCATGACGCTCCGACACCGGACGACAAGCCTGTCATAGCGCAGGACGATGCCACCGTTGCCGAGGACGCCACGGTCGCGGAAGACGATACCGCGCAGGCCGAAGAAGCAGCCCCCGTCGTCAAGACCAGAAAGGTCAAGACCGTCATCGTTTCAGCCCCCCAAGTCGCGACGGCCCAGGTTGTAGCGGCCTATGCCGAGCCGACGCCGGCGGCTGTCGACCCGGTCAACACCGCGTCGGTGCCTTCGGGTTGGGCCATTCAGGTCGCCTCGTCGCCCAAGCAGTCCGAGGCCCAGGCCTTTCTCGACAAGACCACCAAGCAGGCGCCCAAGGTGCTGGCGGACGCTTCCGGTTTCACTGTCGCCTTCGACAAGGATGGCGTCACCTACTACCGCGCCCGCTTCGGTGGCTTCGGTTCGAAGACCGCCGCCTGGAAGGCCTGTACCGCTTTGAAGAAGAAGAACATCGAGTGCTACGCCGTCCAGCAGTAGGACGGCGTGCAAGCCATCTCCCGGAAAAATTCTGCGTCGAAGGAGACTAGTTGTGATTGGAGAGCAAGACGTCCTTGGCTTCGTTAATCCGCGCCGCCAGGAAAGACGTGCCGCCGACATCGGGGTGCAGGCGCTGCATCAGGCGGCGGTGCGCCTTGCGGACATCCGCCGCGGCGGCCCCCGCTTCAAGACCAAGGACCTTGTAGGCCTCCTCCTTAGTCATGGCGCCCGGACCTGGCGCAACACCCAGCCCTTCGCCACCGTTCGTCTCAGCGTTTTTGCGCCAGACGGGAAATCTGCCGTCAAGATACGTCTCTAGCAGCTGTCGGCTCTCCGGATCGCCGGAGAGTTCGCGGTAGAGGTGTTGCAATTCCGCCAGCCCCATCGCGCCAAGCATCTTGCCTTCGTGGCGGCCAGCCAGGACCAGTCCTTCGAGGCCGCCGGTATCGTGATCGAGTTCCATTTCCAATGCCGCTGTGCGCACCGTCGAGCGTTTGCCCGGTGCAAGCCCGGCCGGCTGGCGTTTCATGCGCATGGAACCATACCAGGCAATTGCGCCGGTGAGAATCATGCCGCCGATGCCTTCCCGGCCGACCACAAGCACGGCGACGCCGACAAGTGCCAGAAGAGCCGGCCCGAGCGTTCGCAGCGTGCTCGCCAGTTTCGCCGGCTCGGCACGCAGAAAGATCGTCACCGCGCCGAGGAGCAGCAGAAGCAACGCTACAAAAGCGATGATTGCGCCCATTATTTTCCGCCGCCCCGCAGATGCTCGATCATCAGCCGGTCTTCCGGCCTGCCCCTGGCTTCGAGCGCCTTCAACCCGCCGGTCGCAAACACGGCGACGGCCGAAAGCAGTCCTGCCAGGGTCGCGGCAGCCCGCCGATCAAATCGGAACCAAGCCCCCTTGGACAGCCGCGCAATCTCTTTGAACGCCTTTTCTGCACCGGAATCATGGCCTTCCTGAAACACGAAGACGGGAACGCCATGAAGGCCGAGGCTGCCGGCCTTTTCGGCCAGATCGTCGATATTCTCTTCCATCGCATCGCCGATGTAGACCAGCGCATTGACCTTGGCGGCCGCCGTCTGTTTCAACGCATGCGTCAGGACCTTGCCGATCTGGGTGTGGCCGCTGCGGCATTCGATCCGCGTCATCAGCTGCTTCAAGGCATTGGTGTCGCTCACGAAAGCGGACGAACGGCACTCGCCGAGACCACGAAAATAAACCAGTTGCACGCTGAGGGTTCCGGCCTTGCCGACAGCGTCGAACATCTGGCCCTGCAGCGTGCAGGCCAGATCCCAGGTCGGCTGGCGGCTCATCGTCGCGTCGAGGGCAAGGATCAGCCTGCCCGAACCGGTCGCCGACGCGGCAAGTGTCCTCGCCTGACGAATGAAGGCGTCGATCTCGCCGGCGTTGGATTGAGGCTTGATCGGCGCAGGATTGGTCCTCGCTGGCACAGGCTGCTTCTTATCGCTCATGAAAAACAAGATGTGGCGTTGCCACATCGCTTGCAAGCCCCACATCGGGCAGTGCAAAGGGCCAGGCGGTGATGCCACCTGGGGTCAGAGCAGACCGAGATCGGCCAGCTCGCGCCTGAGTTTCGGCGGCATCTCGATCAATCCGGCCTTGCCCTTACCCAGATCGAGCGGCGCGTCCGCCGGCTTCAGGTAGCGCCAGCCCTGAAAAGCCCGGCGCGGCTGCCAGTCGGTGCGTACAACCTCGGGGTCGAGTAACAGATAGCAACGGCCTATGCCTTCACTGTCGGTGAACGGCCGGATTTCGGTGATCAACTGGCGGCACTGCACATTGCCTTTGATCACCCAATAGAGCGAACCGCCATCGGTAACCTCGGCGCCGCGCGTCGGCATCATACGGGTGGTGTGATACTGCTCGACCGGCTCACCGGCGCGCCGCCGCTCGTCGAGGCGGAAGGCGATCCACTCTTCGAGATCCTCGACGCTGTCGCAGCCGACACAAAGTTTTATGAGATTGAGAGACATCGCTTAAGGTTAGTCCTGCACGCGAACGCGTCAACGACCGGATCGACTTCTCCACAGTGGCGGTTTAGGCCAGCCTTCAGCACTCCACGACGTTGACTGCAAGCCCGCCAAGGCTGGTTTCCTTGTACTTCTCGTTCATGTCGAGGCCGGTCTGGCGCATGGTCTCGATCGCCGCATCGAGCGGTACGAAATGGATGCCGTCGCCCTTGATGGCCAGTGACGCTGCCGTCACCGCCTTGACCGCGCCCAGCGCATTGCGTTCGATGCACGGCACCTGCACCAGCCCGCCGACCGGATCGCAGGTCATGCCGAGATGATGTTCGAGCGCGATCTCGGCGGCATTCTCGACCTGCTCGGGCGTGCCGCCCATGACGGCGCACAGGCCGGCCGCCGCCATCGCCGATGCCGACCCGACCTCGCCCTGACAGCCGACCTCGGCGCCCGAGATCGACGCGTTGGTCTTGATGATGCCGCCAACGGCGGCAGCCGTCAGCAGGAAATCACGAATGCTCGGCTGGTCCGCCTCGGGATGGAAATGCAGCCAGTAGCGCAGCACCGCCGGCAGCGTGCCGGCAGCGCCATTGGTCGGCGCGGTGACGACGCGGCCGCCGGCGGCATTTTCCTCGTTCACGGCCATGGCGTAGATCGACAGCCAGTCATTGGCGAGCAAAGGATTGGGCTTATTCTGCTGCCACTGCTCCTGCAGCTTATCGTGCAGCATGCGGGCACGGCGGCGCACCTTCAGCCCACCCGGCATGATGCCATCCTGCGACAGGCCACGGTCGATGCAGCCCTTCATGGCGCTCCAGATTCCGTCGAGGCCGGCGTCGAGCGCCTCGCGCGTCATCTGCGTCTCCTCGTTGACGCGTTTCATGTCGGCGATGGAAAGGCCGCTTTTGCCGGCCATGGCCAGCATCTCGACCGCATTCTTGAACGGATAAGGCACTTTCTTGCCTTCGGTTGTCACCGAACCCCTGGCTTTCATCCGCTGCAGTTCTTCTTCGGAAACCACGAAGCCGCCGCCGATCGAATAATAGATGCGCTTGAGCAGCAGGCGGCCGCCGGAATCATAGGCGTAGAACGCCATGCCGTTGGCGTGACCGGTGAGCGGCGTTTTGCGGTCCAGCACCAGATCGGTGGCCGGATCGAAGCGATAGGCGGGATGGCCGGGCGGCGAAATGCGCTTTTCGGCGGCGATGCGGCTGGCAATGCCATCGGCCTGGTCGGGATCGACCGTCTGCGGCGTCAGGCCGGCAAGGCCGAGCATGACGGCGCGATCACTGCCGTGGCCAATACCGGTGTAGGCGAGTGACCCGTGCAGACTTGCGCCAAGCCGGTCGACCTTGACGCCCGCCGGACGCGGCCAGTCATTTCCCGCGACCTCGTCGAGAAACCGCGCAGCGGCGGTCATCGGCCCCATCGTGTGCGAACTCGAGGGTCCTATGCCGATCTTGAACAGGTCGAAAACCGAAAGGAACACGCGGCGTTGTCTCCTGGCGTCAGGTCGATGACTACATATAGGAATTCCCACGATGTTTCCGCTCTTTTGGAAATCGCGGCGCTGCATCCGCCGACCTTGTTTGCTCCGGCAGCGACATTGGTGCCTATCGCTGTAGGCGGACATCGAAGCGATCGCGCTGAATGTGCTAAATTCAGGCCATGGGCGATTCCCTCGATCTTTCGACAGCCGATCTCGCGGCGCTGGCCTTCTTCCTCGTCGCGTGGCTGCTGCACACGTTCGCCTCCGACGGCAAGCTGGTCAGCCGCATGTCGCTGACGACGGCGATGAATGCACAGCGGCAAGCCTGGATGCGGACCATGGCCGAGCGCGAGATCCGCATCGTCGACACCGCCATCATGAGCGGGCTGCAGCAAGGCACCGCCTTCTTCGCCTCCAGCTCGCTGATCGCCATCGGCGGCTGTTTTGCCCTGCTCGGCGCATCCGACCGGGTTCTTGAAGTGCTCAGCGACCTGCCCCTGGGTGGCGCGCCGTCGCGCGCGGCCTTCCAGATAAAGGTGTTCGGGCTGGTGCTGATCCTGGCGTTTTCGTTCTTCAAATTCGGCTGGGCGTACCGGCTGTTCAACTATTGCACGATCCTGATCGGCGCCGTGCCGATCCCGCATGGCGAAGCCTCACGCAATCCGGTCACCGAAACGGCGGTGTGGCGTGCGGCGCAAATGAACATGCTGGCCGGAAAGCACTTCAACTCCGGCCTGCGCGGCGTGTTCTTCTCGATCGGTTATCTCGGCTGGTTCGTCGACCCGATGGTGTTCGTGTTGTCGACGCTGTTGCTGCTGGCGGTTCTGGTGCGGCGCCAGTTCTTCTCGGCCGCCAGGCAGGCGGTGATCGGTCAGCCGCCTGGAAAAGGCTGATCGATCCGGCCTGACAGCCAGTAGGCAAAAAGCCCGATCCATTCGCGGATGGCCATGGTGGTGGCCTGCAGCGAATCGGCTGGATTGTCGCGGAACAGGCCGATGCCTTCTTTGCCCGAGGTGCGATAGTCGACCGGCCAGGGAACAGTCGCAAAGCCGGCCTTGTCGAACAGCGCCTTGGCGCGCGGCATATGGAAGGCCGAGGTCACCAGCAGCCAGGTCTCGCCGGGCTTCGGCGTTAGCAACTCCTTGGTGAAGACCGCGTTCTCATAGGTGTTGCGGGACTTGTTCTCCAGGATCAGACGATCGGCGGCCACGCCAAGCGCGGTGAGCAGGCGCGGCGCGGTTGCGGCATCGCCCTCGCCATCGAGAAACAACGCGCCGGTGCCGCCGGAGACGACCACCTTGGCGGTAGGAAAGCGCCGGGCCAGAACTGCGGTCTCGACCATCCGATCTCCGCTGCTGTTCAACTCATAGCCGCCGCGCGCCAGATTGATGGCGCCCTCGAAGCCGCCGCCGAGCACGACGATGCCGTCGACCTTTGCCGGCAGCGGCGGGCGCGCGAAGCGCTCTTCCAGCGGATTGAGCATCATGGCGCCGAGCGACGTCCACGCTGACAGCGCAAGGACCAGAAATGCCAGCACGCTGCCGGTCGCCGCCAGCCGCCGGCGCCCGATCATGGCCGCGAGCAATCCCGCCAGCAGCAGGAAGATCGCCAGGTTCAGCGGCTGGATGAAGAACCAGAAAATCTTGGACAGGTAGAAGAACATCGCTCACCCCATTGCAGCGCCGCACGGGCGTGGGTGCTCAAAGGACGCTAACACTTTGATTTTGCGCAGGATCCTTTCGAAAATCGATCCGACTTTCAGGGCACGCGCTAGACGAGCGACGTCCCTACCACCACTTCTCCGGCTGGAACGTGCCTGCGGCCTGCTCGATGACGGCAGCGGTTTGGAAAAGGGTTTCCTCATCGAACGGCCGGCCGATCAGCTGCAGGCCGAGCGGCAGGCCCTTGGCGTCGAGCCCGGCGGGCACAGCGATGCCCGGCAGGCCCGCCATGTTCACAGTGACGGTGAAGATGTCGTTCAGGTACATCTTGACCGGATCGGCAGCCATGTCCTCGTCGGCGACGCCGAAGGCGGCGGACGGCGTTGCCGGGGTCAGGATGACATCGACGCCGGCGGCGAAGACAGTCTCGAAATCCCGCTTGATCAGATTGCGCACCTTCTGCGCCTGCAGATAGTAGGCGTCGTAATAGCCGGCCGACAGCACATAGGTGCCGATCATGATGCGGCGCTTGACCTCGCGGCCGAAACCGGCGGCACGGGTCTTCTCATACATGTCGACGATATCCTTGCCCGGCACGCGCAAGCCGTAGCGGACGCCATCATAGCGGGCGAGGTTGGACGAAGCCTCGGCCGGCGCCACGATGTAATAGGCGGGCAGCGCGTATTTCGTATGCGGCAGGGAAATGTCGACGATCTCGGCGCCGGCGTTCTTCAGCCAGGCAATGCCCTTCTGCCACAGCGCTTCGATCTCTTCGGGCATGCCGTCGACGCGGTATTCCCTGGGAATGCCGACCTTCATGCCCTTGATCGGCTTGCCGATCACCGCCTCATAATCCGGCACCGGCCGGTCGACCGACGTCGTGTCCTTCGGATCGACGGAGGCCATCGACTTCAACAGGATCGCGGCATCGCGTACGTCGCGCGCGATCGGGCCGGCCTGGTCGAGCGACGAGGCGAACGCGACGATACCCCAGCGTGAGCAGCGGCCATAGGTCGGCTTGATGCCTACCGTCCCGGTGAAGGCGGCCGGCTGGCGGATCGAGCCGCCAGTGTCCGTCGCGGTCGCGCCGGCGCACAGGAAGGCGGAGACTGCCGTGGCCGACCCGCCAGAAGAGCCACCCGGCACCAACTGCGCATTGTCCAGGCTGCGCACGGTCCTCGTGCCGCCGGCCGAAACGAAGCCGCCGTCGCCCTGATGCGTCGTCGGCATCACCGCAGTATCGAGGCGCGAGCGCCGCCACGGATTGATGACCGGGCCATAGTAGGACGTCTCGTTGGACGAGCCCATGGCGAACTCGTCCATGTTGAGTTTGCCGAGCATAACGGCGCCGTCGGCCCACAGATTTGACGTAACGGTCGATTCGTAGCGTGGCTTGAACCCGTCGAGTACATGGCTGCAAGCCTGCGTGTGGACGCCTTCGGTGCCGAACAGGTCCTTGATCCCCAACGGAATGCCTTCCAGCGCACCGCCCTCGCCCTTGACCAGCCTGGCGTCGGACGCCTTGGCCATGTCGCGCGCCTTGTCGCCGGTCACGGCGACATAGGCATTGAGCGCCGGATTGGCGCGCTCGATAGCGCCGAGATAGGCCTCGGTGATCTCGGTCGCGGTGATTTCCTTGTCGCGCAGCTTGGCGCGGGCCTGTGAAATCGTCAGCTGGGTCAGGTCGCTCATCAAAGGCTCTTTTCGTAAAACACCGACCACTCAGAATCGGGATAATCCAGCACCGGGCCGCAGCGCGAAAACCCGGCGCGTTCGTAGACTGTCCACGCCGCGGGATGACGATCGCCCGTCTCCAGCACCAGGCGCTTCAGCCCCTCGTTGCGCGCCAGCGATTCGACCCGCTCAACGATTTTCGCGCCGATCCTCTGCCCGCGATGCGAGGGCCTGATATACATGCGCTTGACCTCGCCAATGGCGCCGTCATGACGCTTCAGCGCGCCGCAGCCAATGGCCAGGCCATTATCGCGGGCGATGAAAACCGTCGTGTCCTCACCGGCCATCTGCTCGACCGTCAAATGGTAGCAATGCTCCGGCGGCGTCAGTTCGAGCAAGGTCTCGTTGAGTTCCGTGACCAGCCTGCGCACGTCGTCCTGGAGCGGCTTCTCAATGGCGATCTCGATTGCCATCGGCCGGTTTACTCCACGACCTTCGGAACGAGGAAGAAGTTCTCTTCGGTCGCCGGCGCGTTAGCGACGATGTCGGCCGCCTTGCCGCCGTCGGTAACGACATCGCTGCGCTTCTTCATGTCCATCGGCGTCACCGAGGTCATTGGTTCGACACCGGAAACATCGACCTCGTTCAGCTGCTCGACGAAGCCCAGAATGGCGTTCAGCTCGCCGGTCATCCGTTCGGCATCTTCTTCGCTCACCGCGATGCGGGCGAGATGCGCGACGCGCTTCACTGTCTGAAGATCTACGGACATGTTTTTGCCTCGGGGAAAACCAGTTCGGGCTATAGCGGCGCCGCGCGCGCTGCGCAACATGCATCGTGCGAGAGACCAGGCTGTGCCGGCGGCCCGCCCGTGGGCCCTCAGAATACGTCTATGGCAGAGCAACGCCTTCGCACAGATAGTAGCTGCCGCTGTTGCCGCTTGCTTCGCTTTCGTCGTCGACGGGCCGAACCGACACGAGATCGATCTGCTTGGCGTTCATTTGCGTCACGGAGAGAACGTCGGGAAAGACATAACCCGGTTCCTGGCAGATGGCCGTCACCGCCCAGCTCGGCGAAGCCGTGGCCTTGCTGATCTGCAGAAACTCGCAATTGTATTCGACGCTCTGCAGGCCGTGCGCCGAAAGCACGATGTTGCCTGCGTCGATCAGCGTTTGCAGCGTGTCCTTTTTGGCCTGTTTGCAAAGCTCCTCGGATTGCAGGTAGAGGCCCTCGATGAAATCATCCGCAGCGAGCGCGGGCGACGCCGCGACCAACATCGATACACAAAGAGATTTCCTCAAAGCCATGGTCTTATTCCGCTTTCGCCACGCCTAGATCGTAATCGTCTCACCGATATCAGGCGATGCCACCGTCACGCCGGACCCTTCCATGCCGGCCTCGAACTTGTCGGCGGTGGGGTCGATCATCGGAAACGTGCCGAAGTGACAGGGAACCACGGTATCGAATTTGAAGAAGCGCCGGCAGGCAAGTGCAGCCACAGCGCCGCCCATAGTGAAGCGGTCGCCGATCGGCACCAGGCCGACCTTGGGTTCATGCAACTCGTTGATCAGCGCCATGTCGGAGAAGATGTCGGTGTCGCCCATGTGATAGAGCGTCTTGTCTTCCGGGAAATGCAAGACGAGGCCGCCCGGATTGCCGAGATAGGTGTTCTGGCCGCCCTCGCCGGGGAACGAGGATGAGTGCAGCGCCTGGACAAAAGTGGTGGTGAAGCTGCCGCAATCGACGGTGCCGCCGATGTTGCCCGGGTTGATCTTCTTGTCGCTGACCCCCTTGCCGACCAGATACATGCAGATCTCGAAATTGGCGACCAGCTGCGCGCCGCTTTTGCCGAGCACTTCCACGGCGCCGCTGATGTGATCGCTGTGGCCATGCGTCAGCAGCACATGGGTGATCCCCTCGGCCGGTCCCTCCCAGCCGCCCGTCCAGGACGGATTGCCGATCAGATAGGGATCGATAAGGATCTTGGCATTAGCGGTCTCGATGCGAAAGGCCGAGTGGCCGTACCAGGTCAGTTTCATGAACGCATTCCTCGATTTTTGGCTTGCCAAAGGATAGAACGCCGATGGCCCCGAGATCAAAGGGTACTTGTCCGCCACGCGTTTGACAAAACACCTGGTGGTGAAAGGCGAAGGACGGCCGGTGGGCATTATCACGATCGAGGAATTGCCGGCGCGGTTGACCGGCGGCAAGACGCTGGCGGGGCTTGACCTCGGCGACAAGACGATCGGCGTCGCGGTCTCGGACCAGAGGTTTTCCTTCGCCCATCCGCGCCCGGTGATCATGCGAAGGAAATTCTCGCTCGATGCGGCGGTGCTGCTCGCCTTGCTGCACAAGGAGAATGCCGGCGCGGTGGTGATTGGGCTGCCGATCAACATGGACGGCTCGGAAGGTCCGCGTGCGCAGAAATCGCGCGCCTTCGTCCGCAACATGGCCCAGATGAGCGACCTACCGTTCGTGCTCTGGGATGAGAGACTATCGACGGTCGCGGCCGAAAGGACGCTGATCGAGATGGATTTCTCGCGCCGCAAGCGCGCCGGCAAGATCGATTCGGCGGCTGCCGCGTTTATTCTGCAGGGAGTTTTGGACCGGCTTCAGTCGCTCCACGCATCCGCTCGAACGGAACCGGACCCGCCCAGCGCTGTCTGACCCAGCCGGCGATTTCGCGGCGACGGCGGAAGGCCCAAAGCGCCATCAGCAGCAACCCGTCGAAGACGCACGTCTTCGCCACCATGCCGGGAATGATCGCCGGATCGATGCCGAGCATCTGACCATAGAGCTGGAAGAAGAAGTCGTGCATCTGTCGGCTGAGCATCGTGTAGCCGAAATTGATGTCATTGGCCGACAGATAGAACCAGCCCCAGAAAATCGCCATCGGCGCCGCCCAGAATCCGAAGATGTAGCGCATCAGCGGCCTCCCCTGGGATGGGAGCCGGTCTTGGACACCGTTCGGCCTGATATGAGTGAAAGCAGCGAATTGTGGGCCGCGGCTTTTGCCATGCCGTGCGCGATGGCATGGATCTCGCCTTCGCCCGAAGCCGCTGTCGCAACCAAGGATCGCCGTTCGGCAAGCATGGCGACATAGGACGCCAGAAGTGCCGCCAGTTGCACGGCGACAGCCATGAACAGCCCGTTGATGCCTTGTGCGGCGCCACCGATGACGATCAGCGACAACACGCCGGACGCGCAGATGAAGGCGATGCGGGCGACGCTGTCGGCGCCCGCGCTGGTCGCGTCGTTGACCAAGGCTTCGACAAAGGCCCAGAAAAACAGAACCGCGACGACAAGCAATGCGGTGGCGAGCGGCGCCACGACGACGAAATTGTCGAGGTCGACGAAGCGGGTACTCTCGATCGTGGCACCCAGCACGCCGAGCGCCGCCGCCACACCCCGGTTTCCGTCGATGCAGATGAGCGCAAGCAGGGCGAAAACTATCGCCCAGTGCAAGGCCAGAAAAGAGGTCAGTACCTGTCGCATCGGCGTTCCTGCTTCGCAGAGCAAGAGACGGCCAATCTGAACCATTCCCTGCTTGTACTGGGACAGTGGGCCTTGCCGTCCGCCATCGCAACGGAAACCATTTGTTAAGGTTAACGGCGATTAGCCATACGCGTGAAGATGCCCGCCAACGCGTCAAAACTGTGGATGGCGCCGGTTTTTGCGATGCTCGCGGCTCAGTTCACCGGCGGATAGAGCGTGTCGATGATCATGCGTGCATCGTGGCGCGAATCGATCATGCCATAGGTGTTGCGCCATTGGCCGGCCAAACGCGTCTCGACGAAAGCGTCGGCGATCCGCCCTGCCCCCAGACGGCGCAATTCCGCCGCCGCAGCCGACAGCGCCAGCTGCTCGGTCAGCAGCCGGGCAGAACCTTCGTCGGTTGAAGCAACCTGCATCGCCGCCTTCAGCACGCCGATCGTACCGCGTCCGCCGGCGCCGAGATCACGGTCGATGCCGGCCAGCACATCCTCGAACAGGCCGGGCGCACGGCCGAGCACGCGCAGCACATCAAGCGCCATGACATTGCCCGAGCCTTCCCAGATCGCGTTGACCGGGGCCTCGCGATAGTAGCGGGCGAGTGGCGCCTCCTCGACATAGCCGTTGCCGCCGAGGCACTCCATCGCCTCATAGAGCAGCGGCGGCGCGATCTTGCAGACCCAGTATTTGACGACGGGCGTCATGGCGCGGGCAAACGCCGCCTCGCCGCGATCGCTGGCCGCCTCGTCGAAGGAGCGCGCCAACCGGAACGACAGCGCGGTGGCGGCGGCGACATCGAGCGCCATGTCGGCCAGCACGCGCTGCATCAACGGCTGCTCGATCAAGGTTGAACCGAACACCTGTCGGTGGCGGGCGTGATGAACGGCCTCGGCGAGGCCCGCGCGCATGATCGCCGACGATGCGATGGCACAATCGAGCCGGGTCAGGGTGACCATGTCCATGATCGTCTTCACACCGGCACCGGGTTCGCCGACCATCTCGCCGATGGCATTGACGAATTCGACTTCGGAGGATGCGTTGGAACGGTTGCCGAGCTTGTCCTTCAGCCGCTGGAAGCGGAAGCCGTTGCCCGAGCCGTCACCGAGAACGCGCGGTACGAGGAAGCACGACAGCCCCTCCGGCGCCTGTGCCAGCACCAGGAAGGCATCCGACATCGGCGCCGACATGAACCATTTGTGCCCGGTCAGGCGATAAAAACCGCTGCCGGCGCGTTCCGCCCTCGTCACATTGGCGCGCACATCGGTGCCGCCCTGTTTCTCGGTCATGCCCATGCCGAGCGTCAGCCCGGTCTTCTCGACCGGTGGTTTCTGGCTCTGGTCGTATTTGCGCGTCGTCACGCGCGGCGCCCATTCGCGAAACAGTTTCGGGCTGGCCATCAAGGCCGCCAGCGAAGCGTTGGTCATGGTGATGGGGCACAGATGCCCGGTCTCCAGCTCCGCCGTCAGATAAAACCGGGCGGCACGGACCTGATGGCGGCGGCCGATCTCGGTGTCGCCGTTCTCCCACACCGAGGAATGCAGCCCGTTGGCCACTGAGCGGCGCATCAAGGCGTGATAGGCGGGGTGGAACTCGACCACGTCGATGCGCCGTCCCTGGCGATCATGCGTCCTGAGCTTCGGCGTCTCGACATTGGCGAGGCGCGCCAATTCCTGCGCCTCCTGCGTCAGCACAAAGCGGCCGAGACCGTCGAGATCTTTGCGCACCGGATCGGAAAAACGCTCCGCTAGCTGGATCAGCAACGGATCGCCCCGCCAGGCGTTGCCGCCCGTCAGCGGCGGCGGCTGGTTCGTCACGTCGTCGGTCACGCCCAATCCTTCTATCGTCAGAAAGCCACGAATCCGAGGCTGTCGGCTAGATATAGCCAAGCCATGCAGCGCGCGCGATGAAAATACCGGCCGATACAATCGGCCATCTACACGAAAAAATTGAGGAGAACGGCTGCAATGCAAAGCTGGTGCTTGCAGCCGCAAAGTCTCCACCCTATAGCAGCGCCTTGAGATGACCGACGCTTCGTCCCCCTATCCTCATCGCCATCTTCTGGGCATCCGCGACCTTTCCCCCGCCGATATCGAGCTGTTGCTCGACAGGGCGGACCGGGCGGTCGCGATCTCGCGGCAGTCCGAGAAGAAAACCTCGACGCTGCGCGGCCGCACACAGATCAACCTCTTCTATGAAGCCTCGACGCGCACGCAGTCGTCGTTCGAGTTGGCCGGAAAGCGGCTTGGCGCCGATGTGATGAACATGTCGGTGGCAAGCTCTTCGGTGAAGAAGGGCGAAACGCTCATCGACACGGCGATGACGCTGAACGCCATGCGGCCCGACATCCTGATCATCCGCCACCAATCGGCCGGTGCCGCCGCGCTTCTGGCGCAGAAGGTCGGCTGCTCGGTGGTCAATGCCGGCGACGGCGCGCATGAACACCCGACACAGGCGCTGCTCGACGCGCTGACCATCCGTCGCGCCAAGGGTCCGCTGTCGAAGCTCATCGTGGCAATCTGCGGCGACATCCTGCATTCGCGCGTGGCGCGTTCCAACATCATGCTGCTCAACGCGCTCGGCGCGCAGGTGCGCGTCGTCGCACCGTCGACGCTGCTGCCCACCGGCATCGAGAAAATGGGCGTCATCGTCACCCGCTCGATGGCCGAGGGCCTCAAGGACGCCGATGTGGTGATGATGCTGCGCCTGCAGCGCGAGCGTATGGAAGGCGCGTTCGTGCCTTCGGTGCGCGAGTATTTCCGCTATTTCGGCCTCGATGCGGAAAAACTGAAGGCGGCCAAGGACGATGCGCTGGTGATGCACCCCGGGCCGATGAACCGCGGCGTCGAGATCGCTTCGGAAATCGCCGACGGTCCGCAAAGCGTTATCCAGGAACAAGTTGAAATGGGCGTTGCTGTGCGCATGGCCGTCATGGAAGCGCTGCTCGATCCGCGCCGCAGCCACGAGGGCCGTGAGGCATGAGCATAACGGTCTTTGAGCGCGCCCGCATTATCGACCCCTCGCGCGGCATCGATGAAGTCGGCGCCGTCTTCATCGACGGCCGCAAGATCGTAGCCGCCGGCAAAGCAGCGCTGAACCAGGGCGCGCCCGAGGGCGCCACCGTTATCGATTGCGCCGGCAAGGCGATCATTCCAGGCCTGATCGACGGCCGCGTCTTCATCGGCGAACCGGGCGGCGAGCATCGCGAGACTATCGCGTCGGCAAGTGTCGCGGCGGCGGCCGGCGGCGTCACCTCCATCGTCATGATGCCCGACACCGATCCGGTGATCGACAATGTCGCGCTGGTCGAATTCGTGCTGCGCACCGCCAAGGACACGGCCATCGTCAACGTCTTTCCGGCCGCGGCGATCACCAAGGGCCTCGACGGGCGCGAAATGACCGAGTTCGGCCTGCTGCGCGAAGCCGGCGCCGTCGCCTTCACCGATGGCCGCCACACCATATCGAGCGCGCTGGTGATGCGCCGCGCGCTGACCTATGCGCGCGACTTCGGCGCCACCATCGTGCATGAGACGCAGGATGCGGACCTCGGTTCATCCGGCGTGATGAATGAAGGCCTCTACGCCAGCTGGCTCGGCCTCTCCGGCGTTCCGCGCGAAGCCGAATCCATCCCGCTGGAGCGCGATCTGGCCTTGGCCCGGCTGACGCGTGGTTCGTACCATGCAGCAAAGATCTCGACGGCGATGGCGGCAAACGCCATAACGCGTGCGAAAGCCGACGGCGCGACGGTGACGTCAGGCGTGGCGATCCACAATCTGTCGCTGAATGAAAACGATGTCGGCGAATACCGCACCTTCTTCCGCCTGACGCCGCCTTTGCGCGCCGAGGAAGACCGGCTGGCGATGATCGAGGCGGTCAGGGACGGCACGATCGACATCATCGTCTCCTCGCATGATCCGCAGGATGTCGACACCAAGCGCCTGCCCTTCGCCGATGCGGAGGCCGGCGCCATAGGGTTGGAGACGCTGCTGGGCGCCGCACTGCGGCTCTACCACAATGGCGATGTGCCGTTGCTCCGGCTGATCGAGACCTTGTCCACCGCTCCCGCAAAACTGTTCGGCCTGCCCGGCGGCACGCTGAAGCCGGGCGCTGTCGCCGATCTTGCGCTTGTCGACCTCGACGAACCCTGGATCGTCAGCGAAAGCGGCATTCGTTCGCGGTCGAAAAACACCTGTTTCGAAGGCGCGCGACTGCAAGGCAAGGTCTTGCAAACGCTGATTGCGGGCCGCACAGTGTTTTCCGCCTGAACCGGCCACGGCGCACCGCGCCTGATCCGGCCGAACTAGGGAAATGCGGGGGAAACAATGATTTACAGCCTCATCCCAGCGCTCGTGTTCGGCTATTTGCTTGGCTCGATTCCGTTCGGGCTCCTGCTCACCCGCGCGGCTGGCTTTGGCGATGTGCGCAAGATCGGCTCCGGCAATATCGGCGCCACCAACGTTCTGCGCACCGGCAACAAGGGCCTTGCCGCCGCGACGCTGCTACTCGACGCGCTGAAGGGCACGGCCGCCGTGCTGATAGCAGGCCATTTCGCGCCTGACCTGGCGATCTGGGCCGGTCTCGGCGCCTTTCTCGGTCATCTCTTCCCGGTCTGGCTCGGTTTCAAGGGCGGCAAGGGCGTCGCCACCTATCTCGGTGTGCTGATCGGCCTTGCCTGGCAGGTGGCGCTGATCTTCGCCGTCGCCTGGCTGGTGATGGCATTCCTCTTCCGGTATTCCTCGCTTGCGGCGCTGACAGCGGCGGTCATCGTGCCGATCGCCCTCTATGTGCTGAGCACCCCACAGAATGCGGCCTTGTTCGTGCTGATGAGCGTCATCGTTTTCATCAAGCACCGGGAAAACATTTCGCGCCTGCTTGCCGGCACCGAAGGAAAGATCGGAGCCAAGGGTTGAGCGATCACGCCACCGTGGTGAGTGAGCCGACCGCCGGGCCGCGGCTCAGCGACCGGCAGCGGCTGAGCTGGCTGCGGCTGATCCGCACCCAGAATGTCGGCCCCGCATCCTTTCGCGACCTCATCAACCGTTTCGGTTCGGCCGAGGTGGCGCTGGAGATATTGCCGGAACTGATGATTTCGGGCGGCGCCATCCGGATCGCTCGCATCCCTTCCGTTGCCGAAGCCGAGGCGGAACTGGAACTAGCCGGAAAGGCCGGCGCCCGCTTTGTCGGGATCGGTGAGACAGACTACCCACCCCTGTTGCGCAACATGGACCATCCGCCGCCCCTGCTGGCGGTAAAGGGCAACGCAGCTGTTTTCCGGCTGCCGAGTGTCGCCATCGTCGGGGCACGCAACGCGTCGCTGGCCGGCATCAAGATGGCACGCATGCTGGCAGCCGACCTCGGCCGCGACGGCTACGCAATCGTCTCCGGCCTGGCGCGCGGCATCGACACGGCGGCGCATCAGGGCAGTCTTGCGACCGGCACGATCGGCGTCCTGGCCGGCGGCCTGGACCTGCCCTACCCGCCTGAAAATGCCGGGCTGTGCGACGAGATTGCCGAGCGCGGCGCCATCATTTCGGAGATGCCGTTCGGCTGGCAGCCGCGCGCCCAGGATTTTCCGCGCCGCAACCGCCTTGTTGCGGGTGCGGTTCTTGGGCTGGTGGTGGTCGAGGCAGCGCAACGCTCGGGCTCCCTGATCAGCGCCAGGCTTGCCGGCGAAATGGGCCGGCTGGTCTTTGCCGTGCCGGGCTCACCGCTCGATCCACGCGCCGCCGGTACCAACGGCCTGCTCAAGGATGGTGCCACCCTGGTCACCGAGGCATCGGATATTTCCAGGGCGATCGCCCCGCTGACCGGCATGCGGGCGCCCGACGTGCCGCCGTTCGAAGAGCCGCCCGACTTCTCGGCCACACCACCGCCCGGCGAAAGCGACCGCGCCCGCGTCATCGAGGCGCTCGGCCCGACGCCCGTGCCGGTCGACGAGATCATCCGCCACACCGGCCTGCACCCGGCCCAGGTCTTCATGGTGCTGCTGGAACTCGACCTCGCCGGCCGGCTCGAACGCCACGCCGGCGCCAATGTTTCGCTCGTGTTCGGGGAGCCTTCGGTCTGACGCTGTTCGCATTTTCGCGCCGCCGAACTCCTTCGAAAAGCTCGGCGAGGATGGCCTTTTCAGCCGGCTTTCCGCTTTGCCGCGCCTGTGCTCATCTGTTCGACGCCAAGACCGGCCGGCGGATTGTAGGGCAAAGGTCTGATATCCTGAGGCAAAGGTCTCAAGCAAAAGTTGGCTCTTGCCACTCGCGTCCGTTGGCACCAATCTCGCTCAGCCGCTCATCGGTGGATGTCGGCATGACAGGATCTTGCCATGACCCGCGATCAGATGCTCGCCCACCTTCGATCCGCCGACGCGGTCGCGCGCGAGGCGGCGGATCATGGGCATCATCCGTTTGGTTGCGTGCTGGTCGGGCCGGACGATCGGGTGCTGATGCGGCAAGGCAATCTCGACACGGTGCGCCACGCCGAGACGGAGCTCGCCCGGCGCGCCGCGGCAGCCTACGAGCCGGAGTTCTTATGGCAATGCACGCTGGTCTCAACCGGTGAGCCCTGCGCGATGTGCACCGGAACGCTCTACTGGGCGAATATCGGCCGGCTGGTCTACGGCTTCGAGGAGACCGAGCTGCTGGCGCTCACCGGGGATCACGCAGAGAATCCGACGATGAGCCTCTCTTCGCGCACCGTCCTCGAGTCCGGCCAGAAAAAGATCGAGGTCTTTGGCCCCTTCCCCGAAATCGCGGACGAGTTGCTCGCACCACACCGCGATTTCTGGAAGCGCTGACGGCTTCCCCACCGGTTGTGGTGTGCCCTTCCCGAGAGATGGGTGACAGTTCATTGCGTGGATTTGGTGAGCGCGATGGGATTCGAACCCATGACCTACTGATTAAAAGTCAGTTGCTCTACCGGCTGAGCTACGCGCTCCCGCGGGCGAAAGGCGGCCCTCGAAATTGCGCGGAACATAGGGAGAGTGCCTCGACCGGTCAACCGGAAAAAGAGGGCTCGCAAACACGGGCGGCTTCGCCCTGTCGCGACACTTGCCAGCCGCGCCATCGGTGGGAGAACAGCCAAGGGAACACTGGCATTTCTGCCCGACAGCGGCATCCAGTCTGGGGAACAATTGTATGCGCCGCTCGTTTTCCCGGCACAGGGACGTCCGCCAAACTATCGAGGAGAAGACCAATGAACAGAATCACAACGAGCCTGCTGGCGGCCACTCTCTCCGTCACATTCGTTGCGGCGGAGGCGGTGTCCGTTAATGCCCAACCGAACTATGTGCCGCAATCCCAGGTCGCGGTGCCGGATGTGCAGACAGTCCAGTACCGGGAGTGGCGTAAGGACCGCCACAATCGCAATTTTTCGCGTGACCGCAGTTTTTCGCGTGACCGCAATTTTTCCCGCAATCGCGGCGCATATTGGAACGGCCATCGCGGCTATCGCGAATATCGCCCCGGCTACCGTCGTCACGGCGATTATTGGTTCCCGCTTGCCGCCTTCGCTACTGGCGCGCTGATTACCGGCGCAATCATCAACAACGAACGCAATCGCGTCTATGAGGGCAATTCGCATGTGCAGTGGTGCTACGACCACTATCGCAGCTACCGCGCTTCGGACAACACGTTCCAGCCGAATTACGGCCCTCGCAAGGAGTGCCGTTCGCCCTATTGATTGAGTGAGTGGAAGTAGTGATAGTGCTGCATCGAAGACCCGTGCCAGAAGTGGCGCGGGTCTTTCTTTTCGGTCAGCCCGCCCAACTGATGCTCTTGATGATGTAATAACGCGCATCGCCTTCCGCGCTCGGTGATCGATATGCTCCAAGGGCGTCGCAAATTCGAACCGCTACTGCGCTCAGCTCCCACCCAAGCACTTCCAGGTCATCATCCACATCCCTAACGTAAGTCTGGGTCAGTTCGTCGATGCTGTTCGTCTCGCCGAAGGATCGAACCCGCTTTGCATCGATCATGACATTGTCGGGCCAATTTGAATTTGCCCAAGCCCAGAGCCAACTCTGTGACTTAGCGCTCGTGGAACCGGCAATCTGGACCTCTGCGGTCACTTTGACATCCCCGTCTTTGGCAAACAAAAGCCTTCTGGTCGCTATGTCATAGTCATAGCGCGACCAACTGCCGAGGCGGAATTCCTTTTGCAACCGGTCATTCTTGGCATTCAGCTGTTCGATAGCCTCGTCGCGCCACGCAGGATACCAGTCTGGCTTCATCCCCTCGCCCCATCACTCATCACCTGATAGCTGCTTATTGCACGCTCAGCGTCCTTCGCACAGCATCGCGCCAGCCAGCAAGCTTGGCTATGCGCACGGAGCCATCCATGTCCGGCTGGAATCGTCGCTCGAGTGCCCAGCTTTTCGCGAACTTCTTGGCATCCGGCCACACACCTGCCTTCGAGCCAGCCAGCCATGCGGCGCCCAGCGCGGTCGTCTCCAGAATGGTCGGGCGGTCGACCGGTGCATCGAGGATGTCGGCCAACCGCTGCATGGTCCAGTCCGACGCCACCATGCCGCCATCGACCCTGAGCACTGTCCTGGCCGAAGCCCCCTTCCAGTCCTTGCGCATGGCGTCGAGCAGGTCGCATGTCTGGTAGGCCACGGCTTCCAGGGCCGCGCGGGCAAACTCCGCCGGGCCGGAATTGCGGGTCAGCCCAAAGATGGCGCCGCGTGCTTCGGCATCCCAATGCGGCGCGCCCAGCCCGACGAAGGCGGGCACCAGATAGACATTTTGCGTGGGATCAGCCTCGGCCGCCAATTTGCCGCTCTGCTCGGCCTTGCCGATCACCTTGATGCCGTCGCGCAGCCACTGCACCGCGGCCCCTGCAATGAAGATAGAACCTTCCAGCGCATAGGTCGTCTTGCCGTTCAGCCTGTAGGCGATGGTGGTCAGCAGCCGGTTTTTCGAGCGCACCAGGTCGCTGCCTGTGTTGAGCAGCGCAAAACAGCCGGTGCCATAGGTGGATTTCATCATGCCTGGCTCGAAACAGGCTTGGCCGATCGTCGCGGCATGCTGGTCGCCGGCCACGCCGAGGATTTTTAGCTCGGCGCCAAAGAGATTTTTCTCCGTGATTCCATAATCATCGGCGCAGTCTTTTACCTGGGGAAGCATTTTTGCCGGGATGTTGAGAATGGCCAGCAGCTCGTCGTCCCAGGCATTCTCAGCGATGTTGTAGACCAGCGTGCGCGAAGCATTTGTGGCGTCCGTGGCATGGACCTTGCCGCCGGTCAGCCGCCAGATCAGGAAGCTGTCGATGGTGCCAGCCAGCAATTCGCCTTTCTCGGCGCGCTTTCTGGCGCCCTTCACCTTGTCGAGCATCCAGGCGATCTTGGTGCCGGAAAAATAGGGATCGAGCAGCAGGCCGGTCTTGCGGGTGAACTTCTTCTCCAGGCCCTGCTTTTTCAGTTTCTGGCACAGTGGCGCGGTGCGCCGGTCCTGCCAGACGATGGCGTTGTGGATCGGCTTGCCGGTCGCCCTGTCCCAGATGACGACGGTCTCGCGCTGGTTGGTGATGCCGAGCGCGGCCACCTCGGAAGCATTCCGGCCGGCTTTCTTCAGGGCCGCCTTCACGGTAGACACGACACTCGCCCAGATATCCTCGGGATCGTGCTCGACCCAGCCGGAAGCCGGATAATGTTGGGTGAATTCCTTCTGCCCGCTGCCGACGACCTTCATCTGGCCGTCGAACAGGATCGCCCGTGTCGAAGTCGTTCCCTGGTCGATTGCCAGCACAAAACCGCTCATTCCAGCGCCCTCCGTCTCGATACAAAGAGGGGAGACGGCAACGAGCCGCCTCCCCCAATTTCACACGGGCGCGAACGCCCGCATAGACAATGCTACTTCTGCCAGCTTTTCACCAGTTCGTCGTAGTTGATGGTGATCGGCTTTTCCTTCTCGTTCTCGATCTTCAGCTGAGGAGCGAGATTGCCTTTCTTGACCGCGTCGGCGTTCCAGTAGGCGAGGTCATGCTCTTCGGCCATCTTCGGGCCGATATCGCCCTGGACGCCCGACTTCTCGATGCGGCTCATCACCTTTTCCTGCTCACCGCAGAGCGAGTCCATCGCTTCCTGCGCCGTCTTGGCGCCCGACGAAGCATCGCCGATCGCCTGCCACCAGAGCTGTGCCAGCTTCGGATAGTCAGGCACGTTGGTGCCGGTCGGCGACCACTGGACGCGCGCCGGCGAGCGGTAGAACTCGATCAGGCCGCCGAGCTTCGGAGCGCGCTCGGTGAAGCTCTTGTCGTGGATCGTGCTCTCGCGGATGAAGGTCAAGCCGACATGGCTCTTCTTCACGTCGACGGTCTTCGAGGTGACGAACTGCGCGTAAAGCCAGGCGGCCTTGGCGCGGTCGGTCGGGGTCGACTTCATCAGCGTCCAGGAACCCACGTCCTGATAGCCGAGCTTCATGCCGTCCTTCCAGTAGACGCCATGCGGCGACGGCGCCATGCGCCACTTGGGCGTACCGTCGTCGTTCAGCACTGCCTTGGCGCCGGCATCTACCATCGAAGCCGTGAAGGCGGTGTACCAGAATATCTGCTGCGCGACCGCACCCTGAGCCGGCACCGGGCCGGATTCGGAGAAGGTCATGCCCTGGGCTTCGGCCGGAGCGTAGGCCTTCAGCCAGTCGAGGTACTTCTGGATCGAATAGACGGCCGCCGGGCCGTTGGTGTCGCCGCCGCGCGCCGTGCAGGAGCCGACCGGTCGCGAGTTCTCGTCGACCTTGATGCCCCATTCGTCGACAGGCAGACCGTTCGGGAGGCCTTTGTCGCCGTTGCCGGCCATCGACAACCAGGCGTCAGTGAACCGCCAGCCGAGCGACGGGTCCTTCTTGCCGTAGTCCATGTGGCCATAGACCTTCTTGCCGTCGATCTCGCGGCCGGTGAAGAACTCGGCGATGTCCTCATAGGCAGACCAGTTGACGGGAACGCCGAGGTCGTAGCCGTACTTGGCCTTGAAGTCGGCCTTGTTCTTCTCGTCGTTGAACCAGTCGTACCGGAACCAGTAGAGGTTCGCGAACTGCTGGTCGGGAAGCTGGTAGAGCTTCTTGTCGGGCGCGGTCGTGAACGAGGTGCCGATGAAGTCCTTCAGGTCGAGGTTCGGATTGGTGACATCCTTGCCGTCGCCCGCCATCCAGTCGGTCAAATTGCGCACTTGCTGGTAGCGCCAGTGGGTGCCGATCAGGTCGGAATCGTTGACCCAGCCGTCATAAAGGTTCTGGCCGGTCTGCATCTGGGTCTGGATCTTCTCGACGACGTCGCCTTCCTGGATGACGTCATGCGTGATCTTGATGCCGGTGATGGCGGTAAAGGCCGGCGCCAGCACTTGCGATTCATACTGGTGCGTGGCGATGGTTTCCGAAACGACCTTGATGTCCATGCCGGCGAAAGGCTTCGCGGCATCGATGAACCACTGCATTTCGGCTTCCTGGCCGGCGCGGTCGAGCGTCGAAAGCGGACCGATTTCCTTGTCCAGGAAGGCTTTCGCCTCGTCCATACCAGCATAGGCGTTGCCAACCCCAAGCAATAGGACAAGCGCAGTCGTTGATGTTAAAAATTGCCGTCGCATTGTGTTTCCTCCACTGTTTTAAGGTTTCAAGTGCGATCTGGAGCGGCCGCCGGCACGCGGTCGCTCCAACAGTTTCCCCCTCTATACGTAGCGGAACACGCCGACGGCGTAGACCACGGAGAGAGCGAGAGCCCACCACAGGTTGGGTCCGACAAGACCCAGCCAAGCGAGATGGATAAAGGCGCTGCCAAGCAGCGACAGGAAGAGACGGTCGCCACGCGTTGTCTCGAAGCGCAGCACGCCGATGCGCGGATTGCCGCCCGGCGAGGCATATTCCCATGCCGCCATGCCGCACAGCAGCAGAAGGATGGTCCCGAAGAAGGCCGCGGTCGGCCAGGTCCATGCCATCCAGGTGAGGTCGAAATTCATAACCAAACCCTCCCCGGGGTGAAGCCCTTGGCGATGGTGCGCACGAACTTTTGCTTTCGTTTCATCAAACCCTCCCCAGGGCGAAGCCCTTGGCGATGTAGTTGCGCACGAACCAGATGACGAGCGCGCCGGGGATCAGTGTCAGCACGCCGGCAGCGGCGAGCAGGCCCCAGTCCATGCCGGCGGCCGAGACCGTGCGGGTCATGGTGGCGGCGATCGGCTTGGCGTCGGTCGTGGTCAGCGTGCGGGCGATAAGCAGTTCCACCCACGAGAACATGAAGCAGAAGAAGCAGGCGACGCCGATGCCGCTCGCGATCAGCGGCATGAAGATCCTGACGAAGAAGCGCGGGAACGAATAGCCGTCAATATAGGCGGTCTCGTCGATTTCCTTCGGCACGCCTGACATGAAACCTTCGAGGATCCACACCGCCAATGGCACGTTGAACAGGCAATGCGCCAGCGCGACGGCGATGTGGGTGTCGATCAGGCCGAAGGCCGAATAGAGCTGGAAGAAGGGCAGCGCGAACACCGCCGGTGGCGCCATGCGGTTGGTCAGCAGCCAGAAAAACAGGTGCTTGTCGCCGAGGAAGCGATAACGCGAGAAGGCGTAGGCCGCCGGCAGCGCCGCTGCCACCGAGATCACCATGTTCATCACCACATAGGTGATCGAGTTGATGTAGCCCGAGTACCAGGATGCATCGGTGAAGATGGTGACGTAGTTGGCGATCGTAGGCTGATGCGGATAGAGCGTCAGCGAGGAGACGATCTCGGCATTGGTCTTGAAGCTCATGTTGATGAGCCAGTAGATCGGCAGCAACAGCACGATGATGTAGACCGTCGGCACGATCCACCACCAGCGCGATTCCTCGCCGCGACGGCGCATCAGCCGCGCGATCTGGTCCTGCGACATTGCGCTGGCAAGTCCTTCCGAAGCCGTCGTTTCGCTCACTCTTTCCTGCCTCGTCGTTCTTTCGTTGGCGCCGCTCATCTCAGCGCTCCGCGTCGTAGTTGGTCATCACGGTGTAAAACACCCATGACAGCAGAAGAACGATGAGGAAGTAGACCAGCGACATGGCCGCGGCCGGGCCGAGGTCAAACTGGCCGAGGGCCGTCTTGACCAGGTCGATCGAAAGGAATGTCGTCGAGTTGCCCGGTCCGCCGCCCGTCACCACGAAAGGCTCGGTGTAGATCATGAAGCTGTCCATGAAGCGTAGCAGCACGGCGATCAGCAGCACCCGGTTCATCTTCGGCAGTTGGATGTAGCGGAACACCGCCCAGCGCGAGGCACCGTCGATCTTGGCCGCCTGATAGAAGGCATCCGGAATGGAGACCAGGCCCGCATAGCAGAGCAGCACGACGAGGCTGGTCCAGTGCCAGACGTCCATGATGATGACGGTGACCCAGGCGTCGAACGAATCCTGCACGTAGTTGTAGTCGATGCCGAGCGCATTGACGTAATAGCCGAGCAATCCGATGTCGTTGCGCCCGAAAACCTGCCAGATAGTGCCGACGACGTTCCACGGGATCAACAGCGGCAGTGCCATCAGCACCAGGCAGACCGGTACGCCCCAGCCCTTCTTGGGCATGTTGAGGGCTATGAAGATGCCGAGCGGCACTTCGATGGCGAGGATGATAAAGGAGAAGATCAGGTTGCGGACCATCGCCTCCCAGAAGCGGCTGGAAGAGAGCAGTTCCTCGAACCACTCGGTGCCGGCCCAGAAGAAGACGTTGTTTCCGAACGTGTCCTGCACCGAATAGTTGACGACGGTCATCAGCGGGATCACCGCCGAGAACGCCACCAGCACCAGCACCGGCAGCACCAGGAACCAGGCCTTGTTGTTCCAGGTCTTTTCCATCTATGCCCCCATCTCGACGCGCGCCATCTCAACCAGCCAGGAATCGGCATAGATGTTGATGCCGGCCGGGTCGAACCGCATCTTTGGTTCAGCGGGTACGGTTTCGTCCTCACCGATCACGGCAGCGATGTCGCGGCCTTCGAGCTTGGCGCGCACCACCTTGTGGCGGCCGAGATCCTCTATCTTGCTGACCTGCACGGCCATGCCGTCCCGGCCGAGCCGGACATATTCGGGACGAATGCCAAGCTCGATGGCGCCGCTGGCTGCCTTGGGTGCGCCTGGCAGTTCGATCCGCTGGGCCCCAAGCATCGCAGTCTTGCCGTCGATCGCCACCGGCATGACGTTCATGCCCGGCGAGCCGATAAAATAACCGACAAAGGTATGGCGTGGCCGTTCGAACAGTTCGGCTGGTGTGCCGATCTGCACGATGCCGCCATCATACATAACCACGACCTGCTCGGCGAAGGTCAGCGCCTCGGTCTGGTCGTGGGTCACATAGACCATGGTGTAGCCAAAGCGGCGGTGCAACTGCTTCAGCTGCGAGCGCAGCACCCACTTCATGTGTGGATCGATGACGGTCAGCGGCTCGTCGAACAGGATGGCGTTGACGTCGGAGCGCACCAGCCCGCGGCCGAGCGAGATCTTCTGCTTCTGGTCGGCGGTCAGGCCCCTCGCCTTCTTCTTCGCCCAGGACGCCAGATCGATCATCTCCAACGTCTCGCGAACCTTGCGGTCGACATCGGCTTCCGGCACGCCGCGGTTGCGCAGCGGGAAGGCCAGATTGTCGTAGACGGTCATGGTGTCGTAAATGACCGGGAACTGGAACACCTGCGCGATGTTGCGCTCCTGCGTCGACAGATTGGTCACGTCCCTGCCGTTGAACAGCAGCTGGCCGTGCGAGGGATGAAGCAGGCCCGAAATGATGTTGAGCAGCGTGGTCTTGCCGCAGCCCGAGGGCCCAAGCAGCGCATAGGCGCCGCCGTCCTCGAAGGTGTGATGCACTTCCTTGAGCGCGAAATCGGCGTCCTTCTGCGGGTTCGGCAGGTAGGAATGTCGGACATGGTTGACGTCGATGCGTGCCATCTCTTTGCCCTCAAGCCGCCAGCTTCGGCGCAGTCACGGCGCTGCCGTGCTCGTCGAAAACCATGATGTGGCGCGGATCGATGAACACCTCGACCACCTCGTCTGGCTCGAAATGCCTGATACCATGGGTCAGCATGACCCAGCGCGCATCGGCGAAATCGAGATGGATGAAGCTCTCCGATCCGGTGATCTCGGTGATCGTCACCTTGGCACGCACCGGCACCGCCGCCGCATTGGGCCGCTCGAGCGACAGGTGGTGCGGTTGGAAGCCAACCGTATAGTTCGCGTCGGCAATGCCGACGAGTTCGGCAGGCACCGGCAGCTTGACGCCGCCTTCGAGCAAAAAGTCCGGACCCTTCTTGGCCAGCACGATGGTGTTGAGCGGCGGGTCGGCGAAAGTCCTGGCAGTCACCAGATCGACCGGCTTGCGGAACACGTCGATTGTCGGGCCGAACTGGGTGATGCATCCTTCGGAAAGTGTCGCCGTATTGCCACCGAGCAGCAGCGCTTCGTGCGGCTCGGTCGTGGCATAGACGAAGATGGTGCCGGCGGCGGCGAATATCCTCGGCAGTTCGGCGCGCAGTTCTTCACGCAATTTGTAGTCGAGATTGGCAAGCGGCTCGTCGAGCAGCACCAGGCTGGCATTCTTGACGATGGCGCGCGCCAGTGCCGTGCGTTGCTGCTGTCCACCCGACAGGCTGAGCGGCGTGCGGTCGAGGTAAGGTGTCAGTTTCAAAAGTGCGGCGGCTTCACGCACCTGGCTGTCGATCCTGGCCTGCTCGACGCCGGCCACCCGCAGTGGCGAGGCGATGTTCTCATAGACGGTCATCGCCGGGTAGTTGATGAACTGCTGGTAGACCATGGCGATCTTACGCTTCTGCACCGGCACGCCGGTGACGTCCTGACCGTCGAACCAGATCGAACCGGAGGTCGGCACATCAAGGCCGGCCATCAGCCGCATCAGGCTGGTCTTGCCGGAAAGCGTGGGGCCGAGCAGGACGTTGAGCGAGCCATGCTGGAGCGTCAGCGACACGTCGCTTATATGCTCGATCGCGCCAACCTTCTTGGTGACGTTCCTCAGTTCCAGCATGACGCCTCCTCCCAGGCTTTCCGCATCAGCTCAAACCCCTCTTCATTCGGCAGCAGCGACATGTCGCCGGCTTATGCCGTGCATGAATTCATCGAGAGCCGCCACCTGCTCGCGGCTGAGGTGCAGACCGCGCTTGGTCCGGCGCCACAATACATCTTCGGCGGTGACGGCCCATTCGTTTTCAACGAGGTAGCGTATCTCGGCCTCGTAGAGATCGGCACCGAAATTGCGGCCGAGATCGGCATTCGACTTGGCAAGGCCCAGAAGAACCTGCGCACGCGTTCCGTAGAGCCTGGTCAGCCGGCGGGCCAGGCGCGCGTCGAGGAACGGATAGGCCGATTTCAGTCTCGCCACCTGCGCATCGAAACCGGTGGCCGGGAAATCTCCGCCCGGCAGTGGCGCGTTGGCCGTCCACGGCTTGCCGCGCTTGCCAAGAAAACCTTCGATCTTTTCCAGCATCGATTCCGACAGCCGGCGATAGGTGGTGATCTTGCCGCCAAAGGCATTGACGATCGGGGCAGCGCCCTCGCCGCCATCGGCCTTGAGCACATAGTCGCGCGTTGCTTCCTGCGCCTTGGAGGCGCCGTCATCATAGAGCGGACGAACGGCCGAATAGGTCCAGACGATGTCCGAGCGCTTGACCGGTTGCGCGAAATATTCGCTTGCCGCGGCACAGAGGTAATCGATCTCGGTGTCGCTGATCTTCACGTCATGCGGATCGCCGGGATAATCCTGATCGGTGGTGCCGATCAGGGTGAACTCTTCCTCATAGGGAATAGCGAAGATGATGCGGCCATCCCGGTTCTGGAAGAAATAGGCGCGCGGATCGTCGAACTTCTTGGCGATGACGATGTGGCTGCCCTGCACGAGGCGGACATTGTGCACATCGTTGAGACCGACGACGCCGGAAAGCACGTGATCGACCCAGGGGCCGGCGGCGTTGACCAGCAGTCGCGCCTTGATCTCCTCGGTCTCGCCGGTCTGCAGATCCTCGATCTGGATTGCCCACAGGCCGTTTTCGCGGCGCGCGCCGGTCACTTTCGTGCGGGTGCGGACCGTTGCGCCGCGGTCGGCGGCGTCACGTGCGTTCAGCGCCACCAGCCGCGCGTCATTGACCCAGCCATCAGAATATTCGAAGGCCTTCTTGAACAGCGGCTTCAAAGGCTTACCGGCCGGATCCCTGGCCATGTCCAGCGTCCTGGTCGCCGGCAGCAATTTGCGCCCGCCAATGTGGTCGTAGAGAAAGAGACCGAGCCTGATCAGCCAGGCCGGACGCAGGCCCTTGGCATAGGGCAGCACGAAGCGCATTGGCCAGATGATATGCGGCGCGTTCTTCCACAGAACCTCGCGTTCCATCAGCGCCTCGCGCACCAGGCGGAATTCGTAGAATTCGAGATAGCGCAGGCCGCCATGGATCAATTTGGTCGAGCCTGAGGAGGTTCCGCTGGCGAGGTCGTTCATCTCGGCGAGGAAGACGGAAAAGCCACGCCCAACGGCATCACGGGCGATACCGCAGCCATTGATGCCGCCACCTATGACGAAAATGTCACGGATCGGAGATGCGCCCACAAATTCCTCCAACGATTTCGCATTGCACCATTTTTGGCCTTTTACGAAACCGTGTCGGAATTATTTCGAAATGATAACGAATGTCAAACGAAATATCACAAGCCCGTGATACCAAGATCGAAACCGCCTAGGCGGGCGACGTCTCGATCAGCTGAACCTCGGCCTCCTGGCAGATCTTGCGCACTGACGGGATGTCGCAACGGTCGGTGATGAAGGTGTTGACCTGCGACAGGTGGCCGATGCGCACCGGTGCGGTTCGCTCGAATTTGGTCTGGTCGGAAACCAGGATGACATGCCTTGCATTGGCGATGATCGCCTGCGCCACTTTGACCTCGCGGAAATCGAAGTCGAGCAAGGCGCCGTCATGGTCGATGGCCGATGCGCCGATCACCGCGTAATCGACCTTGAACTGCCTGATGAAGTCGACCGCCGCTTCGCCGACCACCCCGCCATCGGAACCGCGCACAACGCCACCGGCGATCACCACCTCGATTGACGGATATATCCGCATCCTATTGGCAACATTGATATTATTGGTGATGACCATGAGCCCGTTGTGATCGAGCAGCGCCTTGCTGACCGACTCCGTCGTGGTGCCGATGTTGATGAAAAGCGAGGCGTTGTCGGGGATCAGCCTGGCTGCCGCCCGGCCGATCGCCTCCTTCTCGTCCGCAGCGATCTTGCGCCTGGCCTCATACTCCATGTTCTCGATGCCGGACGGGAACAACGCGCCGCCATGGATGCGCGAAAGCAGCCGCTGGTCGCACAAATCGTTGAGGTCCTTGCGTATGGTCTGCGGCGTCACATTGAAGTGGGTGGCCAGATCATCGACCAGCACGCGGCCATGATCCTTGGCCATCTGGATAATCTCGGCATGGCGCGGCGACAGATACATGGGCAACCTCCCGTTTTCGTTTTTCTTGTCTATAGTCGAAAACGAAACCGATGAAAAGGCATAAGCCGGCTAACGAAATCAGCGATCCAAGCCACGTGCGATATCAGTAATCACCACAAAAGCCATATCGACATCGGCGGCGGTCGCCTCGAACTGGCCGACCTGGAAACGGATTGCCATCAGTCCATCAACCTTCGTCTGCGTCAGGTAGATGCGGCCATCGTCGTTGATCGCATTGACCAGGCGCAGATTGTGCTCGTCCGCATCGGTTGCGGTCTTGTGTCGGAACGAGAACAACGACAGCATCGGTTCGCTGACGATCTCGAAATCCGGCTCCCTTGCCAGCCGCGCCGCCAACCCTTCGCTCCACGCGACATGATTGCGGATCATCATGCGCAGGTTTTCCAGACCATGGGCGCGCAGCAGGAACCACAATTTCAGGGCGCGGAAGCGCCTGCCGAGCGGCACCGACCATTCCGAATAGTTGATGATGCCGTCATGACCGTGCGTCTTCAGATAATCCGGCTTGATGGCCAGCGTCTTCACATGGCTTTCGGGGTCGCGCAGGAACTGGATCGAGCAGTCGAACTGGGCGCCCAGCCATTTGTGCGGGTTGAAGACGATCGAATCGGCGCCTTCGACGCCTGTCCAGAAATGCCGATACTCCGGACAGATCATCGCCGACCCCGCCCATGCGGCATCGACGTGGAGATAGAGCCCATGCCGCCGCGCCACCTCTGCCACCGCGGCGATGTCGTCGGTGCCGCCGGTGCTGGTGCTGCCGACGCAAGCGATGATGCCCGCCGGCAGCATACCCGCTTCCCGGTCGGCGACGATTGCCGCCTCGAGCGCTGCTGTATCCATGGCGCGAAAGCGGCCGCCGACGGGAATGCGCACGAGATTGTCCTCGCCGATGCCAGACACCCAGATCGCCCGGTCGATCGACGTGTGCACCTGGTCGGAGGAATAGATGCGCGGCCGCGCCTGCCCTGCCAGGCCCTGTTTGTTGCCTTGCCAATCGAGCGCCCGCTCGCGCATGGTCAGCACCGCGGCCAGTGTCGCCGACGAGGCTGAATCCTGGATCACCCCGGAAAACCCTTCGGGCAGACCGAGCGCCTGGCGCATCCAGTCGACGGTGCGCGTTTCGAGTTCGGTCGCTGCCGGTGACGTCTGCCACAGCATGCATTGCGCGGCCATCGCCGAAACCAGATATTCCGCCACCACCGAGACCGGCGCCGCATTGGCCGGGAAATAGGCGAAGAAGCGCGGATGCTGCCAATGCGTCATTCCCGGCAGGATCTTCTCTTCGAAGTCGGCGAAGATCCGGTCCATCGGTTCGGCGTCTTCGGGCGGCGAAACCTCAATGCTTCCAGAAATGGCGCCGGGTTCTACCAGTGGCCGCACGGGGCGGTCGCGCAGATTGTTGCGATAGTCGGCGCCCCAGTCGGCGGCGCGCCGCGACCATTGCCGGAAATCATCGTTGTTCATCCTGTCCTCCCGACATGATCGACCGCCACCATCCATCGCGGCTGGTCTCTTTATTAATTAACGCGTGAAATAGATGCAACCGGCAATGGATGCCGCACGCCTCAGCCAGGGAAATCCGGCAGGCTGGCAAAGGCGGTCTTCAGCGCATTCGACCAGCCGTCGGAGATCGTGCGGTAATACTGGTCATCCTGGCCGATCCGCTTCTTCAATCCGACCTTGAAGGCGTCCTTCTCCAGGAAGAGCAGGTCGAGCGGCAAGCCGACGGACAGGTTCGACTTCAACGTCGAATCGAACGACACCAAAAGCAGCTTCACCGTCTCGGCCAGGCTCATCGTCCTTTCGTAGGCGCGGATGATGATCGGCTTGCCGTATTTGGTCTCGCCGATCTGGAAGAACGGCGTGTCATCGGTCGATTCGATGAAATTGCCTTCGGGATAGATCATGAACAGGCGCGGCTCGCTGCCCTTGATCTGACCGCCGAGGATGAAGGACGCATTGAAATAGGAATCCGCCTTTTCCCCAGCGGGTGACGAATTGGCGATGACCTCCTTGACCGTGTCGCCAACAATGCGGACCGTTTGGTACATCGACGGCGTTTCGAGCACCGTGGAATGCCTTTCGGAGATCGCCTTGGTGCGCTCGTCAAGCAGGCTGACCACGGCCTGCGTCGTCGCCAGATTGCCCGCCGACATCAAAACGATGACGCGCTCGCCCGGCTCTTCCCAGACATGCATCTTGCGAAAGGTGGAGATGGAATCCATGCCTGCATTGGTGCGCGTGTCCGACATGAACACGAGCCCGCGATCGATCTTCAGGCCAACGCAATAGGTCATGGAATCTCTTCTAGAGCAATTCCAGGAAAAGTGTGAAGCGGTTTTCCGTCCGGAATTGCGTTAAAACAAGGGGATAGAGCGGTTCGGCGTTTCCTTGAAACGATGAATCGCTCGGCAGCAATCTTGCGGAGGATTACTGCTCCACCGTGACGGTGACCGCAAGCCGTTCTTCCGCCTGTCCCAGCCGAATTCCCGACACCGGCGTGGCGTCGCGGTAATCGCGGCCCGTTGCCACCTTTACATAACGCTCGTCGGGTGAAATGCCATTGGCGGCATCGAAGGCAACCCAGCCGAGACCCGAAACATGCGCTTCGGCCCAGGCATGGCTGGCCGCCTGCTCGACCGTGGCATCCAGCATCAGATAGCCGCTGACATAGCGAGCCGGAAAGCCCATGGCGCGGGCGGCGGCGGCAAAGATATGGGTGTGATCCTGGCAGACACCGGTTTTCAGCGCCAAGGCTTCCTCCGCCGGCGTCGTCGCATTGGTGGTGCCGGGCGTGTAGACAACGCGCTCGCCGATGACAGCCATCAGCCGGTGCAGCCTTTCAATGTCGGTGCCCTTGCCGACCGATGCGGCGAGATCGCGGATACCGCTGCCGATCGTCGTCAATGGTGTTTCATGGCTGTACAGCCAGAGCGGCGTAAAGCCCTGATGTGGCCCTGAGACACCCGCGGTGTCGCGCGTCACCACTTCGCCCGACGCCTCCACCGTGATGAAGTCGCGCTCGCCCTCGACGCTCAACAGCCTTGTGTCGTTGCCGAAATGGTCGACGAAGCGGACCTCTTCGCGCGCGCCTTCGATCGCCAGAGCCCAGGACAGAACAGTCTGCGTCGATCCGCTGACCGGAAGCAACCGCAGCCGCTGCAACAGATAGTGCACCGGCGCATCGTAGCGGTACTCGGTCCGGTGGGTGATCTTCAGCCGCATGCTTCTATTCCGTTTGTGAGCACGATCTCCAGACAAACGGTTTCGTTTGTCTGAGAAAACCGGCTCCACCTTTCGGGACCATGCTCAATTGAACCGATAATCTTGTGCGATCTCTTCGCCCAGCTTGGTGTTATCGCGAATGAAATTGGCCAGGAACTCATGCAGGCCGGCGTCGAATATGCCCTTGATCGACCCGGCTCTCAGCATTGTCTGCGTCTTCTCGGCCGTTGCGTGGCAGGCATGGCGTTCGCCGTAATCGTCGCCGAGGAATTTCAGATGCTCCGACAGAAAGCGATAGCAGAACATCAGCGAGCGCGGCATGCGGACATTGAGGATCAGATAATCGGCAATGTTGGTCGGCTTGTAATCGGCATCGTAGACCCAGCGATAGGAGCGATGCGCCGAGACCGAACGCAGGATCGATTCCCACTGGTAGTTGTCGAGCGTCGAGCCGACCCAGGAGATCGATGGCAGGAGCACGTAGTATTTCACGTCGAGGATGCGCGCCGTGTTGTCGGCGCGCTCGACATAGGTGCCGAGCTGCGAGAAGTCGAAGATCTCGTTGCGCAGCATGGTGCCGTAGAACGAGCCGCGGATCAGCGCCGTCTCGCGTTTGATCGCGTCGAGCACGCTTGGCAGGTCGCGCTCGTCGATCGGCCTTGCCAGCATCCGCTTCAGCGACATCCAGGCTTCGTTGATGCTTTCCCAGGTCTCGCGCGTCAGCGCGGTGCGCACCATGCGGGCATTGTTGCGGGCTGTCTCGATCGACGCCATCGTGCTCGACGGGTTCGACGTGTCGCGCAACAGGAAGTCGGCGACATTGGCGGCGGTATAATCAGAATATTTCTGGCTGAAGGTGATGTCGGAACCAGCGCTGAGCAGCACCGAATTCCACTCTTCCGAAGCGCTCTGCGTGCGGGTCAGTGCCATGCGCAGGCCGGCATCGACCAAACGCGCCATGTTTTCCGCCCGCTCGATATAGCGATTCATCCAATAGAGCCCGTTGGCGGTGCGGCCTAAAAGCATATCAGCTTGCTCCGGTGTCGGGCGAATAGCGAATAGCGAGTAGCGAATAGGGAAGAATGCGTCTCATGATTGCTGCGTCCCCCTGCTCGTCTCAATCATCCAACACCCAAGTATCTTTCGTCCCGCCGCCCTGCGACGAGTTCACAACCAGCGAACCTTCCTTCAGCGCGACACGTGTGAGGCCCCCGGGCACGATCTGGATGCGATCGGAGACCAGCACATAAGGCCTGAGATCGACGTGGCGTGGCGCGAGCCCCTTTTCCGTCAGGATAGGGCATGTCGACAGAGCCAGTGTCGGTTGGGCGATGTAATTCGAGGGTTTTGCCGACAGTTTCTTGGCAAAGGTCTCGCATTCCTTTTTGGTCGCTGCCGGCCCGACCAGCATCCCGTACCCGCCGGAACCATGCACTTCCTTGATCACCAGCTCGTCGATGTGTTCGAGCACGTATTTCAGGCTGTCTGGCTCCGAGCAGCGCCAGGTCGGAATGTTGCCGAGGATCGCCTTGCGGCCGGTGTAGAATTCGATGATCTCGGGCATGTAGGAATAGATCGCCTTGTCGTCGGCGATGCCGGTGCCCGGCGCGTTGGCGATGGTGATGTTGCCGGCCCGATAGACATCCATGATGCCGGGTATGCCAAGTGCGGAGTCCGGCCGGAAGGTCAGCGGGTCGAGGAAGGAATCATCGACGCGGCGGTAAAGCACATCGATCTGCTTGTAGCCTTCGGTCGTGCGCATCGCGACATGGCCGTCGACGACCCGCAGATCCTGGCCTTCGACCAGTTGTACGCCCATCTGGTCGGCGAGGAAGGCGTGTTCGAAATAGGCGGAGTTGAAACTGCCGGGCGTCAGCACCGCAATGGTCGGCGCACCCTTTGTGCTTTGCGGCCGCACTGCCGCCAGCGACTGGCGCAGAAGCTGAGGGTAGTTTTCCACCGGCCGCACCTTGATCTTCTGGAACAGCTCGGGGAACAGCTGCATCATCGTCTCGCGGTTCTCCAGCATGTAGGAGACGCCCGACGGTGTGCGCGCATTGTCCTCCAGCACGTAGAATTCGTCCTCCGAGATGCGGACGATGTCGACGCCGATGATATGGGTGTAGACGCCGGCCGGCGGCCTGACCCCGATCATCTCCGGCAGGAAGGCCTCGTTCCTGGCGATCAGCTCCCTGGGAACGCGGCCTGCGCGCAGAATCTCCTGGCGATGATAGATGTCGTCGAGGAAGGCGTTCAGCGCCTGCACGCGCTGCTCTATGCCCTGCGTGAGGCGCCGCCATTCATTGCCTGAAATGATGCGGGGAACGATGTCGAACGGGATCAGCCGCTCGGAGGCTTCCTGCTCGCCATAAACGGCGAAGGTGATACCGGTCTTGCGGAAGACGCGCTCGGCGTCCTGCATCTTCTCGGTCAACCTGGCTGGGTCCTGCTCCTTCAGCCAGCGATCATAAGCCGAATACGGTCTTCTCAATCCGGAGACTTCCGGAAGCATTTCATCGAACGCTGCCAATCGCATACTCCCCTGTGACGCCATTTCACTGGCGTCGCCGGAGAAAATCAAGCGCAATCGGTGATTTGGGAGATACGGGCGATCAGTATGTTGCGCCTGCCCAAAATTGAGGCAGGTGAAATATGACCTTGGTCAGGCTTTGCCTCGTGCCCGGGCAAATGCGTTTGCCAGCTAGAAAGCGCGGAACGTGACGACGGTGAACGTGTCCTTGATGCCGGGGAGAATCTGCACCTTCTCATTGACGAAATGGCCGACGTCTTCCTCATCGTCGACGTAGAATTTGGCGAGCAGATCGTAATTGCCGGCGGTGGAGTAGATTTCCGAGGCGATCTCGGCATCGGCAAGCGCGCTGGCAACCTCATAGGATTTGCCCAACTCACATTTGATCTGCACGAAAAACGCCTTCATGGCTTCGTCCCGCTAAACGTCCAAGTCCAGCGGCCCTTCTGGCAGACTGGAGGCGGGCTTTCAAGCGCTGGAATCCGTACTTAGCCGGCCCAGGCCTGGGCTGCGATCTTCCGCAGCTCTACACCAGCATGCAACCTGCCGCCGATCGCCAGCGATTATTCGCAATCGCTGAAACCGCGATGCGCTGCCAAGCGTATGTTATGATGCGCCTTCGGACAGCGCCATTTCGAGGGAAGATATTTCGCGGGACAACGGAGACAGGCCATGCGCCGCGCCTTTTTCGCAATCGCAGTCGTTCCATTCCTCTTCGCGTCGTCGGCATTGGCCGGCGATGCCGAGATCAAGGCAGGCCAGTCCGTCATCGACGGTCAGCTAAAGGCCCTCATCGCCAATGACGGCGCCACCGCCTACAGCTTCGCCGCCCCGAATGTGAAGCGGATCTTCCCGACCGTCGACGCTTTCATGAACATGGTGACCAACGGCTACCCGCCGGTGCGCAAGCCGCGGACCTATTCCTTCGGCAAGGTCGAGGAGACCGCTCCGGGTTCGATCGTCCAGCAGGTGCTCATCGTCGGCCCCGACGGCAAGGACTACGAGGCGGTCTACACGCTGCAGCAACAGCCCGACGGCACGTTCCAGATCACCGGCTGCAGCCTGCGCGCCTCCAATTCGCTCAGCACTTGAGGCCTCACAACAACGGGATATCGCCCCTTGCCCAGCCCTCGGTAATTTCCGCGCCGCGCGCCTCGAAGGTGCCGGCCTCGATCGCAGCGCGGATGTCTTGCATCAGGTTCTGGTAGTAGGACAGGTTGTTCCAAGTCAAAAGCATGGCGCCGAGCGCTTCTTGCGAGCGCACCAGATGGTGGAGATAGGCGCGGGAATAGTCCCGCGCCGCCGGGCAATCGCTTTCCTCGTCTAATGGCCGCGGATCGTCGGCATGGCGGGCGTTGCGCAGATTGACCTTGCCGCGCCTTGTATAGGCAAGGCCGTGCCGGCCGGCCCGTGTCGGCATAACGCAGTCGAACATGTCGATGCCGCGCGCCACCGATTTCAAAATATCGTCCGGCGTGCCGACACCCATGAGGTAGCGCGGCTTGTCCGCTGGCAGTTCCGGGCAGGTGATGTCGAGCATCTCGAGCATCACCGCTTGCGGTTCGCCGACGGCCAGGCCGCCGACCGCATAGCCCTTCAGCTCCATCGCGCTCAGCGCCTGCGCCGAACGCACCCGCAGCACCGCATTGTCGCCGCCTTGGACGATGCCGAACATCGCCTTGCCCGGCTGATCGCCGAACGCCGTCTTGCAGCGTTCGGCCCAACGCAGCGACAGCTCCATGGCGCGCTCGATCTCCTTCATCCCGGCCGGCAGCGCCGTGCATTCGTCGAGCTGCATCTGGATGTCGGAATCAAGCAGTCCCTGGATCTCGATCGACCGCTCCGGCGACATCTCGTAGGCAGCGCCATCGATATGCGAGCGGAAGGTGACGCCCTTTTCGGTCAGCTTTCTCAGCTTCGACAGCGACATCACCTGGAAACCACCGCTGTCGGTCAGAATTGGATGCGGCCAGCGGGCGAACTCGTGCAGGCCACCGAGCCGCGCGACGCGCTCGGCGCCGGGCCGCAGCATCAGATGATAGGTGTTGCCCAGGATGATGTCGGCGCCGACACCGCGCACCTGGTCCATATACATCGCCTTGACGGTGCCGCCGGTGCCGACCGGCATGAAGGCCGGCGTGCGGATTTCGCCGCGCGGCATGTCGATCACGCCGCGTCGCGCCTTGCCGTCGGTTGCCAGAATCTTGAAGCTGAACGGCTTAGCCATTGAATTCCTTGTCGTGGACCGGAGCGCCCGGTGCCTGCTTGTCGAGCGACTGGCGGTAGTGGACGCAGCCGCGTATGAATTTTGGCCAGGGCGGCACGGCGATTGCCGGTTCGGTTTTTTCTGGCAGAAGGTCCCATAGATCAGGGTGATGCCAGCACAATTCATGGCCGGTGGAATCGCGGTGCTTGCGAATGCCATCGCGCAGCTTTTTCACTTCCGCAATCAGCGCAGGGCGGTCAAAGGCTTGCAGATCATCGTCCATCGCTCGTCTCCGCTCGGAAAAGCAGGCTTGCGTCGCCATAGGAATAGAATCTGTAACGGTTCTCGATCGCATGGGCATAGGCCGCACGCATCGTGTCGAGGCCGCTGAAGGCCGAGACCAGCATGAACAGCGTCGAGCGCGGCAAATGGAAATTGGTCATCAGCACGTCGGCGGTGCGAAAACGGTAACCGGGCGTGATGAAGATATCGGTCGGACCGGACCACGCAGCCAGAGTACCGTCCTCACGCGCCGCACTCTCCAGCAGACGCAGCGAGGTCGTGCCGACAGCGACGATGCGCCCGCCCCTTGCTCTTGCGGCATTCAGCGCGTCGGCTGTTTCTGCGCTGACCGAACCGGTCTCGGCATGCATCTTGTGGTCGGCAGTGTCGTCCGCCTTCACCGGCAGGAACGTGCCGGCGCCGACATGCAAGGTGACGAAGCGGCGTTCGATGCCCTTGGCGTCAAGCGCTGCAAAAAGCTCCGGCGTGAAATGCAGGCCCGCTGTCGGAGCCGCGACGGCGCCTTCCTCGCTTGCATAGATGGTCTGGTAGTCGGCCCGGTCACGTTCGTCGTCGTCGCGTTTCGAGGCGATGTAGGGCGGCAGCGGAATGTGGCCGACCGCGTGCAGCGCCTCGTCGAGGAAGGGCCCCGACAGGTCGAAGCCAAGCAGCGCTTCGCCGCCCTCGCCTTTCTCGATCACCGTGGCGTCGAGCTGACCGAGGAAACAGGAATTGCCGTCATGGCCGAAATGGATGCGATCGCCGGCTGCGATGCGCTTGCCCGGCCGCATGAAGGCCAGCCAGCGGTCCGGCGCCATGCGCATATGCAGCGTGGCTTCGACCTGCGCCGTCGCCTCACCCCGCCGCCGGATGCCTTTGAGCTGCGCTGGAATGACCTTGGTGTCGTTGAACACCAGCACGTCGCCGGCCCTGAGCAACGATGGGAGGTTGCCAACCGTCCGGTCGTCGAGCCCTTCGCCTGACTTGACCACCAGCATCTTGGCGCTGTCGCGCGGCTCCGCCGGGCGAAGCGCGATGCGCTCCTCCGGCAGGTCGAAGTCGAAGAGATCGACGCGCATCAGTAGAGCCGGACGAGCAGCGCTCCGACCAGCAGCAGCACCGCGCCGGCGATGCGGCCGAGCGAGATTTCACGCACCGCGACGCCGAGGAAGCCGATGCGGTCGATGAGCATGCCGGCCAGCAACTGGCCGGCGACCAGAAACGCCATCAGCGCGGCCGCACCGATGCGTGGCGTGAGAATCGTCGACAGCGTGACATAGAAACCGCCCAGCATGCCGCCGGCCACGAACAGCCAGGGTGCCGGCGCTTTCCAGTCGAGCGAGATGCCTTGCAGCTTCACCACCGTGACGGAGATGATGCCGAGCACGATCGCGCCCGACAGGAACGAAAACGCAGCCGCCGCGACCGGGAGACCCAGGCCGCGCGCCAGCTGCGAATTGATCGGGGCCTGAATGGCAATGAAGGCGCCGGACAGGATGCCGAGAAGCGACCAGACGACGCCCATCATTGTCGTCTGCCCTTACTTGACGTCGGCCGCGACCTTCAGCGACACGATCTTGTCGGGATCCTGCACCGGCTCGCCGCGCTTGATCTTGTCGACATTGTCCATGCCTTCGATGACCTGGCCCCAGACCGTGTACTGGCGGTTGAGGAAGGCGGCATCGTCGAAGCAGATGAAGAACTGCGAATTAGCCGAGTTCGGGTTCTGCGAACGGGCCATCGAGCAGGTGCCGCGAGCATGGTTGGCGTTGGAGAATTCAGCCTTCAAATCCGGCTTTTCAGAGCCGCCCATGCCCGCGCGGGACGGCGCGAAAGAAGGCTTGCTCGAATTGCCGAACTTGACGTCGCCGGTCTGCGCCATGAAACCCTCGATGACGCGGTGGAAGACCACGCCGTCATAGGCGCCTTCCCTGGCCAGTTCCTTGATGCGGGCGACATGGCCAGGCGCCAGGTCGGGGAAAAGTTCGATGACCACATTGCCCTTGGTCGTTTCCATGATGAGCGCGTTCTCGCGGTCCTTGATTTCGGCCATGTCAGATATCCTTTTTCAGAAAAACAGAGTTAGTTGACAACTTTACTTGTCGGCGGCGATGCGCACCTTGATCATCCGGTCGGGATCGGAGACCGTGCCGTTATCCGCCTGGTCGCCCTTCTTGATGTGATCCACCAGTTCCATGCCGCTGACGACATTGCCGACGATCGTGTACTGGCCATCGAGGGGCGGTGCCGGAGCGAACATGATGAAGAACTGCGAATTGGCCGAATTGGGGTCCTGCGAGCGGGCCATGCCGACCACGCCGCGCTTATAATGTTCGGTCTGTGAGAATTCGGCGGGCAGGTCGGGCAGGTCGGAACCGCCGGTGCCAACGGCCTCGGCGCTGAAACCCTTTTTTATATTGCCGAACTTGACGTCGCCGGTCTGCGCCATGAAGCCGTCGATGACGCGGTGGAAGGCGACGTTGTCATAGGCGCCTTGGCGCACCAGCTTCTTGATCTGCTCGACATGCTTTGGCGCCAGATCGGGCCTCAGCGCAATGGTGACGTCGCCGTCCTTCAGCGTGATGATCATTGTGTTTTCCGGGTCGGCGGCGAAAGCCGAGACCGACGCAGCCACAAGACCGGCGAGCACGACAAGGAACGAGGCTAGCTTTTTCAGCTGCATGGTTTTCTCCGAAAACTTACTTCTTGAACTTGGCTGTGAGCGCACCGGCAACCGCCGCCGGCACGAAGGGGCGAATGTCGCCGCCCATCGAGGCAATCTGGCGAACAAGTGTGGCGGTAATGGTGCGTACCGAAGGACTGGCGGGCAGAAAAACCGTCTGCAGTTGAGGCGCCATGGTCTCGTTCATGCCGGCCATCTGCATCTCATAGTCGAGGTCGGTGCCGTCGCGCAGGCCGCGGATCATGATCGAGGCGCCCTGCTTCTTGGCCGCGTCGATGACCAGCCCGTCGAAAGCGACGACCTTGATACGGGCGCCGTCGCTGCCGAATTCCGCCTTCGTCGCCGTCTCAATCAGCTTCACCCGCTCCTCGAAGGAAAACAGCGGTTGCTTGCCCGGATGGATGCCGATCGCCGCATAAACGATATCGGCCACGGCCAGCGAGGCCTTCAGCACATCGAGGTGGCCGTTGGTCAGCGGGTCGAAGGAGCCGGCATAGAGGGCGATGCGTTCAGTCATGGCTGGTGCTTCTAATGCATGATCCCAAAAAGTGGAAACCGGTTTTTGCGGACAAACGGTTTTTCGTTTGTCCTAGAGATCATGCTCAAATGAAAGCTAGAGCCTGTTCCATCTTCCGTCCATCAAGATGGAACAGGCTCTAGCGAGCCTCTCTCGCAAAGGCAAATCCCGATCGGCGCGCTGGCCATGAACCTTTTCCGGCACATGAACGACAGATGAACACGCTGATCACGAAGCCTTCACGCAGCGTTCACTAGGTTGCACCTTAATAAGATGAAACCAAAATCCCATCTATCCGTTGTTAGGCGCAGGAGAACACGCACATGCTGATCTACATGCTCGCCACCGCAATGACCGTCGCCATGCTGATCGCCACCGTCTTTGGGCTGCATCAGGAGGCACAACGCATCCGCGTCAAGGCAAACACCAAGCGCTTCGAAGGCTTCGGCCCGCGCAAGCCATATCGCCACTACTGATAAAGCCTGAACTTGCTGCCGCGCCGGCCAACTGGCCGGCGTTGCTATGTCAAAAACCTGGATTCCGGACTTAGTCCGCCCCCTCAGGACCGGCGTCAGGCGCCAGAGCGACATCAGCGCCGCCCTCAACGGTCTCTTCGATTTCCTCGTCCGATTGCGGCTCAGAGATCCGCTCGACCGAAACCACCTTTTCACCTTCAGCCGTGTTGAAGATGGTCACGCCCTTGGTGGCGCGGCTGGCGAAACGGATGCCGTTGACCGGCACCCGGATGACGGTGCCGCCGTCCGACACCAGCATGATCTGGTCGTCATTGCCGACCGGGAACGTCGCCACCAGCCTGCCAATCTCGGCTGCCTTCGACACGTCGGTGGCGCGGATGCCTTTACCGCCGCGTCCAGTCAGCCGGAAATCATAGGACGACGAACGCTTGCCGTAGCCGAACTCGGTCACCGTCAGCACGTATTGTTCGTGCGCCTTGAGCTCTTCGTATCGGCTTTCGGAAAGCTCCGTCTCCTCGCCGATCTCCTCATTGGTCAGCGCGATCTCTTCCTCTTCGCCTGCCGTTTCTGTGGCAAGACGCCGCTCCGCCGCCGCGCGCTTCAGGTAAGCGGCGCGTTCCGCCGGCGAAGCATCGACATGCTCTATCACCGACATCGAGATGATGCGGTCGGTCTCGGCCATGGTTATGCCACGCACGCCGACCGAATTGCGGCTCTGGAAGACGCGCACGTCGCCGACGGAGAAGCGTATGCACTGACCGGAACTGGCGGTCAGCAGCACGTCGTCCTTGTCGGTGCAGGTCTCGACGCCGAGGATCTCGTCGCCTTCTTCCTCCAGCTTCATGGCGATCTTGCCGTTGCGGTTGACCTGGACGAAGTCGGATAGATCGTTGCGGCGCACGGTGCCACGCGTGGTGGCGAACATCACGTAGAGTTCGCCCCAGCTGGTCTCGTCCTCGGGCAGCGGCATGATGGTGGTGATGCGCTCGCCCTGCTCCAGCGGCAGCATGTTGATCAGCGCCTTGCCGCGCGACTGCGGGTTGCCGATCGGCAGGCGCCAGACTTTTTCCTTGTAGACGATGCCGCGCGACGAGAAGAACAGCACCGGCGTATGCGTGTTGGCCACGAACAGCCGGGTGACGAAATCCTCTTCCTTGGTCGACATGCCGGAGCGGCCCTTGCCGCCGCGGCGCTGCGCCCGGTAGAGCGACAGCGGCACGCGCTTGATGTAGCCGGAGTGGCTCACCGTCACGACCATGTCCTCGCGCTGGATCAGGTCCTCGTCTTCCATGTCCGCCCCACCATCGGTGAGCTCGGTGCGGCGCGGCGTGCCAAACTCGTCGCGTACGGCGGCAAGCTCGTCCTTGACGATCTGCTGGACGCGCGCGCGGGACGACAAAATGTCCAGATAATCGATGATTTCGGCGCCGATCGTGTTCAACTCGTCGGCGATTTCGTCGCGGCCGAGCGCGGTCAGGCGCTGCAGGCGCAGTTCGAGGATGGCGCGCGCCTGCTCCTCGGACAGATTGTAGGTGCCGTCCTCGTTGATGCGATGGCGCGGATCGTCGATCAGAAGGATCAGCGATTCGACGTCGCCGGACGGCCAGCGGCGCTCCATCAACTGTTCGCGCGCCGTCTGCGGATCCGGCGCGGTGCGGATCAGCTTGATGATCTCATCGATGTTGGCGACGGCGATGGCGAGACCGACCAGCACATGGGCGCGGTCGCGCGCCTTGCGCAGCAGGAATTTCGTGCGCCTTGTGATCACCTCCTCGCGGAAAGCGACGAACGCCTTCAGCATGTCGGTCAGGTTCATCACTTCCGGCTTGCCGCCGTTCAGCGCCACCATATTGGCGCCGAAGGAGGTCTGTAGCGGGGTGAAGCGATAGAGCTGGTTGAGGATGACGTCGGCAACGGCGTCGCGCTTCAGCTCGATGACGACCCGGTAACCCTGGCGGTCGCTCTCGTCGCGGATATCGGAAATGCCCTCGATGCGCTTGTCGCGCACCAGTTCGGCCATCTTCTCGATCATCGACGACTTGTTCACCTGATAGGGAACTTCGGTGATGATGATCGACTCGCGGTCGTTGCCGCGCTGTTCGATGTTGACACGCCCACGCATGACGATGGAGCCGCGGCCGGTCGAATAGGCACTGTAGATGCCGGAACGGCCAAGCACGATGGCGCCGGTCGGGAAATCCGGCCCCGGAATGATCTCCATCAATGCCGGCAGGTCGATCGCCGGGTTGTCGATGAGGGCGATGGCGCCGTTGCAGATCTCGCTGAGATTGTGCGGCGGGATGTTGGTCGCCATGCCGACGGCGATGCCGCCCGAGCCGTTGACCAGCAGGTTGGGAAACCGTGCCGGCAGAACCTTGGGTTCGCTGCCCGACGCATCATACGTATCCTGGAAATCGACGGTGTCCTTGTCGATATCCTCCAAAAGCTCGTGTGCGACCTTGGTCAGCCGCGCTTCCGTGTAGCGCATCGCCGCCGGCGGATCGCCGTCGATGGAGCCGAAATTGCCCTGCCCGTCGATCAGCGGCACGCGCAGCGACCAGTCCTGCGCCATACGCACCAAGGCGTCATAGATGGAAGCGTCGCCATGCGGATGGTATTTACCCATCACGTCGGCGACCGGACGCGCCGACTTCACATATTTGCGGTTCCAGTGGTAACCGCTCTCATGGGCGGCGAAGAGAATGCGGCGATGCACCGGCTTCAGGCCGTCGCGCACATCGGGCAGCGCACGGCTGACGATCACGCTCATGGCGTAATCGAGATAGGAGCGCTGCATCTCCTCGACGATGGATATCGGCTCGATGCCGGTGGGGCCGCCGTCGGCGCCGCGCGGTGTCTTCTGGTCGGTCAAATCGGATCACAATCTAATCAGGAATCACTTGGTGCTTATATAGGAAGCAAGGCTGAAACTCCAACATGTCAGGCACTTTTCCAGTGTCATTTTTGGTGGTAATTTCAAATGGATACCACTGATTGCGACGATATGGCCAAGGCGGTTTCGCCGCCATCGACGCAAAAGCCTGCAATGGACGTTTTCCCTGAGCGAAAGCCCCGAGTGCGATGGATTGGACCCTGTGGCCGCCCTTGCGAGCACCTGAGCCGATTCACGAGACGCGAACACCCATTGCGCCACGGCGGGCGCGATACTTGCCGGGCGTTTCGCCCATGACACGCCGAAACCGGCGGTTGAACGTCGACAGATCGTTGAAGCCGGCCTCGAAGGCGATGGCCGAGACCGCATCATCCGACATGTGCAGCCGCACCGCCGCCCTGTGCAGCCGCGTCTTGAGCAGGAACTGATAGGGCGTCATGCCCGCGACCTGCCGGAAAACACGCAGGAAATGGTAAGGACTGGTCGCAGTTTCATCCGCAAGCGCTGAGAGCGAGACCGGTCCGTCGGCATCCAGCTCTATCCGCCGCACAGCCTCGGCAACCCGTTTCTGATCGCGACGGCTCGGCGTGCGCCTGACATGCGTGGCGCCGGTGGCAGCCGTCACGGCAGCACTGGCTATGCGCAGCCCGAGTTCCTCGAAGGCGTCCAGGTCGGCCATCTCGCGCGCGGTTTCCGCCTCGGTCAGCAGCGGCGCCAAAGCGGATAAAGGCGGCAGGCGCGGCGCCTCGAAAGCGAGCTTCCTGGCGCCCTGCACGCCAGCCACGATCCGTTCCATGTAGGACGGTCCGAAATGAAACGACAGGCAACGGTCGCCGCTGCCATGCTCGTGCCCGCACTCGTAGCATGTGCCGGGATTGCCGAGCAGGAGCGCGCCGGGCGCCAGCACCGCCGTGCCTTGTTGCGCACGGTAGCGGAACGTGCCGCTGGTGACGGCAGCGACGCAGAAATCCTGATGTGCTTCCTCGAACGGCCGGTCGCCGGCGCCGGCCGTGCAGATCACGTCCGCCACGCGCCAGCCCGGGCCGGATGCAAGCGTATGCGTTGTCGCTGTCATGGCCGAAATATAGCAATTTTTCCCAAGTCCAGAACCCCGTCACCGCCTACTCTTCCCGGTCTCCTGACAAGAAGAGGGCTGAACCATGTTTGACCAATCCTCCTTTGCCGAAGCCTTGCACAGTCCCGGACCTATCGACGGGCTTGCCGAAAAGCTGAACCTTTACGGGCGCTTCGCCGGCGCCTGGGCGTTCGATGCCTCGCGCCATCTCGAGGACGGCACCGTGCTGACCGGGCGTGGCGAGGTGCATTTCGGCTGGGTGCTCGAGGGCCGGGCGATCCAGGACGTCTGGATCCTGCCCGCGCGTGACGCCGGCCCCTCGCCCTCGCTGGGCGCATGGACATTCTACGGCACGACACTACGCGTCTACGACCCCGGCGCGGATGCCTGGCACATCTTCTGGAGCGATCCGCGCAACCAGTATTTCAGCCGCCAGCTCGGCCGCGCCGAGGGCGACACGATCGTGCAAGTCGGCGCCGACGACACCGGCTCTTCGGTGCGCTGGAGTTTTTCGCGCATCACGGAAAACTCCTTCCGCTGGCTCGGCGAGCGCTCGCACGACAATGGCGCGACATGGCGGCTGGAGGTCGAGTTTCTGGCGCGGCGGGCAACAGCAAGCTGACATCGCAAAGCGTTGTAACGATGGAGAAAATCATGTTCGATCATATCTCGATCGGCGTCCGCGACGCCGCCGCCGCCAAGCGCTTCTATGATGCCGCACTGAAGCCGCTCAGCTACAGCTGTCTGAGCCAGTCACCGGGCTCGCTTGGTTATGGCGCTCAAAACGTCGTGTTATGGGTGAACGAGGCAGCTCGGCCGGTGCCACCAGACGACAAATCCGGTCTGCATTTCTGCTTCGCCGCACCAACGCGGGCCAGCGTCGACACTTTCCATGCCCGCGCTCTGCGCGAAGGCGGCAGTGACAATGGCGCTCCGGGCCTGCGCGCCGACTATGGCGACAACTACTATGCCGCCTTTGTCGTCGACCCGGACGGCTATCGCATCGAGGCCTATTGCGGCAGTGCCGGCTAAACCCAGTTTCGCTGTCCTGACAGTTCCCACCGACCGGGCTTTGCTCTACCAATATCCTGGTACGGGCTCGGCCCGGCGGGAGGGGTCAGAGATGCCGAGTTTCGACAGCCTGTTCAATGCCTTCGTTACCATTCTCGTGACCATCGATCCGCCTGGCCTGGCGCCGCTGTTCCTCGCCGTGACGCGCGGCATGAACCGCGAGGAGCGCCAGCAGGTTTCTGTCCGCGCCTCGATCATCGGTTTCCTGGTGATGGCGCTGTTTGCGGTTGCCGGCGCCTCGATCCTGTCGGTGTTCGGCATCACGCTGCCGGCCTTTCGCGTCGCTGGTGGCTTCTTGCTGTTCTTCATCGCTTTCGAAATGGTGTTCGAGCGAAGGCAGGACCGCAAGGAGAAGATCGGCGACGTCGCCATCACCAAGGACATGATCCACAACATCGCCGCCTTTCCGCTGGCGATCCCGCTGATCGCCGGCCCCGGCGCCATTTCGGCGACGGTGCTGCTTTCTGGTTCGTTCGAGGGCTTTGCCGCGCAGGCGGCGCTGGTCGGCATCATCTTCGTCTGCCTCGCCATCACCTATCTGGTGTTCGTGCTGTCGGAACGCATCGATCGCATCCTCGGCCAAACCGGGCGTTCGATCCTCACGCGGCTGCTCGGCGTCATCCTGGCGGCACTGGCGGTGCAGTTCGTGGCGGACGGCATCAAGGCGCTGATGGCGGGCTGAACGGCAGACACTTCCTATCTAGTTCGGTAGCCGCAGCCGAGGTCGGCCATCATCAATGCTGACATCGCCGCCTTGCAAGGCGTACCAGTTGCCACGCAAAGCCGGTGCGGCCACTTCGGTCCAAGCTAGAGGGCCATTTTCGCTGCTGATATAGCCTGTTCTCTCCAGCAACGTCGCCAATCGGGGAACTGACGATTCAAAAACGGCCGGCAGTTCCGCGCGCGCTCCTGTATATCCGTCCGGCAACGTCGAGCCGACTACCTGTTTAAGTTGTTTTTCCGAGTCCCATTCGCTGCTATCGTTCAATATTTTTGCGAACTCGACCAAGAGATACATCGACTGCTCGACTACATCGAGATATGCACTCAAGACATAATCCAGAGACGGGAAAATACGTGACACCTCGTTAGCTGCCACGGCAGCTATGTAATCGACATCGTGCTGAAGTTGATAGTAAGGCCTCATGCTGCCGGGATCTCGAACTATGGTCCAATGTGCACCAGCCTGCTTGACAGGCTCGGCTATCTCAAGTGCCCAGAGGACGAAAGAAGCCCTCTCGAAGGCCGACGTGAAGTTGTGACAGAAAACACTTCCCTTTCGGCCGACTTCAGCTCTATCTGTTTGTTTCCTATCAACAAATTTTCCTTCGGAAGTCAGCTGTATTGGTTCGTTCTGCGCGGCAATTCGCGCTATTTCAGCGACAAGGAGGCCGTAGAGTGATGCCTTGGGCGAAGCTGCTATGGACATCGGCCCGACCCTCACTCAAGCAGCAGTATCGACCACTTCAAAATCATGCGTGATCGTCGCCGTCTTGGCCAGCATCGCTGAAGCCGAGCAGTATTTCTCGATCGAGAGATCAATCGCCCGTTTGACCTTGTCGGGCGAGAGCGCTCGGCCCTTGACGACGAAATGCATATGAATGCGGGTAAACACCCTAGGCTCGGTTTCGGCCCGGTCGGCGTCGAGTTCGACGACGCAATCCTCGACCGCTTCGCGGCCCTTTTCGAGGATGTGGACGACATCATAGGCCGAACAGCCGCCGGTGCCGATCAGCACCAGCTCCATCGGGCTCGGCCCCGGCGTGTTGCCTTCCGGTCCGAGCGCGGTTCCGAGCACGACCTTGTGGCCGCTACCGGACTCGCCGACAAAGGTGCGCTCCTCGACCCATTTTACGCGTGCTTTCATCGAACTCGTCCTTCGCCATATTTCGTTGATCGCCAAGGCAGCGCTCAATTCGACAATGCAAAACCCCGAAAGTCCATGAGGGACTCTCGGGGCGCAATGTTTGACTTAAGCCAAAATAGTATCTGCCATTGCGATCAAAACGGGATTTCGTCGTCCAGTTCGCGCGACGAACCGCCACCGCCGCCACTCTTGGCACCACCGCCGCCGCCGCGATTGAAGCCTTCGCTCGGGCTGGACTGGCCGAAATCGGAACCACGGCTGCTGCCGCCGGAATAGCCGCCGACCTGACCGCCCTCGCCCTGTCCGCGCGCGTCGAGCATCTGCAACTCGCCACGGAACTTCTGCAGCACGACTTCCGTCGTGTACTTGTCGGCACCGGTCTGATCCTGCCATTTGCGCGTCTGCAGTTGGCCCTCGACATAGACCTTCATGCCCTTCTTCAGATACTGCTCCGCCACCTTGGCGATGCCCTCATTGAAGATGACGACATTGTGCCACTCGGTTTTTTCCTTGCGCTCGCCGGAATTCTTGTCGCGCCAGCTTTCCGACGTCGCGATGCGGATGTTGACGACCGGCTCGCCCGAATTCAGCCGGCGGATTTCAGGATCCGCACCGAGATTGCCGACCAGAATGACCTTGTTGACGCTACCCGCCATGATATTTCTCCGCGCTCATCCGAAACAAATTTTTGTCGCAGCACCTTACAGGCTGCAGACGCCAGCCGCCTGCTATGGCTGGCTTTTCCCACAAGGTTTTTGTTCCCTTTTCGTTCCTATCTGCATCGCTGCTGGTTGTCAAGGAATGGCAGCAATGCACCAGCCCCGCATATGGGTCTGAAAAGAGCGCTTGCCAAATCAATAAGTATCGACTTATGCTTTTGCCATGATCGAAGCAGAGATTTTCCGCGCCCTTGCCGACCCAACCCGCCGCGCCGTCTTCGAGCGCCTCGCGACAAGCGAGATGAGCGTATCGCAGCTGCGCAGCGGCATGACTGTGTCGCAACCCGCCGTATCGCAGCATCTGGCGGTGCTGCGCGGCGCCGGCCTTGTGGTCGAGCGGCGAGCCGGCCGCAACGCCTTCTACCGCGCCGATCCGCAAGGGCTTGCCCCCCTGCTCTCCTGGATCGAACGCTACCGGACCTTCTGGCCGGAGCGCATCGAAAGGCTGAAGACGGTTTTGAAGGACATGGATCAATGATCGACGAGAGCCAGACCAAAGTCACCCTTGATGCGCTCGAATTCGAGTACGACCTTGCCGAGCCGCCAGAAAAGGTGTGGCGGGCCCTGACCGTGCCGGAGCTGCTCGCCGCCTGGATGATGCCGAACGACATCAGCCCCGAGACCGGCAATCGTTTTGCCTTTGCCGGACCTGAGACAGCGATCGAATGCGAAATTCTCGACGCCGAGCCGGAGAAGCTGCTGCGCTATTCCTGGCGGGAGCAGCCAGGCGACGCCGCGCGGCAGGATCCGCTCGACAGCCCATTGGACAGCCCATTGGACAGCATTGTCACCTTCACACTTGCCCGAACCGTTTCCGGCGGCACCCATCTGCGCATTGTCCATGACGGCTTCGCCCGCAAGGCAATGCCCGCGGTCGCCATGGCAGGCGCCGGCTGCCGGCTTTCGCTCGACGCAAACGGTTCACGCAAGCCAATCGCAGCAAACGCGCCTCGCCTCTTGCTGCGTGCAGCCTGAACAAGGACAATGGAGAGAAGATCATGAGCGGTGTTGCCAGTCTGGTGCCGATGGTGATCGAGCAATCGAGCCGCGGCGAACGCGCCTTCGACATTTTCTCGCGACTGCTGCGCGAGCGCATCGTCTTCATCAATGGCGAGATCAACGACGACATCTCGGCGCTGGTCTGCGCGCAGTTGCTGTCGCTGGAATCGGACAATCCCGACAAGGAGATCTCGCTCTACATCAACTCGCCGGGCGGTGTGGTGACCAGCGGCTTCGCCATCTACGACACGATGCAATATATCAGCTGCCCGGTGTCTACAGTGTGCATGGGCTTTGCCGCCTCGATGGCCTCGTTCCTGCTGATGGCAGGCACGGCCGGGCGTCGTATCTCACTGCCGAACGCCACCATCCTGCTGCATCAGCCGCTGGGCGGGTTCCAGGGCCAGGCCTCCGATATCCAGCGCCATGCCGAGCGCATCGGCCAGACGAAACGGCACATGGCCGAGCTCTATGCGCAGCATTGCGGCCGTACCTATGAAGAGGTCGAGCGCACCCTGGACCGCGACCACTTCATGACCGCCCGCGAGGCCCAGGCCTGGGGCATCGTCGACCACGTTTTCGACACGCGAAAAAAAGCGGCGTAAAGCCAGGGCCGGATCGGAGCGCTGCCGGCTCTCATGCTTGTCGCCCAAAAGTGCCCCGGTTTTGGGGCAACGACATGCATGAAAACAAAGACCGAAAGCGCGTCACCTGAATCCGTTCGAACGCGACGCGCTTTCGAAGATTTGACGATGCCGGTCTGGTCCCGTCGGCGGCACGCCACTATAGTCCTGGGATGACCGACATTCATCTGCCCAAATCGTTGCACCGCGTCATCGCCGTTGTAGTGCTCGCTTTTGCCGGCTTCGTGAGCGGCGCAGCGTTTGCCGATGAAAACTCGCCGTCGGCGCAGAAAGGCGCCCTGCCCGGCGTGACAGGCGACTACCGCATCGCCAAGCCGGCTCCCGAGCCCGATGACGCGTTTCTCGGCAGCGGCAATGGCCAGTTCAAGATCGGCGATACGGATGTCAGGATTTCCGGCAGCATCACCGTTGATGTCGGCGCCGGCTCAATCGGGCTGCCGCGCCACTGATAGTGGTGCCGGCGTGCTGCGCTGCGCCTGCAAGACAACCCGCACATAAAAACGGCCCCGCCGTGCTTTGCGCAAACGGACGGGGCCTTTTTGGATCTCAAATCCAATTTCTACCGGGAGTGTACTGCCGGCATTTGATTTCGGATGCAACGCGGCGTTCAGCCGACGATCCGACTAGCAGTCTCTGATTTTTACGGGATAGGCAGGTCACGGTTTGTCGGGTGGCGAAAACGCTAAACCCTGGCACTTATGCCTGCCGCGGTTCCAGTGACAACTGGAACCCTGGGGGACGATCCGGTGGCGTCATAGCTCCGCTCCTTTGTCCATTGCGACGTTGTCGTCCCGAAGCACAAATCGCGAATGCCTGCGGCGTCTCGCAGGCCGCCTCTGGGCGGCGAGACCATCGAAAGACGGCCGGCTTCGTTGACTGCCGAAGACTGCTCCCCTGAGTCGGCGACGTCAACCTTCAATAGCCGGTTACCGAAAAATGTGATCGCCGGAAGGTTACGTGCAAGTCAGTTTTTTGCACAGCTTTGTCAGGAGCGTGTTCGGTCTTTGTTCTTTCCGCTTGCCCGTTCACGCGAAAGACGCTTAAACGCTTTTGTCGGGAATTGTGGCGTCTCTCGACGTGGCGGCAAAACTACCTACATAGGGGATGGTTGGGAAAACCCGCCATTCCAGGAAATTCCAGATTCTGAGGCGGCGACCGGCGATGGCCGACCATAAATATCTTTCCATTCGCGGGGCGCGCGAACACAATCTGAAGAATGTCGATCTCGACCTGCCGCGTGACAGCCTGATTGTCATGACCGGCCTGTCGGGTTCCGGCAAATCGTCGCTTGCCTTCGACACCATCTATGCCGAAGGCCAGCGTCGCTATGTCGAAAGTCTGTCGGCCTACGCACGGCAATTCCTTGAAATGATGCAGAAGCCTGACGTCGACCAGATCGACGGCCTGTCGCCTGCCATTTCCATCGAGCAGAAGACCACCTCGAAGAACCCGCGTTCGACGGTTGGCACCGTCACCGAGATCTACGACTACATGCGGCTGCTGTTCGCCCGCGTTGGCATTCCCTATTCGCCGGCTACCGGCCTGCCGATCGAGAGCCAGACGGTTTCGCAGATGGTCGACCGCGTGCTGGCGGTCGAGGAAGGCACCCGCCTGTTCATCCTGGCGCCGATGGTGCGCGGCCGCAAAGGCGAGTACCGCAAGGAACTGCTGGAGCTGCAGAAGAAGGGCTTCCAGCGCGTCAAGGTCGACGGCGTCTTCTATGAGATCGCCGACGTGCCGGCGCTGGACAAGAAGTACAAGCATGACCTCGACGTCGTCGTCGACCGTATCGTCGTGCGCGGCGATCTGGCGACCCGGCTTGCCGACTCCATCGAAACGGCGCTGAAGCTGGCCGAAGGGCTGGCGGTCGCCGAGTTCGCCGACAAGCCGCTCGACGCCAGCCAGACCGGCGAGGATTCGGTCAACAAGTCGAAGAACGAGACGCATGAACGCATCCTGTTCTCGGAAAAGTTCGCCTGTCCGGTCTCCGGCTTCACCATTCCGGAAATCGAACCGCGCCTGTTCTCGTTCAACAACCCGTTCGGCGCCTGCCCGACCTGCGATGGCCTCGGCAGCCAGCGCGCCATCGACGGCAATCTGATCGTGCCGGACGAAAACATCTCGTTGCGCGACGGCGCCGTCAGCCCGTGGGCCAAGTCGACCTCGCCCTATTACGCGCAAACGCTGGAAGCGCTCGGCAAGGCCTATGGTTTCAAGCTCGGCGACAAGTTCAAGGACCTGACCGAAGAGGCAAAGGAAGCCATCCTGCGCGGCACCGGCGAGCGCGAGATCACCTTCCAGTATGATGACGGCCTGCGCTCTTACAAGACCACGAAAACCTTCGAAGGCGTCATCCCCAATCTGGAGCGGCGCTGGAAAGAGACCGAATCCGCATGGATGCGCGAGGAAATCGAGCGTTTCATGTCGGCCACGCCCTGCCCGGTTTGCAAGGGCTACCGCCTGAAGCCCGAGTCGCTGGCCGTAAAAATCGCCGGCAAGCACATCGGCGAAGTCACCGAACTTTCGATCCGCAAGGCCGACCAGTGGTTCACCGACCTGCCTGCGTCGCTCAACGACAAGCAGAACGAGATCGCGGTGCGCGTGTTGAAGGAGATCCGCGAGCGGCTGCGCTTCCTCAACGATGTCGGGCTCGATTATCTGACGCTGTCGCGCAATTCCGGCACGCTGTCGGGCGGTGAAAGCCAGCGCATCCGGCTGGCGTCGCAGATCGGCTCCGGCCTCACCGGCGTGCTCTATGTGCTGGACGAGCCGTCGATCGGCCTGCATCAGCGCGACAATGCGCGCTTGCTCGACACGCTCAAGCACCTGCGCGACATCGGCAACACGGTGATCGTCGTCGAGCATGACGAGGACGCCATCCTGCATGCCGACTATGTCGTCGACATGGGTCCGGCCGCCGGCATCCATGGCGGCGAGATCATCGCCCAGGGCACGCCGCAGCAGGTCATGGCCAACCCCAATTCGATCACCGGCAAATATCTGTCGGGCGCGCTCGAAGTGGCAACGCCTGGCGTGCGCCGCGAGGCGAAGAAAAACCGCCGCCTCAAGATCGTCGGCGCGCGCGGCAACAACCTCAAGAACGTCACCGCCGAAATCCCGCTCGGCACCTTCACCGCCGTCACCGGCGTGTCGGGCGGCGGCAAGTCGACCTTCCTGATCGAGACGCTGTTCAAGGCCGCCTCGCGGCGCATCATGGGCTCGCGCGAGCACCCGGCCGATCATGACCGTATCGAGGGCCTCGAATTCCTCGACAAAGTCATCGACATCGACCAGTCGCCCATTGGCAGGACCCCGCGCAGCAACCCCGCCACCTACACCGGCGCCTTCACGCCGATCCGCGACTGGTTCGCCGGCCTTCCCGAGGCCAAGGCGCGCGGCTATCAGCCCGGCCGCTTCTCGTTCAACGTCAAGGGCGGCCGCTGCGAGGCCTGCCAGGGCGACGGCGTCATCAAGATCGAGATGCACTTCCTGCCCGACGTCTACGTCACCTGCGACGTCTGCCACGGCAAGCGCTACAACAGAGAGACGCTCGATGTCCTGTTCAAGGGCAAGTCGATCGCCGACGTGCTCGACATGACCGTCGAGGAAGGCGTCGATTTCTTCGCCGCGGTGCCCGGCGTGCGCGACAAGCTCGACACGCTGAAGCAGGTCGGCCTCGGCTACATCCATATCGGCCAGCAGGCGACGACGCTGTCGGGCGGCGAGGCGCAGCGCATCAAGCTCGCCAAGGAACTGTCGCGCAAGGCGACCGGCAAGACGCTCTACATCCTCGACGAGCCGACCACCGGCCTGCACTTCCACGACGTCGCCAAGTTGTTGGAAGTGCTGCACGAGCTGGTCGACCAGGGGAACACGGTCGTCGTCATCGAGCACAATCTCGAAGTGATCAAGACCGCCGACTGGGTGCTCGACCTCGGTCCCGAGGGTGGCGACGGTGGCGGCGAACTGGTCGCCTCCGGCACACCGGAAGCGATCGTGCGCGAAAAGCGTAGCTACACCGGACAGTTCCTCAAGGAACTGCTGGAGCGGCGCCCCGGAGGCAAGCGCGAAGCGGCGGAGTGACGATCGACCGGTTGGCGCCTGGGAGAGCTTTTTGAATGACAATCCGAAGAGCGCGTGCCGGTGATCTCCCAGCTGTCGTGTGGCTAACCGAAGCCGCCTACGCGCCTTACACCGCACTGTTCGGCGCACAGCCGATCCCGGTCACCGAGGACTATGCGCCGCGCATCGAGCGCGGTGAGGTCTGGCTGCTGGAGAGCGGCGACAGGTCAGCCGGAGTGCTCACCCTGGAGCGGCATGACGATCATGCGATGATCTTTTCCGTCGCCGTCGCCCCCGACTTTCAGGGCAGAGAGCTTGGCATCGCGCTGCTGAAACACGCGGATGAACAGACGCGGCTATGGAGCTTGCCCGAGGTGCGGCTCTACACCAACGCCAGGATGGAGCGGAACATCGCGCTCTATCTGGCCTATGGTTTCCACGAAACGGGTCGCCGGCCCAATCCCTACCGGCCAGGATGGGTACTCGTCGACATGGCAAAACCAGTCGGTGAAACGGCCTGATTTTTCTGAACTCGGCCAGATTTCTTCACTTGGGAGGATGACAATGAGCACATCGGGAACAATCCGCGCCGGCATGGGCGGCTGGACCTTCGAGCCCTGGGATACGTCCTTCTATCCCGACAAGCTTTCCAAGGCCAAGCAGCTGAACTACGCCACTCGGCAGGTGCCGAGCATCGAGGTCAACGGCACCTATTATTCGAGCTTCAAGGAGCCGACCTTCGTCAAATGGGCCAGCGAGGCGCCGGACGGTTTCGTCTATGCGCTGAAAGGCAACCGCTTCGTCACCAACCGCCGCGTGCTCGGTGAGGCCGGCGAATCGATGATGCGTTTTCTCGGCTCGGGCGTGGCCGCGCTCGGCGAAAAGCTCGGGCCGATCCTGTGGCAGTTCGCGCCGACGAAAAAGTTCGATCCGGACGATTTCGAAGCTTTTTTGAAACTGCTGCCGGAAAAGCAGGACGGCGTCGCGCTGCGTCACGCGGTCGAGGTGCGCAACGACAGTTTTGTCGTGCCGGAATTCGCCGCGCTGGTGCGCAAGTACAAGGTGGCGATCGTCTATGCCGACCATGCCAAATATCCTGATATCGCCGACGTTACCGGTGATTTCGTCTATGCACGGCTGCAGACCGGCAGTGACGACAATCCCGATTGCTACACGCCAAAGGGCCTTGATGAATGGGCGGCGCGCGCCAAGATCTGGGCGCAGGGTAAGCAGCCGGCCGACCTGCGGCGTGCCGATCCCGCCACCGATGCGCCGGTCAAGCCGCGCGACGTGTTCGTCTACTTCATCACCGAGGGCAAGGTGCGTGCGCCGTTCGGCGCCATGGCATTGATGAAGCGAGTGAATTAGAGCGGCCCACCCGGCGCCTTGCTTTGTTGTTGGAACCTGCCCGGCACCTTGATCGTTCTATCCTGGCAGGCGGCGACGCGTGCGACATCACGCTTAGCCACCGATCCCGCAAGTCCCTGCATCGGATGCAGGACTTGAAGAAGGGCAAGGACAAATGGCTGTCATCCTCTTCGGTGCATTGCTTACTGTCGCTGGCGTTGTGTACGTGGCGGGCGCTGTCCTTCGGCGCGGGCGGCTTAGCGATCCTGCGCCTGTGGTTCCAGATCGCCCGATACCAAACCTCGCAACACCAGGCCCGACTCTCGAGCCACGCCGGCGGGGGCTTAGTTTCCTCGGCCTGTCACAGAATTGGCCAGGCCTGTTGATGATGGGTATCGGCCTAGCCCTGCTGTTGTTGTCGGTGCTCTTCTGACGCAGCGGAATCATGGCATCTTCACCACCGTCGTAACCTTATCGATACCTCCTTGCTGCATGAGTCCAGCCTGGCCAAATCGCCGATCTGTGGCCGCCGCGGGCAAGGACGAGGGGCATGTCGCTCGACTACACTTCACTTCTGCTGGCTGTCGGGTTTTCCGCAGCCTGCCTGAGCCTGACATTGTTCGGCATGTGGCTGACCGCTCGCTCGGAGAAATTCCTGCTGACATGGGCGATCAGCCTGGTGTTCGTGGTCGGCGATATTTTTGTCTATGACGCCTATATCGACATGCCCGGGCGCCTGCTCGGCATCGCCACGCTTGCTTTCCTCCTGCTCGGTTTTTCGGCAATGCTGGGCGCCGCCTACCAGTTCAGGACCGGTGGCTCGCCAATGCCGCGAACGGTGCTTGTCAGCGCCATTTCGCTGGTTGTGACGTTGCCTCCCATGGCGCTTGGCTATGACGGGCTGGGCTTCATGTTCGAAAATGCCTTCGCCGCATTGCTTCTGTTCGCAACGGCGTTCGAATACTGGGAAGGCCGCGACGAAGCCCCCGCCCTGACGATCGGCATCACCGCGCTCTATTCGGCCACGGCCACGTCCTTCGCTCTATGCGCCATGGTTCTTGCCTGGGATGGAAAGCTGATCCTTGGGCAAGCACCCAGCAACTGGGCCGAGGAACTGAGCCTCATCATCGTCATCGCCAGCATGACCGGCATCGGGGCGCTTTCCCTGGCGCTCAATCAGGGACGTCTGGCCAGGCATCACCGCCACAACGCTCTGACCGACCCGCTGACCGGCCTGCTCAACAGGCGCGCGCTGTTCGACCTGCACGGCGATGCCCCGGTCGGTGCCTTCACGGCGGTGGTTGTCTTCGACCTCGACAGCTTCAAGGCCATCAACGACGAATTCGGCCACGCCGCCGGCGATGAAGTGCTGAAGGTGTTCGCCAGGGACCTCGCCGGCAATCTTCGCCCGGCCGACGTGGCCGCGCGCATGGGCGGCGAGGAATTCGCGCTGGTGCTGAAGCGGACATTGCCCGAAACGGTGGAAGCCACCGCCGAAGCCATACGGGCAGCTTTCGCCGCGCGTCGCATCGAAACCGAAACAGGCTCGCTGATATGCACGGTCAGTGCCGGCTTTGCCTTCGGCACCAAGGAAGGCCTCAGCTTCGACAAAGTGCTCAGCGCCGCCGACAAAGCGCTCTACGCCGCCAAACGCGGCGGCCGCAACCGGGTCACCGCCTCGGCATTCCGGCGCGCGGGTTAAACCACGCGCATCGATGCCATGGCTACGACCGGGACGGGCGAATGCGGCTCTTATGCCGCCATGACGATTTCATTGAAGGCATCCAGGTCGACATAGAAGACCTTGGTGATTTCCTCGATCAGGTCGTCGTGGTCGTAGCCTTGGGACTTCAAGATGTTGATGGCTGTGATGATATCGACGCGCTCGGTAAGCCGCCGCTTCTGGTAGTCCTCGACGTAACGTTCCATGGCTGTCCCTTGGCCTGTGTGCCCAAACGCGTTTGAACGACAGAGATCGCAGGAGGGAAGCTAGGAAGCCTTGCTTGCGTGAAACTTGCCCGGTGCTAGCCGCGCCCTCGATCTGCGATGAACCAGACTGATACGGAAGCGGCCGACTCACAAAAGCCCTGGGAAAGAGTAGCACGCAGCCCATGGTGCACCAGTGACGCAGATGGCGGGATCGGAGAAATATTGGACTTGCCAAGGATTTTGGATCGTCAACTGAAGTTCAGCGCCGATTTTACACCGTCAGGAACTTGCGGACATCCGCCCTATCGAGATCTTCCGCCGGGCCGGTATGGACGATCAGGCCCCGATCCATGATGTTGACCTCGTCGGCGAGCTCGCGGCAGAAGTCGAGATATTGTTCGACCAGAAGCACGGCAATGCCGGCCTGGTCGCGCAGATAGCGGATGGCACGGCCGATATCCTTGATGATCGACGGCTGTATGCCCTCGGTCGGTTCGTCGAGCACCAGCAGTTTCGGCCGCATCACCAGCGCCCTGCCGATGGCGAGCTGCTGCTGCTGGCCGCCGGAAAGGTCGCCGCCACGGCGGCCGAGCATCTGCTTGAGCACCGGAAACAATTCGAAGACATGCGCGGGAATGTTGCGGTCGGCCCGCTTCAGCGGCGCGAAGCCCGATTCGAGATTTTCCCGCACGGTGAGCAGCGGAAAGATCTCCCTGCCCTGCGGCACGAATGCGATGCCCGACCGGGCGCGGTCATACGCCGCGCTCCGGTCGAGCGCCTTCCCCTCGAAGGCAACGCTTCCGCTCGTCAGCCGGTGGTGGCCGACGATCGATCTCATCAAACTGGTCTTGCCGACGCCGTTGCGGCCGAGCACGCAGGTGATCTTGCCGGCGCCCGCCTTCAACGACACCCCGCGCAGCGCCTGGGCGGCGCCGTAGTGGAGCGTGGCATTGGAAACTTCGAGCATGTCAGCGCCTTTTCCAGAACCGCAGAAACGACAGATCGAAGTGATGGAACTGCACCCGCCAAACCATGCTCATCTCCCCAGATAGACTTCGACGACACGCTCGTCGGCCGACACGAAATCGAGTGTGCCCTCACTCAGCACCGAGCCCTCATGCAGGCAGGTGACCTTGACGCCGAGTTCGCGCACGAAATGCATGTCGTGCTCGACGACGATGACCGAATGGTCGCGGGCAATATCCTTGAGCAGCCGCGCGGTTTCCTCGGTCTCGGCATCGGTCATGCCGGCGACCGGTTCGTCGACCAGAAGCAGTTTCGGGTCCTGCGCCAAGAGCATGCCGATCTCGAGCCACTGCTTTTGTCCGTGGCTGAGATTGGCCGCCAGTTCGTCACGCTTGTCGCCAAGCCGGATGATGCCGAGGATGTCATCGATCTGCCGCGTCTCGGCGGCCGAGCGGCGATGGAACAGCGCCGGGAAGATCGAGCGCGGCCCCTTTAGCGCCAGCATCAGGTTTTCCTCGATAGTGTGGCTTTCGAACACCGTCGGCTTCTGAAACTTGCGGCCGATGCCCATCATGGCGATCTCGGCCTCATCATGCTTGGTCAGATCGACCTGGCCGTCGAAGAACACGTCGCCTTCGTCGGGCCGCGTCTTGCCGGTGACGATGTCCATCATCGTCGTCTTGCCGGCGCCGTTGGGGCCGATGATGGCGCGCATCTCACCCTTGTCGAGCACCAGCGACAGATTGTTGATGGCGCGAAAGCCGTCGAAGGAGACCGAGACGCCGTCGAGATAAAGGATCGTGTTCGACTTCGACATCGCCGCTCACTCCGCCGGCTGCGGTTCGGGGTTGCTGGCGGACCAGTCGCCGGGCTTTCTCGCCTCGCTGCGAACGATTTTCGCCGGCGGCGGGACGTCGGGGTCGCTGCCGGCTTCCTCGGCAACAGAAGCTGCACGCAACGCCCTGGCGTTGCCGCGCCAGCTGTCCCACATGCCGATGATGCCGTTGGGCAGCAAAAGCGTGACGGCGACGAACAGCCCGCCCAAAGCAAATAGCCAGAACTCCGGCAGAACGCCGGTGAACCAGGATTTGCCGGCATTGACCAGCAACGCACCGATGATCGGCCCGACAATGGTGCCGCGTCCGCCGACAGCCGCCCAGACGACGACTTCAATCGAATTGGCCGGCTCGAACTCGCCCGGATTGATGATGCCGACCTGCGGCACGTAGAGCGCGCCGGCTATGCCGGCCATGACAGCCGAGACGGTGAAGGCAAACAGTTTTACGTTCTCGGCCCGCCAGCCGAGGAAGCGCGTGCGGCTCTCGGCATCGCGCACCGCCATCAGGAGCTTGCCGTATTTGGAGCCAACGATTGCCCAGGTGACGAACACGGCAAGCGCAAGCATCACGGCGCTGGCGGCGAACAGCGCCGAACGCGTCGTGTCGGCCTGCACGTTGAAGCCGAGAATATCCTTGAAATCGGTCAGGCCGTTGTTGCCGCCGAACCCCATGTCGTTGCGAAAAAAGGCAAGCAGCAGCGCGTACGTCATCGCCTGGGTGATGATCGAGAGATAAACGCCGGTGACGCGGCTGCGGAAAGCGAACCAGCCAAAGACGAAAGCGAGCAGGCCGGGCACCGCGAGCACCATGAGGCCGGCGAACCAGAAATGGTCGAAACCGTACCAGAACCAGGGCAATTCCTTGTAGTTCAGGAACACCATGAAGTCGGGCAAGATGGGATTGCCGTAGACGCCGCGTGAGCCGATCTGGCGCATCAGATACATGCCCATCGCATAGCCGCCGAGCGCGAAGAAGGCGCCGTGGCCGAGCGAAAGGATGCCGCAATAGCCCCAGACAAGATCGAGTGCCAAGGCGAGCAGCGCATAGCAGAGATATTTGCCGGTCAGCGCGACAATGTAGGATGGGATGTAGAAGGCACTGGTAGGAGACACCGCAAGGTTGAGCAACGGCACGATGACGGCCACCGCCAGCAGGATGAAGATCGTGATGGCGATGCGGCGGTCCGCGCCGGCGGCAAAGAAGCGTCCCGTGATCATGCTTCCACCGCCCTGCCCTTGAGCGCGAACAGGCCGCGCGGGCGCTTCTGGATGAACAGGATGATCAGCACCAGCACGACGATCTTGCCGAGCACCGCGCCCGCATAGGGCTCGAGAAACTTGTTGACGATGCCAAGCGAGAAGGCGCCGACCAGCGTGCCCCACAGATTGCCGACGCCGCCGAAGACAACGACCATGAAGCTGTCGATGATGTAGCCGCGACCGAGATTGGGCGAGACGTTGTCGATCTGGCTGAGCGCGACACCGGCAATGCCTGCAATGCCGGAGCCGAGCGCGAAAGTCAGCGCGTCTACCCATGGCGTCCTGATGCCCATCGAGGCGGCCATGCGCCGGTTGGCGGTGACGGCGCGCATCTGCAGGCCCCAGGGCGTGCGCTTCATCACGTAGAGCAGGATGCCGAAGACAGCGAGCGCGAAAACGAGGATCCACAGGCGGTTCCAGGTGATCGCCAACTGTCCGACATTGAACGAGCCCGACATCCACGAGGGGTTGCCGACCTCCTGGTTGGTTGGCCCGAAGATCGAACGCACCGCTTGCTGCAGGATCAGCGAGACGCCCCAAGTCGCAAGCAGTGTTTCCAGCGGCCGGCCATAGAGGAAACGGATGACGCCGCGCTCGATGATCAGGCCAACCAGGGCCGCGACGAGGAAAGCCAGCGGCAGCGCAATGACCAGCGACCAGTCGAACAGGCCGGGAAAGGAGGTGCGGATCACCTGCTGGACGACGAAGGTCGTGTAGGCGCCGAGCATGACCATCTCGCCATGCGCCATGTTGATGACGCCCATGACGCCGAAGGTGATGGCAAGGCCGATTGCCGCCAGCAGCAGCACCGAGCCCAGCGAGATGCCGTACCAGATGTTCTGCCCGGCATCCCAGAAGGCCAGCGTCGAATTGATGTTGGCGATTGCGGTCGTCGCCGCTTGCTTGACCGCGTCGGTGGAATTCGCCTCGACCGAGGTGAGCAGGGAAACCGCATCGCGGTCGCCACGCGCGCCGATCAGGGCAATTGCAGCGAGCTTGTCGGCTTCAGGCCGGTCGGAGACCAGAACGGAGGCGGCACGAGCCTGTTCGAGCAGCGCCTTGACGCTGGCCACGCTCTCACCGGCGATTGCCGTGTCGAGCGGTCCGATGTTTGCGGCGTCGGGCGTCTTGAACATGGTGTCGGCGGCGGCAACGCGGACAGCCGGATCCTTGGCGCCAAGCGTCAGCGTGCCCAACGCATCTCGGATAACGCGACGCAGCGTGTTGTTGACCTTGATCTTGGTGATGTCGTCCTTGGCCGCCTCGCCCGATGCCTCGCCGCTCACCGGGTCGGAAAGCTGGACGCTTTCGCCCGCTTCCTTGCCGACAAACACCAGGGAATCGGCCTTGCGGACATAGAGGTTGCCGTCGGCCAGTGCCGCAAGCGGCCGCTCCACCGCCGGATCGCCGGCAGCAGCCAGTTCGTGGACGACGGCTCCGATCTCGGAAAAGCCCTTGGCCGTGGCGAATTTGGCGATGATGCCGCGCAGATCGGTTTCGCCGGCGCCCGAAGACGACAGCGTCGCCAGCAGGAACAACAGCATCAAACCAATCGTACGAAACAGGTTCATCGGTCTCTGGTAACCCTTGAAGGTTGAAGTGGGCGTTCGGGCGGGCGCCGGGGCAACGCCGGCGGCGCGCGGGCGCCCAAGGGGGTAAAAACCCACACGGACCCCCACCCAACGCGCGACAGGCGTGAGTGAGGAGAGGTTAGTTATAAAAAT